>JAQBUE010000129.1 GCA_027624045.1 Acidobacteriota bacterium
TTCAGGATCATCTTGTATTGGAAACACTCCCTCCTTTCAGGATCATCTTGCATTGGACAACTCTCCCTGCTGCGGGCGATTGAAAGCGCGGTTTCGGGGCCGTGAGTCGAGCCTCCTGTTCTAACCTTGCGTTACTGAGTTGTTCGCACTGACGGCAGGCGTGTGAGCGAGTCCTGAGCGGCTTGGCGCAGGGCGGGGTCAGTGCTGGCGGCTGCCTTCCTGAAGTGGCTTTCCGCCAACTGGTATTTTCCTTCAACGGCGTACTGATTCCCTAGATTGAGGTGCGCCTCAGCGAAGTCAGGCTCCGATGCGAGAGCCTGCTCAAAGTAACGCTTCGCCTCTTCGTTCTGTCCTTCTCTGAGCAGAATTGCGCCGAGGTTGAACGCGGCCAGGGCATAACCGGGTCTTGCTTCGATGGCTTGGCGGTAGGCGGCGATGGCCTGCTGGTTCTTTCCTTGCATGGCGAAGAGCGTGCCGAGTTCGTCGTGGATTTCGGCGACCTTGGAATCGAGTTTCAGGGCGGACCGCAGCTGACTCTCGGCGTCGGAGTATCGGTCGAGAGCGGCCAGCAGGCGACCGTAGTTGTAGTGCGCCTCTAAGGAATCAGCATCGAATTTGAGAGCTTGCTGGAAGTGATACTCGGCCTCGCTAGGCTTGTTGGTTCCAGCGAGCAGGTTTGCCAGATTGGTGTGGGCATTAGCGTAGTCGGGTTTGAGCTGAATAGCCTGACGAAAAGCGGCCTCGGCTGCCCGGAGGTCGCGGGTTTGGACGAGCGCGGCTCCGAGACCACTTTGCGATTGCGCGGCGTCTGGATTGAGGCGGACCGCCGTTTGTAGTTCCTTGATTGCGGACGGTAGTTGACCCAGCTTCAGATAGGCGAGACCGAGATCGCCGCGGGTTTGATAAGCATTCGGTGATTGCTCAAGGGCCTGCTCGAGGATTGGGACGGCCTGCTCGGCGCGTCCGCTTCGGGCGAGGAGGCGGCCGAAGCCCTCCAGACTCAACAGGTGCTTTGGATCCTGACGGAGCGCTTCCTGATAGGTGCTGACAGCGTCGTCGGTTCGCCCGGCTTGCGTGTAAGCTTCAGCAAGTTCGTAGTGATAGTGGGCGCCATTGGGGGAATGCTTTGCGATGGCCTGTTCGAGTTCCGGGATGCCGCGATCGAGATTCGAGCCGGACTTCACTTGCGCCACCGCGATCAGCAACTCGTTCTCGGGCGTTTGTGCGGGGTCGGGCGGGTAGTAAGGAACCACACGGCCTTGGTAGGGCTTGTGGTGGACTTCGGCTTTCGCCGCGAGCAGATCACGGGCTGGCTGACGCCGCCGGATATAGTGATCGGTCATAACGACATGGACAACATCGTCGGTGCGGCGCTTGGGCATGTGACAGTCGAGGCAATCACCGTCGCTGGTGTGTTTCCCGATGCTTACAAGTGCTTCGAAATCAGCATCGTGGCAAGAGCGGCAAGTCGCGATGTACTGCTTGGCAGCTTCCGCGCCACGGCGAACATCGTGCGGGTTATGGCAGGTGGTGCAAGTCAGCGCACCATTGCTTTGCCGGAAGCAGGCGGACTTGCGCAAGCGGTAGGCGGCGTGCGCTATTTCGAAAAGATCGTCAGGGCCGGCATCGGGTGCATAGTCGAAGTGCGTCGTGAACTCGCCGAGGGGTTGACCGGGTTGATAAGAAAATGCACCCCGTCCGTTTCGCCTCATAGCGTGCGGCAATCCTTCGACGGTTGTTTCGAGATGGCACTGCATGCAGACTTCGATCTGGCGCTCGGCATCGAGTCGCGCCGGATTGACAATCGATGCTCGGATCGCCTCCGGTGACGGGTCGCTATTTTCGAAGACGGCGATGTGTTCGCGGCCAGGCCCGTGGCAGCGCTGACAGTCAATGCCCTCAGGCATATCCGCCGGGTAGGTGAGGCCGCCTCCTGCTAGATCGGTTCCCTGTTCGATAGTAGGGTAGGCGTTGTGGCAGGCAATGCAATCGCTGGCTGCTTCGCGGAGGAATCCCTGGTGATCGGGACGGTCATAGCCGGGGCTCATCGCCCAGTAGCCGCCGTTCTCGGCGTACCAGGAGACGGGGAACTGCGCCAGCCCGCCGTCGGCTGTACGCCAAAGATAGCTGCGTGAATGGTTGCCGGAACCGATCACGTAAGCAATGCGCTTTTCGAGGACATTGATTTCGCTGCCGCCGGGGCCGACTTGATGGCGGCGGATGTAGTATTCGCCTTGCCGCTCGATCATCGTGTAGTGGCGGTCGGAGGGCTCGTGGTGGTAACTGTTACCGGGCTTGAAAGCGCCAGCCATGCTCTCGGGTGTTGACCGATAGAAGGAGCGGCCCATTCCGGTGAGGCGGTAGGTTTCTTGGATTTCCGCGTGGCAGCCGGCGCAGGCGACAGGATCGACGTAGCCGAGATCGGCCCCGGCGATGAACTGAGCAGGCGGCGGCGCTTCGGCTTTGCCGGCCGGTTGCTTCAGCCAGAAATACGCGAAGCCGGCTAAGGCCACTGTGACGAGGGCGGCGACCGCAACGATGAGCAAGCGCCGGGAATTGTTGCTGGTGAGACCTGGGTCGGCTGCGGGCGTGGCCTGTGTGCCCTTGCGGCGGCTCCGTTTCCTGCTGCTCATTGTTTCTTGTCGTGCTGCTTCCGGTGACGCTCTTTCGCGGGCCGGCCTACGATGCGGCCGGTTTGCCCCAAGCGCCGTGGAGGCCCTGCTTGAGGAGCTCGCGCTGAATAGGCGCGGTGATGTCGCTTTGCATGGCGGGCTCGTAGCGATGATCGTAGATCTCGTTCGGCGCCCCTTCGCACTCGGCGAAAAGCTCGCGCGAGCTGTCTTGCAGTTCGGTGCTAAGCCGCGTCCAGGCGGTGCTAAAGGTTTCAGCCATACCTGGCCTTAGTATGACCGGAAACCGATATTGAGCGAGTGGATGGTTTGCGAAGGACGCTGAATCAGCAAGGCGGTCCCTAAGCTGTCGCCCTGAACCGGATGGCGAGTTGTGAGCTACAATGCCTACCTCTCATGACTCCAAGCGAACAGCCGTCGAACGGTATCAAGAAGCTGCGGTGGTGGATTTGCACGCTGCTGTTTCTGGCGACCTTGATTAATTATCTCGACAGGCAAACATTCGCCGTCGCGACACCCGCGATTGTAGAGGAGTTCGGGCTGTCAAACGACGACGTCGCGAACATCAATATCGCTTTTACGTCGGCTTACATGGTTGGCCAACTGGTTACAGGGCGTTTCATGGACGTGCTGGGCACACGGCTGGGGTTCCTGCTGATCATGCTGTTCTGGTCGGTGTCGGGGATCCTGTGCTCGACGGCGCGCGGAATTTCGAGTTTGAGCCTATTCCGGTTCTGTCTGGGATTGGGTGAGGCCGGAAACTGGCCGGCATCGGTGAAGGCGGTCTCGGAGTGGTTCCCGGCACGCGAGCGGGGGCTCGGCGTCGCTTACTTCTCAGGCGGCGGTTCGGGGCTGGGCGCGATGATTGCGCCGGTAGTGATCGCGCAGCTCATTCTGTGGAGGGATTGGCGCTGGGCATTTGTGATCATTGGGTTGCTTGGGTTCTTGTGGGTGCCGCTGTGGCTATGGTTCTACCGGACGCCGGATCAACACTGGCTGATGCGGAAAGAGGAGCTTGAGGAATTACAGGAAGAGCAATCGGCGGAAGGCGCCGGAAGCGCGCAAAAGAAACAGGGCATCTTTGCCGGCTGGGGAACAGTGCTGCGGTACCGGCAGGTTTGGGGCGTCACTTCCGTTCGCTTCTTTTCGGATTCGATTCTTTGGTTCTATCTGGCGTGGCTGCCGAAGTACTTTGTGGACGAGCGCGGCTATCAGATGGAGGATATCCGCGACCGTCTCTGGATGGTTTTCCTGCCGGCCATCTTTGCAAGCTTTCTCGGCGGTGGGATCTCGGGCCGCCTGATCGAAGAAGGCTGGAGCGTAAACCGCGCCCGCAAGACGGTGATGCTGGTGTCGGGTCTGGCTATGGTGTCGAGTTTGGGAGTGGGACTCGTTGAGTCGGACGTAACGGCCTTGGTGCTCTCAGGCATCGCGCTGCTGTCGTTCTATGCCTATTCGACAAACACGCTGACGCTCCCGGCGGACTTGGTTCCGCCGCGCCTCGTGGCGTCGGTGTCGGGTTTCTCAGGAATGGGTGCGGGCTTGGGTAGCGTTCTGTTCACGAAGCTGGTCGGCTACGTGGCGGATACTTATTCGTTCACACCGGTGTTTGTGCTGGTTGGGATTCTGCCATTATTGTCGTTGGCGTCCTTGTTCTTCTTGATGGGGCCGGTGACACGGGTTGTGCGGAAGTGAGGTGGCAACTATGTCAACTCGATTTGCAGTGTTGCTAGGTTTGCTTGTGGTGGTGGTCATCTCGGCGCCTGCTGCTGACCCCGAACTCGAAATCCGCGTCATCTACGACAACACGTCCGCTCGCGAGGACGTCCAGCCCGACTGGGGCTTTTCATCGGTTGTGACGTTTCGGGGCCGGCGGGCCTTGTTCGATTCCGGCACAAAGCCGGATTTATTCCTGGCGAACCTCGAGAAGATGGGCGTCGAGCCGTCGTCGATCGAAACGGCGATGATCTCTCACGAGCACCCGGACCATCGCAACGGCGTCAATAAGTTGTATCCGCTGTATCCGAAGATGAGCGTTTACTTCCTCGATGCGTTCTATGAGAAGGCATTTGAGGAGGCCGCGGCGGCCGGAATGAAGGTCAGCCGCGAGGTTCGGCCGTACGAGCTGATTCCCGGCGCTTACTCGACCGGGATGATTCCGGGCGATCCGCCGGAGCAGTCATTGGCGATCGAGACATCGAAGGGTGTCGTGTTAATCGTAGGGTGCAGTCATCCGGGAATTGTCACGATTGTCGAGCAGGTCAAGCGGCAACGGGGTGTTGATTCGATCAGGCTGCTGCTGGGCGGGCTGCATATGTTTCAGCAGAACGAGCGCCAGATTCGAACGCAGATCGGCCGGCTGCGGGAGTTGAACGTCAAGCGCATCATGTCGGCGCATTGCAGCGGAGACCTCGCCAAGCAACTTTTCAGTGAAGTTTACGGGGACAATTTTGAGCCGCTCGGCGCGGGTAAGGTCTTGCGGCTCGACTGAGGGGTGGCCGTTCAAGGGGCGGGCGCCCTCGCATTTGCGGAAACCCGGGTGAGGCCGCAAAGCGTCTCAAAGAAAGCTGAGGCCGCGCATGCCGCCGCTATGAAGCCCCAAAACGAAAAGCAAGATCGGCCGTGCTCGCCCGCATCCGCGTTTCGATTCCTTCGTAGGTCCGAGTGGGTCTTGGTGATCTACCTAACCTATGCGGCGATCGTTTCGCTGTTCGTCGATATCTCTCCCGCGATCCGGTTCCGCGCTATCGGCGTCAACGCCGCTGTGATCGGCGCCTACTTTCTACTGGCGTCTCGTCTCGGGGCAAGGCCTCATGCGGTGTGGGACGTGGTTCGCGACTGGCTGCCGTTTGCGTTGGTTCTGCTGTGTTACCGCGAAATGGGCTGGTTCGCTCCAACTGAACATACGTTTGAGCTCGAGCGCTCGTGGATCGTATGGGATCGGCTCTTACTGAACGACTGGGGCGCGAGGGACGTGATCGAGTCGCTCGGGCCGCTGATTCCGGCGTATCTGGAGATTTGCTACACCCTGGTTTACATCTTTGCTCCGTTCGCCATGGCGATGATCTACATCCATGGCTATCGCGGTGAAGGATCGGACCGGCTGCTATTCATCTACCTGCTGGGGACGCTGCTCTCCTACGCGCTGTTCCCCTATTTCCCCTCGGAGCCACCGCGCGCGGTGTTCCCGGGCGAGGATGTACCGCGGATCGACACCGTCTTCCGTCAATTCAATTGGTGGATACTCAGCGGCGGCGGGATTCACACCAGCGTGTTCCCGAGCGCGCATGTTTCAGCGAGCTTTTCGGCCGTATTCGGAATGTTTCTCATCATGCGCCGCGGGCGCTGGGCGGCCTGGGCGTTGACGGCTGTCGCGGTCGGGATTTTCTGGGCGACGATCTATGGCCGCTATCACTACGCGGTCGATTCGGTGGCGGGGCTCGGTGTCAGTCTCGTGGCCCTCGGCGTGACGCTTTTGGTGATGCGGGATCAAGTTCAGGTGGAAGCGCCTGAGCCCGCTTTGGCCGAAGCGCCGGATTGAGCGGCGCCGCCAAGCCAGTCCGCGGGACCTACATGTAACCGCTCTTCTCGGCGGCGACCGCTTCCGCGACTGGAAACTCGGCGCGAATGGCCTTCAACCCGTTTAGTAGCACGGAAACGTCCGCGCCGCAGACGAGGTAGCGCGCGCCGTGTTCTTGTGCTTTCTTGAGCAGCCCGGCGCCGCCCATGTGGACGCCCGGGGCGACGCCGTTCTTGTTGCAGGCGTCAACCATGCGGTCAAACGCGTCCCAGAAGATCGGGCTTTCGAAATCCCCGGGGATACCGAGCGAAACGGAAAGGTCGAACGGGCCGACCATGATGGCATCGACGCCCGGGATGGCCGTGATGTCGTAAATCGCGTCGACGCACTCGCGGCTCTCCATTTGCAGGATGACCATGGTTTCGTCGTTCGCGGAATCCATCTCGACTTGCGCGCCGCGGAAGTTGAAGTCGGTGATGATGTTTCGCATGCCGTAGCCGCGGTTTCCGAGTGGCGGAAACTTCATGGCGTCAACGACGGAGCTGCCCTGTTCGACCGAGTGAATGCGCGGCGCGATAATGCCCATCGCGCCCATATCCAGTGTGCGCGCGATCAGAAAATACTCTGATTGCGTGACGCGAACGACGGGCATGACATCGGCTGCGCGGGAGACGCGAACGAGCGTTTGGATCTCACGGTAGTCGAAGGGCGAGTGCTCGGTGTCGATGAAGAAGAAGTCGAAGGCGGCGGCCTTCAGGATCGTCACGAATTCCGGGCTCGCGTAGTCGGTGAGGCAGGTGCCGAGGACGGTGCCGCCCTCTTTGAGCTTATGTTTGATGGTGTTTGTCTGCATGGCGATGGGAGATTCTTTTTAGCACATTTGCCGCTTCTTAGCGAGGTCAGTTGAGTCCGTAAAGCCCCGGCGTCCCCACGATGTGGACATGATTGAGATCGCGGCGCTGTGCGTTGCGGCGCTCGAAGCCCGCAGTCGAACCGCTGAGATGGAGCGCGCGGGAATCAGCGGACCAGCGGTAGTCAAACGAGCGGCCTGATCCCGGGTCGGACTCATGGAGCGACAGGACGGTCTTGATTTCACCGCTTGTGAAGTCCCAGATGTGAAGGCTGTAGAAACCGGAACTGGTCGCGCCTGATCGGAGAAAGGCGCCGCGGGTGGCGTCAGGTGAAACGACGAAGGTATGGCCGGGGCTGAAGTAGGTGAAGGCGCGCGTTTCGAGGTCGCACAGATAGAGCGAGCGCTCGGGGCGCAGGGTCTCGTCGAACCAGCTTCGGGCGTAGCGGCGTAGCTTGGCGGTGGGGGAAATGTACCAGGAATTCCAGCGTTCGAGCGCCAGCGTGCTCTTCGAGCCCTGCTGGATGAAACGAGGGTTCTCGAAGATCATTGACGTGGGCAGGTTGAGTTCGCGGGGCAGATCGTCCCGTTCGGACAACAGATAGAAGTGCTGCTGGTCGATCCACCTTTCGCCCTCGTAGGTTTGAACGACCCATTGGCCGGTCTGCCGGTCGTGGTCCGCGCTGAGGGTCTTGCCGGGAATCTCAAGGCCGGGAGGGAGTTGCGGCACTGGCGGGGTTGTTTGATCGCCGGCCTCGGCGAACTCGGCTTGGTAACGGAGGGCCGCGGGGTTCGATTCGGCGTCGAGGATTTCGGGGACTTTCTCCTCCATGCCCGAGCCCCAGTTGCCGGGGCCGAGCACGGCCACACAGGAGGCGTGAAACGCGAAGGCGGGGAAGAGGATCGCAAGAAGGACGGCGAAGATCCAGCGCCTGGAGCGGTTTTTACTCATGAGCCTGGTCGGGGCATTGTGGGGGTCGTCGCGGGTTGATCCGGTCCGGCGCGAACTCTCTCCAGTCTACGGTGTTGTGGGGTTAGGCGGGCACTCTTCGGCGCGATACTCACGGTAGCGAACGAGGCTCCTCATGAAGTTACCGATAACGCTGTTCCAGGATGAGGACGGCATGTTTATCGCCGAATGTCCAGCGATTCCCGGTTGTGTGAGTCAAGGTGCAACCGAACCTGAAGCCGAGTGGAATCTCGAAGACGCGATTCGTGAATGTCTGGCGGCGCGACGTGAGCAAGGCCTGCCGCTCACGCTCAAAACACGAGAGATTGAAATCGCCGTCCAGAGTTTGACCCCAACCTCTACAAGTGAATGTGGCGAATCTCCCTGCTTGGATCGCGAAGATTCGCGACCCGGCAAGGCTGGAGCCTTACGCCACATCGCGCAGGCCTGGATTTTCTGGTGCCTGGCCGCCTTCGTCGAGACGAGGACTGGGTGCTGGCGGCTCGCCCGGGGGTTTCATTGACAGTCCGATTTAGGCGGTGATAGCGTGAGGGGTCACTTTCACCCCTGATGGCCTCCGCGACCGCCGCAGCATCTCTCCAGAAAACCCCGCTCAACGCCGTACACCGTGCGCTGGGCGCGCGTATGGTCGATTTTGGCGGCTGGGACATGCCGGTCGAGTACGGCGGAGTCATTGATGAACATCTGGCTGTTCGCAAAGCCGTCGGACTGTTCGACGTAAGCCACATGGGCGAGATCGAAGTGCGCGGCCGACAGGCTTTCGACTTGGTCGATCACCTCACTCCTAACGCTGTTTCACGGCTTCAAGACGGCCAGGCGCAGTACTCGGCGTTGCTGTACCCGAACGGCACTTTCGTAGACGATATCCTGGTCCACCGCATGGGGCCGGAGCACTACTTTCTGTGTGTCAATGCTTCGAACCAGCGGAAGGACTTCGAGTGGATCGAGTCACAGAACAGTTTTGACGCCGAGGTCGAGTTCGCAAGCGACAAGTATGCGCAGCTTGCGGTTCAAGGTCCGCGGGCCATCGAGACGTTGAGTAAGCTAACGGCGACGGATCTGGGCGCGATCGGCTACTACTGGTTCGAGCGCGGCGAGGTGCTTGGCACGCCAGCCATCATCGCGCGAACCGGCTATACGAGCGAGGATGGTTTCGAGATCTACATCGCGCCGGAAGAGGGCGCGCGCCTTTGGACCGCGATCATGGAAGCCGGTGAGGAGTTTGGCATCAAGCCTTGCGGCCTCGGCGCCCGAAACACGCTGCGGCTCGAAGCGGCGATGTCTCTCTACGGACATGAGATCGATGATACGATTACGCCTTACGAAGCGCGTCTGGGATGGATCGTGAAGCCGAACAAAGGCGACTTCGTCGGACGTGATGCTCTGGCTCAGCAAAAGGAAGAAGGCTTGACACGCCGGCTGGCCGGCCTGGAAATGACCGGGCGTGGGATCGGCCGCGACGGCTACCGTGTGTTCGACGGCAGTGACGATATTGGTTGGGTGACGAGCGGTTCGCCGGGCCCCTACGTCGGGAAGAATATCGCGTTGGCGATACTTTCGATTGACAAGGGAGCGCCGGGGACTGAAGTTGAGGTCGAGATCCGTGGCCGGCGAGTGGAAGCGCGTGTGACGCCGATGCCGTTCTATTCGAGAAAGAAGTAAGAGAAAGATTAAGAGTATGTACCCAAGCGAGTTCAAATATACGAAAGAGCATGAGTGGGTCAGTTTGGATGGCGATACCGCGACTGTCGGCATAACGGACCACGCACAAGATCAGCTTGGCGATGTTGTTTTCGTCGAGCTGCCTCAGACGGGCGTCCGCACGCAGTCGGCGCAGTCGTTCGGCACGGTGGAATCCGTCAAGGCCGTATCCGACGTTTACGCCCCACTCACCGGACAGATCACCGCCATTAACGAAACACTGGTCGATGCGCCGGAGCAGTTGAACACGTCGCCCCACGAAAAAGGCTGGCTGATCAAGATCAAGATCGAAGACAAGGCGGAACTCGACGATTTGATGTCGGCCGAACAGTATCAAGCTTATATCGGCGCCGAGAAGGAGTCGTAGCAGCGGCGTGCGATATCTTCCCAAGTCACCCGAAGAGCGCCAACAGATGCTGGCGGCCCTGGGCATGGGCTCCGCGGAGGAGTTGTTCTCCCATTTGCCGGCCGATGTAAAGCTCGGGAGGCCGCTGAATATCCCGGCCGGACAGTCAGAGTACGAGATTATCGAGTACTTTGATAAGCTGGCCGCCGAGAACGCGAATGGCTACGCATCGTTTCTGGGCGCGGGAGTGTACCGGCATTTCCGACCGGTCGTAATCGACCCGCTGGCGACGCGTGGTGAGTTCCTCACCGCTTATACGCCCTATCAGGCTGAGATATCCCAGGGCGTGCTGACGACGATCTTCGAGTTCCAGACGATGATCGCCCAGTTGACCGGCATGGATGTCGCCAACGCCTCGATGTATGACGGCTCGACGGCTGTCCCCGAGGCGGGCATGATGGCCGTTCGAATCACGCGGCGCGATAAGCTGCTGGTCGCGAAGACACTGCATCCGGAATACCGTGAAGTGCTGGCCACCTACGGGCGGCATCAGACGCTGCCGGTCGATACGGTCGAGTACGACCCCGAGAGCGGACAACTGGATCTTGAGGATCTCGAAGCGAAGCTCGATGACGAGACGGCGGCGGTGATCGTGCAGTCGCCCAATTTCTTTGGTGTGATCGACAAGACCCGTGAAGCCGCCGAGATCGCGCATCGTCACGGCGCGCTGCTGGTGCTGATTTTCACCGAGGCCGCGTCGCTAGGGTTGCTGGAGCCCACTTATGAGGCGGATATCGTTGCCGGTGAGATGCAGTCGTTCGCGCATCCGCCCAGTTATGGCGGGCCGTTTGTTGGCGTGCTGGCGACAAAGGAGAAGAACATCCGTCAGATGCCGGGACGCCTCGTGGGCGAGACGCTCGACGAAGAGGGCAACCGCGCTTTCTGTCTAACGCTCTCGACGCGCGAACAGCATATCCGCCGCGCCAAGGCGACATCGAATATCTGCACTAACCAGGCGCTGATCGCTTTGATGGCGACGATCTACATGTCGGTGTTCGGTAAGCAAGGCCTGCGCGAGTTGGCCGAGCAGAACCTATCGAAAGCCCACTACCTCGCCGAGCAGATCGGAACCAACGGCGGGCGGCTTGCTTTCAACGCGCCGTTTTTCAATGAGTTTGTGGTGCGCACGAACGGCGCAGGCGCGGCGGCTGTGAATCGCCACGCACTGGATGACAAGATTATCGGCGGGCTGGAGTTAGGGCGCTTCTACCCCGAACTGGAAGATGCTTTGCTCGTCTGCGCCACCGAAGTGAATAAGCGCGATGAGATGGACCGTTACGCCACGAAGTTCAGCGGCTGACCTAGACAAATGATTCGCAAAGTACGCAGCCACCAAACGCAGAACGAAAACCTTCTGTTCGAGCGCTCCTCGCCCGGCAAGAAGGGCTATCAGCTTCCGCCGCTTGACGTTCCCGGAGTTGACCCGGCCGCGGCGTTGGGCGCGACGAACGTGCGTCGGGAGATCACTGATTTTCCCGAGGTGAGCGAGGTCGAGATCATTCGGCACTTTACACGCCTATCCACCTGGAACTATGCGATTGATTTAGGGATGTATCCGCTGGGTTCATGCACGATGAAGTACAACCCCCGGCTCAACGAGCACGTCGCCCGGATCGCGGGCCTTGCCCAGGCGCATCCCTATCAGCCGGAAGAGCTGGCGCAAGGCGCGATGCGCGTGCAGGTGCAACTCGAACAGTATCTGGCCGAGATCACGGGCATGGACGGCGTGACCCTGCAGCCGGCGGCGGGCGCGCATGGTGAGCAGACAGGGATACTGCTGATCCGGGCGTATTTGGAGTCGCAAGGCGATGCGCGGAAGAAGGTTCTGATTCCCGATTCGGCGCACGGCACAAACCCGGCGACAGCGGCGATCGCGGGTTATGAGGTCGAGGAGATCGCCTCCAACTCCGAAGGCATGATCGACTTGGAGGCGCTGGAGCGGGCCGTCGATGATTCCGTCGCGGCGTTGATGGTGACGAATCCAAACACGGTCGGGATCTTTGAGAGGGACATCGCCAAGGCGGCCCAGATCCTGCATGCCAAGGGTGCGCAGCTTTATATGGACGGCGCCAATATGAACGCGCTTGTCGGCATCGCGCGGCCCGGCGATTTCGGCGTCGACGTCATGCACCTCAACCTGCACAAGACGTTTTCGACACCGCATGGCGGTGGCGGTCCCGGCGCCGGCCCCGTGGCGGTGAAGAGCCACTTGGTTCCGCATCTGCCGATTCCCCGCATCACGGAATCCGGCGGCCGGCTGAGCTATCAATACGATCTGCCCCAAAGCATCGGGCGGGTGCGCGCATTTTACGGGAATTTCGGCGTACTGCTTCGCGCCCTGGCCTACATCCTGGCGCACGGTGGAGACGGTCTTCGCAACGCCACTATCGATGCCGTCATGAATGCCAACTACATTCGCAAAGGAATCGAAGACCGCTACGAGCTGCCTTACAAGGCGCCATCAATGCATGAGTGCGTCTTCAGCGATCACAAACAGACCAAGGCCGGCGTGAAGACAGGCGACATCGCGAAGCGCCTGATCGACTATGGATTCCATCCCTACACGGTCAGCTTTCCGATGATCGTGCATGGCGCGTTGATGATCGAGCCGACCGAAACGGAAAGCAAGCAGGAGCTAGATCTCTTCATCGACGCCCTTCGCTCTATTGCCGACGAGGTCGAAAACGATCCGGAGCTTGTCAAAACCGCTCCGCATTCGACCCGCACCAAGCGCGTGAATGAAACGCTGGCCGCGCGGCGTCCCATCCTCCGCTGGCAGCCCCCCGCGGAAGAAAAGCAAGCGGCCGATTAACCTCGGTCAAGCTTTCTTCGAACCCATCGCCACAATCACATCAAACTCGTTCTCGGTGAGCGGCTGGACTGACAACCGGCTCTGCCGAACGAGGGCGATATTCTCGAGACCCCTTGTTTCCTTGACCTCCCGTAGCGTGACCGGGCGCTTCAGTGCCTTCACCGGCTTGAGGTCCACGACGGACCAGCGGTCGTCGTCGGTGGTGGGGTCCTGGTAGTGTTCCTTGATGACACGCGCGATGCCCACAATGCACGTCCCTTCGTTCGAGTGGTAGTAGAGGACGAGGTCGCCCTTCTTCATCGCGCGGAGATTGTTGCGGGCCTGGTAGTTGCGGACGCCGTTCCAATAGGTTGAGCCGTCTTTGACGAACTGATCCCAGGAGTATTTGAAGGGCTCGGACTTGACGAGCCAGTAGTTCTTTTCCTTTGCGGTTGCCATCAAAAAAAGGATAGCGAATATGGTTGCGGATGGCTTGGGCCGAAAGCGGATCTAGCGGCGGAAGCCGTATTCGAGGGTGAAGAAGGTGGGGTTCAGAGCGGCCATGGGCGCGCGCAGTTTGGCGAGTTCGTCGGCCGGACCGTGTACTTCGAGGCGGGTGATCTCGGCGATCCCCTTGAGAACCTCTTGCAAGAGAGGATCGATATTTCCAAGGTGAGTCAGCGCCGCCTCGGCGTTTACATAGCCCTCGCGGCAGAACGCCTCATCGCCGTTGAAGCTGAAGCCGTAGTACAGGCAGTCGGGTTCGGTGCTCGTTTGCTCGACGGCGTTGCGGCAGAATTTCTTGAAGGTTTCGAGTTGACCTTCGGACACTTTGAAATAGGGGGCGATCGTGCAATGCGTATCGTTTGTGGGCATGGGTTTTTACCGATCAGATCGAAGGTGTAAGACAAGGTTAGTATTGGACAGCCTCGCGTCTCACGTAAACGCCGGCTCTCATATTCGCACCGCCGTCGGGTTTTCGCGCGGCTCGGCTACACCCTTTCCGGCAACCGAAAATCCTTGTGGTACTCGCGCGTGAGCAGTTGGTTGGCTTCGTCGTCGGACTTGAATGTTTCGGATTTCAGATCGAAGTTTAGCTCGCGACCCAAGCGATAGGACGCATTCGCCAAGTGGCAGAAGGCGTTCGAGACATGGATGTCTTCGATCTCGGCGTTGAGCATTTCTGGTTTGCCGGCGCGGATTGCATCGACCCAGTTCGTAAACTGGGTCCGATCGACCGGCCCGAATCCCTGTGGGGGATCTTGGGGCGCCTTGAATTCCGGTTCGCGCTCCTTGCTCTTCCCCATGTAGACCTTGAACAGGCCGCCGGTAGAAATCTCCATGTGGCCCTTTGTGCCGTAGAAGTGCCAACTGCGCGGCTCGCCGGTATAGACGCCGCGAATCTCGCCCACGAGGATCGTGCCGTCGGCGTAGGTATACGTGGTAGTCATGGTGTTCGGCGTCTCGGCCTGATCGTCGTAGCCGAACCGTCCGCCGAGCGCCTGCACTCGTGTCGGGAGACCCTTGCCCTTACCGAGACCCCAGCAGCAGATGTCGACGGAATGGCTGCCATTGTTGCCCATCTCGCCGTTACCGAAATCCCAGAACCAGTGCCAGTTGTAGTGGACCAGATTGGCGTGATAGGGCTGGTCGGGGGCCGGTCCGCGCCACAGGTCCCAATGAAGAGAACTGGGTGGCGGCTCGGGCTTCTTGAAGCCGATCGAGGCCCGGTGGCTCGGCAGCAGCCAGCGAGTCATGTAGATGTCGCCGATCAGGCCGTCGTGAATCAGCTTGATGGCGTGCTGAAAATTCGGGTGCGAGCGCCGCTGCGTGCCGCCGCTCACGATTCGTTTGTATTTGCGAGCAGCGTCGACCAGCATGCGGCCTTCGCGCAGGTTGTGCGAAATCGGTTTCTCGACATAGGCATGCTTATCGGACTGGCAGGCCAGGATGCCCGCCATGGCGTGCCAGTGGTTGCAGCAGGTGATGACGACGGCGTCGATCGAGCGGTCATCCATGATGCGCCGCAGGTCGGGCTCGAGTTTTGGAAGCTTGCCGCTGCTTGCTTCCAGTTCTCCGGCGCGTTCACGCATGCGGTTCTCGTCAGGGTCGCAGACCGTGACTACCTCGACTCCATCGATGTCGGCAACGGTTTTCATGACGCTGCCGCCGCGGCCGCCCACGCCAATCATGGCGACACGCATGCGGTCGTTGGCCCCCGCCCAGGTCCGCGATGTGCCTAGGAGGGACCCTGCTCCGGCTAAGACGGAGGACTTGAGGATGGTACGGCGTTCAATGGGTTTCATGACTACCTCCCTTGAGACGTTAGAGAATCCCTGTGCGCTTGTCAATGTCCGGTTTATGCAGAGCATTTTCCAATCCAAGAATGATCCTGAAATGCGGTAGGTCGAGGCCGGGGACGAAATAGGGTGTG
>JAQBUE010000130.1 GCA_027624045.1 Acidobacteriota bacterium
CTTCAGGATCATCTTGTATTGGAAACACTCCCTCCTTTCAGGATCATCTTGCATTGGACAACTCTCTGATGTGCACGGACGCGGCTGGTGGTGTAAACTAGCCGCAACGGACTGAAAATTGTTGGCGACTCTCTTGCTAGACAAAACGCGCCGGACCGGCTGGATGCGCGGTTTCGTTTGCCTGTTGCTCTTCGGACTGGCGGCACGGCCAGGAATTGGCGCGGATGTGCCGCCGGAGCCGAGTCTGCTGTCGGTGTTTCCGCTCGGCGGTCGGGGTGGCAAGGTCTTTCGCACGACCGTGCGAGGCCGCTCGCTCGACGGAGCCCACGCACTATGGCTCAGCACAAAAACGATCCAGGCGCGCGTTGTCTCGATCAGCGACGAGCCGCAACAGCCTGTCACCAAAGGCAAGTCCAAGAAGCAACCAGCCATCCAGCTTCTCGAAGTTGAGATTGAGACGCCCGAGAACGTGGCGCCGGGCAAGTATGCTTTCCGCGTGGTCACCCCGCGCGGTATCTCGAACCCGCTCGACCTTCACATCCACAGCGAGCCTGTGTTGCTCGAACAAGCCGAGGCGCACGAACTTCCGCGCCAGGCGCAACCGCTTCCCCGCCACCCTCTTGCGGTTCATGGCCGGATCGACGAAGTAGGCCAAGTCGACTACTACTCGTTCAGTGCGCGCCGAGGGGAGCAGATGCTGTTTGAGGCGCTTTCGAGCGGTCCTCTAGATCCCGCGATTTCGCTATACGAGCCAACGGGGAGTTGGTTTGATGAAGATCGCCCGACGAGGTTGGCCTTTCATGATGATGACGGCGAGCCCTATCCCGGCCTTTCGACCGAAGCGGCGTTGCCGTACCGCTTTGAGAAAGACGGCAAGTACCTCGTCAGAGTGAATGGCTTCTGGGGCTATGGCGGAACGGACCACGCCTACGTTTTACGGATCGTCACGGCCCCGCCCGAGCATGAGCCGCAGCCCGCCGCTGACGCCGCCGCTGACCCCGCCGACGCGCCGGAATGGTCGGAGCGAACCTGGACCCGCAAGCTGGATGCGGACCGCATGAAGATACTGTGGTCGCGAGCGGTGGCTGATCTGGCGCCGACTCTTGAAGATGCTGACGGCAAGCCGAAGCAAGGGGCCATCCCGGCGGCGCGCGAAATCCCGATTGTGGACGCCGACGCCGAACCGACTACGACGCCTGTCGTTCCTCCGAAGATTCCCCTTCCCGCTCTGATCGTGGGATCGGTTGAGCATCCGGGCGACATCGACCGCGTCAGTTTCTCAATCAAAGAGGGTGACGAGCTTGTGCTCGAAGTCGAGACGCCGGAGAAAACGGTTCCCGAGATGAATCCGTATCTGCGAGTTGTCGACGACAGCGGTGTTGAGGCGTTTACGAACGTCTACTCGAACGTTAACGCCAACGGTAATATCGGAAAGGAGATCCAGGCCAAGACGGCGTTCTCGTTTTCCCGCGATGGCGAGTTTACGTTGGAGATCCGCGATATCACCGCCTCCTACGGTGATCGAGCGATGAAATACCGCGTGCTCGTTCGGCCAAGAGTGCCGCATCTGGGCGAAGTTCACATCGCGGAGGACCACCTGAATCTTATTGCTGGTCAAGCGAAGAAGCTGAGCGTCGTGACCGATCAAGAAGAGGGCTACGACGGTTTTGTTGTGCTTTCTATCGACGGGCTCCCGGAGGGGGTTAGGGCCGTTCCCGGTACCGAGGTCGAGCCCGATAGCCCGCCGCCATTCAGTGAGGGGAAGAAAGAACGATTCAGGACCAAGAGCCAGAAAGCGACTTTCGTGCTATTGCCTGACCCTGATGCACCCGCGACACCGATGCCCGTAGTCGCGCGGGTGTACGCGCAACCCGTCGTCGATGGCAAGCTGGGCGACCGAATCTTTGTGAAAGAACTATTGCTGATGGTGGCGCGTCCGCCGGAAAACTTAAGTGAGAATGAAATGAAGCGATCGACGGAGGCCTCACGATGAAAAGGTTGCTGCTAGCAGTTGTTCTGGCCGCTCTGCCGCTGTTTGGCGCGGCATCGTCGAACCAGGACGAGATCGTTTCCATTCGCTTGGCGCCGGAGGCCCGCACGATTGCCGGCAAGAGCGCCTCGCAGCAATACCTCGTCATGGCGAAGACGGCCTCGGGCGGCGAACGCGACGTCACCGAGCAGGCAAGCTTCTCACTGGCGCATCCCGAGATCGCGGCCGTCCAAGGAATCGGGCGGGTCGTTGCGGCGCGGGACGGCGCGACGAAAGTCCAGGCATCACTGGGGAGCCATACGGCCGAGGCCACGCTGCTCATCGAAGGTTCCGCCGAAGAGCGGCCGTTCAGCTTCTCCCGCGACATCGTGGGTATCTTTACTCGGCGCGGCTGTAGCGGCAGCGGCTGCCACGGCGGCGTCAAAGGGCAGGCGGGTTTCAAGCTTTCCAACAACGGAGTCCATCCCCACGAAGATTACAAATGGATCGTCGAGGGCGGTGTATTCAAAGTGCTGACCAGTGACTCCGACGGCCCGAGGCAACCTCGTATCAGTTTGGAGACGCCGCAAGCGAGCCTGCTGCTCCAGAAAGCCACAATGGAGATCGCGCACGGCGGTGGTCCCCGTTTCGATAAGGGATCAGACGATTACACAACGATTCTGAATTGGATCAGTGCCGGCGCGCCCTACGGCAAAGAGAGCGACACGGGTACGCCCAAGATCGTGAAGCTCGAAACGTATCCGAATAACGTCGTTCTCGATCAAGGTCAGAAACAGCGCATCCTCGTAACGGCTCATTTCTCCGATGGCCGCCAGGAGGACTTCACTCATCAAGTGCTCTACATAGTGAACGAGTCTGCCGTCGCGGACGTGTCGAACGCCGGTATCATCGAGGCAAAGAAGCCGGGCGAAACGGCGGTTCTCATCAAGGCCGCCGGACACAATGCCCGTATCGGTGTCGGCGTCGTGGCGGAGGCCTTGCCGGACTATCCGGTGGTCCCGCGCAATAACTTTATCGATGAAGAGGTTTTCTCGAAGCTGCGGCAGTTCAACATCGTGCCGTCTAACCTATCGAGTGACGAAGAATTTCTGCGGCGCATCTGTTTGGATCTCACAGGCCGGTTGCCTCCGCCTCGCCGTGTACGTGACTTCCTGGTGGACACTGACCCGAAGAAGCGCGAGAAGTTGGTCGATATCCTGCTCGATTCACCCGAGTACGTCGACTATTGGACATTCCGGTTCGCCGACCTGTATCGCGTCGCCCTCTTCCCTGTCGGCATCAATCCCAAATGGACTCAGTTGTACTACGAATGGATTCGGGATGCCATTGAGCGCGACCGCCCGTACGATGAGGTGGCGCGGGAACGTATCGCCGCTCAGGGCTATAGCCCCGCCACGCGGCACTACCTGCCGTATCTGCAGATCCCGCCGCCCGAGAACATGATGGGTGAAGAAGTGCGCGTCTATATGGGCCGGCGCCTCGATTGCGCGCAGTGTCACGATCATCCCTACGAGAGCTGGACGCAGGACCAGTTCTGGGGTATGACGGCGTTCTTCGGCCCCATGTTCAAGCTCGGCGGTAACGAGCAGTCAGTGATTTTTGACTTTCCCGACGGCAAGGAAGTCGCCGCCGATGTAGCCAGCCCGAAGGAAATGCGGGTGGTTCACCCCCGCACGAAGGAGCCCGTACAACCTACGTTGCTCGATGGGAAGGTTGTACGGTTTGAGGATAACGCTCTGCCCCGGCGCGAGCTGGCCAAGTGGATGACTTCCCATCCGTACTTCGCCGAAGCGACGGTCAACCGCATGTGGAGCCATCTGTTCGGGCGTGGGATCGTCAACCCGGTGGACGATTTTCGCAGCACGAACCCGGCAACGCATCCGAAACTGTTGGCTCGAATGGCGGAGGATTTTGCGAGCAACGGATATCGGCTCAAACACCTGCTCCGCACGATCGTCACGTCTCGGACATATCAGCTATCGGCCGATACGAACGATACAAATGCAGCGGACAGCATCAACTATTCCCATGCCTACTCGCGGTCGCTGGACGCCGAGATTCTGCTCGACGCCATCAGTGACACGACCGGTGTGTCGCAGCGTTTCGAAGTGGGCACGAATCGCGGCATCTGGAAGGGTGGCACGGCTCCGCTCGGTACACGCGCCGTCGAGTTGAAAGAGACGGATGTCTATCCGTCCGTCTTCCTCGACCTGTTTGGCCGGGCGAATCGTTTCTCGGTTCCCGAGCGCGACGCCGCTCCGAAGTTGACGCAGGCGCTGCACCTGCTCGCCGGTACCACCTACAACGATAAGCTTTGGAAGAAGGGCGCGCGGGTTTTCGACATGCATCAGGCCGGGGCGTCGGACGACAAGATCATTGAGGAAATGTATCTCTCGGCGTTCTCGCGCTTCCCTGCGAAACCTGAGGTCACCGACCTGAAAGGCCTCATTGCCGAGACCCCCACACGGGAGCAGGCGTTGCAAGACCTGCAGTGGGCGCTCATCAGCTCGCGGGAATTCTCCGAGAACCACTAAATCCGCCCAAGCCGAGCCGTGACCCCGAGGGAGCGGTCCGGCCTGCGACCAAGTCTGAAAGTGGCAGGCCGGTGGGGCTGACACAGCGGAGACTTCACCCCCGCTGCGATAGAATAAGCCTTCCCTGATACTTGTCGACGAGGTAGCCATGCCTGTGTTTTCTCTCGAGCCCCGAAGCGTGCCCCCGGTGAAAACGAAGTTCCGCCGGATTGTCACGGACTTTCCCGTCTCCCAGTCGGTTCCGCTCATCGAGCGCCTAGCCGCCGTCGAGCCGCGCGCGATGCAAGGCCAGCCCCCGGTCGTGTGGGATCAGGCCGAAGGGTTCCTCGTCCGCGACCGCTGGGGCAACCAGTGGATCGATTGGTCGTCGGGCGTTTTGATCACGAACGCCGGTCACAACGCTCCGCGAATCAACGAGGCTATTCGTAAGCAGGTTGAGCACGGGCTACTCACGAACTACTGCTTCCCAAGTGAAATCAGGCTCGCCCTGCTCGAAAAGATCGCTTCACTGCTTCCCGAACCCCTCAAGAAGGTCTTCCTGCTCACGACCGGGTCCGAGACGGTCGAGTGCGCCATTAAGCTGTGCCGGACTCATGGCGCGAAGGTCGGCGGGCTCAGCAAGACGATCATCGTCTCGTTCGCCAACGCCTTTCATGGGCGGACCATGGGCTCGCAGCAAGTGGGCGGCATCCCAGCGCTCAAGCAGTGGATTGTCAATCTCGACCCGGGCTTCGTGCAGCTTCCGTTCCCGGACGGCTACCGTCAAACCGACACCAGCTTCGAGGCCTTCGAGCGAGGGCTGCGCGACCAGGGGGTGGATTTCGATTCAGTAGCTGGCGTTGTCCTAGAGACCTACCAGGGTGCGGATGCAGCATTTGCACCTACACCCTTCATGCAAAACTTGAGATCATGGTGCGACAAGCACCGCGCCCTGCTCGTATGCGATGAAGTACAGGCTGGATTCGGCCGTACCGGGACGTTCTGGGGTTTCGAGCATTACGGGATCGTTCCGGACCTGGCCTGCTTCGGGAAAGGGATATCGAGTTCATTGCCACTCGCGGCGGTTGCCGGACGACCTGACGTGATGGATATGCATGCGCCAGGCAGTATGACCTCGACACATACGGGCAATCCGGTCTGTTGCGCCGCGGCTCTCGCTAATATCGAGACGATTGTCGAAGAAAAGCTCGTTGAAAATGCGAAGAGAATGGGCGAGGTTCTACACCATAACCTGCACAAACTAAAAGATAAATATGAAGAGATCGCCGCTGTGATGGGGCGGGGTCTTGTGGCCGGCGTCGTGATTGCCGATCCCGCCACGGGCGATCCGGATGCGGCTCTGGCGTTCGAAATCGTTAAGCGATCTATCGAGAAGGGGCTGCTGATGTTCAGCCCCGTCGGTCCCGGCAGCGGGACGGTGAAGATCTGTCCGCCTCTGATGATCAGCGAGGAAGGTCTGGCGGATTCGCTAGCTGCCTTCCGCGAGGCGGTTGACGAGGCAGTCGTCGCGCACCGCACCGAACCCGTTGGCGTGGCATAAACGGAAGAGCAATCCTAAACGTCCGAAGGTCGTTGCAAATCGTTTGTTTGCAGTGTAAAAGCTGCGGCAAAGAGGTGTTCAGACGCCCACACCTTGTGGTATCCTAGAACAATCTTGTTGGGCAATGTCGTAGGCGGCCCCGCAACCGCCGTGAACGACTTTTTAGGCGCACTTTTGTTCGAGGTAATCCCGTTATGGTCCGGAAAACACTGTTCTTCGTAGCTTTGCTTTCGCTGCTCACAGCTTCTTTGTTCGCACAGGGTCTCACGACCGACGCGAAGAAAGGCGACTGGGAGGAGATTAACTTCGCGTTCGACCGAGCCGTTCTGACCGACGGCTATCCCAGTCTGTTGCGGCTGGCCGAGCTTCTGAAGCAGCACCCAGATTACAAGGTCAAGCTCGAAGGCCACGCCGATCACAAGGGATCAGACGACTACAACGTGCGGTTGGCCCGCCAGCGAGCCGAGATGGTGCGCGACTTCCTCGTCAAGTACGGCGCCTCTGCCAGTCAGATCAGTGCCGAAACCTACGGCGAGAACCGCCCCACCTCCGACAATAACCTCCAAGAAGGGCGCTGGATGAACCGGCGCGTCGAGGTGACCGTAACGGACGGATAGGGAAACATTATCAGCGACGGCGGAGTCGGTGAAGCGATTACCTCTCTCAACGACCTGATGAAGGCTCAGGAGGAGTGCTGCAACAAGATCCTCAAGGAACTTGAGAAGCTCGACGACATCATGGCGATGTTGAAGAATCTCAAGGACGAGAACGCCGACCTTCGCGGTGAGATCGACAAGCTCAAGCAGGCCCAGTCGGGTCTCGAGAAAGACATGGACAAGGTCGCATCGACGCCGGCCGGGGCGACGACCGACCAGGTGCGCGAGGTGATCCGCGAAGAGGTGCCGCGCGGCGGGCCGAAGTACTCGGCGGTGAACTTCAACGTTGGCCCCGATACGCTTAACGGCAATACGACCGTCACCGGGCAAGGCCGCACATTTATCCCCTTCAACGGGCGCATGGCCGTGCAGGCTCAGGGCGAGTTTATGCACACTTTCATGCGCGACGAGGGTCAGGTGGATTTGGGTCTCGTGAACCGTTTTGGGAACTTCCAGGCCGGCGTATTTTCGAGTTTCAAGTACATCAAGTTTGGCGAGTTCCAGCACGCCGGGTCTTTAGGTTAGGTCTCCGGTACGTTCGACTATATCTTCAATCGTGGGCGAGTCGGGTTGTTTGGGACCCGCGGCTTCATGGATGGCGCTGTTCTCGATACTCGCATTCTCGGCCCCAATCTCCTGGAAGAGAGCTATCTGAACATCATCGAGCAGTTCGGCTTCAGCACAGCCTTCGCGGCCTGGGGTGATACCTGGTTCGAGGGCAACCTCGGCGCTCAGTTCCGCCAGTTTGACAAGAACAAGGCAGGCGGTACGATTCGCTACGTGCATCCCCTTACAGACCGCTTGGCGTTCACGGCCGAGGCGGGTGTGAACGAAAGCTTTATATCGAATGAGAATCCGGGCCGCGTGGCGGTCGGCCTGCAGTTCGGTCACTGGATGAATCCGAAGACTTACGGCGACGACGACGATCGACCCGTTCCCGTCGACGTCCCTCGTATTCGTTACGAGGTACTGACGCGCCAGATCCGTAGTGGGAACGACGTGCCGGTTGCTGATGCCGGCCCCGATCTGATCGGTATCGAAGGGGGCGCCGTTGTTCTCGATGGTTCCGGATCGAGTGATCCGGATGGCGATCCCATCACCTTCGAGTGGCAACAGGTCGGGGGGACGATCGTTTCGCTCAGCGGAGCTAGTACAGCCCAGGCGAGTTTCACGGCCGAAGACGGCCAGACGTATCACTTCCGCCTGACCGTCAGGGATGACAAGGGCGGTGTCGGCACCGACCGGGTCACCGTGAATACCCTCGATCGCGACATCTCCATCCTGCGCTTCACCGCGGAACCGTTGCGAATTACCGCCGGTCAGGCCACCAACCTGATCTGGGAAGTCAGGAACGCCACCGAGGTTGAGATCTCCGGGATCGGCAAAGTCGATGCGAATGGTGGAAGCACCACCGTCAGCCCGAATGAGACCACAACCTACACGTTGACGGCCCGCAATCCCAAGCGTGAAGTTAACCAAACCGTCACAGTGACGGTGGACGCGGTGCCGCCGCCTGAGCCGCAAGATCCGCCGATTATCGCGAACTTCTTCGCGACGCCTTCGGCGGTCGTTCTCGGGCAGGGCTCTACGTTGACTTGGGATACTCGCAACGCTAGCGATGTGACCATCTCCGGTCTTGGCTCGGTCAGTCCGCAAGGCAGCACCTCGGTGACGCCGAATCAAACGACCACCTACACCTTGACCGCCCGCAACAATGTCGGCGAGGTGACGGCGACAGCCACGGTGACCGTCCGCTCTCTCGCCGCACAGGTTGAGATCCTGACCTTTACCGCCGAGCCCGGGCAGTTAGCCGTACCGGGTGACCCGGCCGTGCTGAGATGGTCGACCCGGAACGCGACCAAGGTCGTGATTACGGGTGTCGGCGAAGTGTCCCTCAACGGAGAGGTCCAAGTGCGACCTACCGTGACGACTACTTACACGCTCAACGCAACCGATCTTGACGGCAGCGAGGCCACGGCCGTCGTCATCGTCAAAATCGAAAACATCAACCACTCGCCGGTGGCCAAACTGACGGCGCCGTGGTTGATCAGCGGCTTCGGTGATGGCACGATTGGGACGCTCAACGGAAGTGCGTCGTTCGATCCCGACGGCGACCCGATCACCTACACTTACCGCAACGTCGGCACCCTGGCCGCGGAGATCGTCGATCAAGGTGCCGATCGCCCCCGGGTGAGGTTCGTCGGCGGTACCGGTCAGTATGAGTTCGAATTGGAGGTCAGGGATGAGAAGGGCTTGCGGTCGTTCGCGCGGGTCATGGTCATCATCTCCGACCTTGGCTTATAGCGAACCCAAGTAAAAGGAGGCCGGATTCAAGTCCGGCCCCCTGGGCGCGTTCTCGAAGGGCTCCGTTTGTCGCGGAGCCCTTTTTTTATTACCCGGCGCGCGATGCTAAGGGCTGTTTGCGAGCCAGGCAGCGGTTGACCTTGCCGAGTAGTTCGTCCCACTCGAATGGCTTGGCGATGTAGTCGTCGGCGCGTGCCGCGAAAGCCTTCTCAACGTCGCCCATGGTCGTTCGAGCCGTGAAGATGATGATCGGGATCTGGCCGGTATCTTCTCGTTCCTTGAGAATTCTACAGAGCGTCAGGCCATCAATGCCGGGCATCATCACGTCCAGCAGGATCAAGTCGGGTAACTCCGCCGTGGCGGTCTGAAATCCCAGCTCGCCGTCCGGCTCCATGAGGACTTCGAAGCCATGCATCTCAAGCCGGAATGCCACGGGCTGAACTACATCCTCTTCGTCTTCGATAATCAGTATCCGTTGCGGCTCGGTTTCGCGTGACACAATCGTCTCTCCCTGCTTCACAGGCTCGTTCCGGTCGGCCTTCAGTCCTAGGTATCGGTGAAATGCAAGACGGGCGTGACAATGGTGCTGTCGTATGTCTTGTCGCTGTCCGGCAGCGCTGGATTCGCCGCTCGCGATGCGGGTGCGGCCGTCAGACGTTCCAGGTCGCGCGCGATGCGATTGGCTGAGTCAAGCGCGATGCGGGTCGGCTCGGGCAGTGGCGCGGTGATCTCGGCCAGTTTGAGGACATCCTTCAGGCCCCGAGCCAGGCTATGCAACTGGATCCGAAAGGCGTCTTCAGATCGTTCAGGATAGTGGGGCCGCGTCACCGGAGCAAGTTGTTGAGCCCGCTCGATGATCCGCAGGAACCCATCGGTTTTGGCAACGAAGTCCAGTACTCCAATGTCGGCCGCCCGTTTGCGGAACTCCGGGTCGGTGTTACAGGAAAAGAGCATGATGCGCGTATCGAACAGGTTCTGACTGCTCTTGATCATGCGCGCCATTTCGAGTCCGTTGAGTTCGGGCATCATGAAGTCGGTCAGAACCAGGTCGACCGGGCAATCCCGCAGAATATCCAATGCCCGCACCCCATTCTCAGCCGTTAAGACCTCGTAGCCCGATTGTTCAAAGCGGAACTTGAGGGTCTCAAGAGCGTCAGGTTCATCATCGACAAGAAGGATTTTCGTCATCTTTGTCTAGCTGCCTCCCTCATCAAGATTTAGCGGCAAGGTAAGGCAGAATGCTGATCCCTTGTCGAGCTTCGATTCCGCCCAAATGCGGCCGCCATGAGCTTCGACAATGCGCCGACAGATTGCGAGGCCCAGTCCGGTGCCTCCCGCCCGTCGCCCCAACCCGCTACTGAGCTGAACGAAGGGGTTGAAGATGTTGTCGAGTTGCTCAGGGGGAATCCCCGGTCCGCTGTCGCGTATGGTCACAACTATCTCATCGGCCCGTTTGAGCGTCGACACGCGGACCCAGGGTCCGTCGCAGTATCGGACGGCGTTTCCGATCAGATTTACGAGGACTTGGCTGATTCGGTCCGGGTCAAACGCAACCCGCCGGATACTGGGATCGAGGTCCACGCTGATGTCGATGCCTTTGTTTCGAGAAGCGACAGTCTGTTGGACCGCGATCTCGGCCACGACCGGGTTGAGATCGTGGGCTTCGACCCGCATTTGTAACCCACCCCGCTCCAGCCTCGAGAAATCAAGCACATCGTTGATCAGCCGATGCAGCCGGTCGATATTCCTTTTCGCGAGTCCGAGGAACCGGCTTTGCTGGTCGTTGAGAGGACCGGCTGAGCCGTTCTCGACCAGGTCGATGCCTTCTTTCATCGCGCACAGAGGCGTGCGCAACTCGTGAGAAACCATCGAGGTGAACTCGGACTTGACCAGTACTGCCTGCTGAAGCGTTTGGATCAACTTGTTGTGTTCGGTGACGTCGCGGGCCACGATCACGTATCCCGACGTTTCGCCGTCCACGCCCTGCAGTGACGTGATGATCTGGTCGGCTTGGAAGAGCGTACCGTCCTTGCGGCGGTCGGTGGCGATACCTCGCCAGACACCGCCACCGGCTCCAAGCGACCGCAGCCTCTCGCAGAATGAGGTGCTGTCCGCTTCCGGGCTGAGCAGCTGGAGGGCGCTGCCCAACACCTCGCGCCGCGAGTACTGGCTCAGTTCTTCGAAGCCCGAGTTGACGAACTCAATGGCGCCCGTGACGTCCGTGATCACGATGGCATCGTGGGCGGATTCGACCGCCGCGGCCAGCCGCCGCTGCTCCGTCTCGATCGCCTTGCGATCAGTGATGTCGATGCCCACGCCGACCAGCCCGCTCACTCGGCCATCTGAATCAATCAACGGTGCCTTGGTGATCAGCAAGGTTTGCTTCTCGCCGTTGAGTTCAGTACTTACCTCCTGCCGGAGGGGTGCCTTGCCCTGGAGAAGTTCGCAGTCGCGCTGGTTGAGTTCAGCGGCGATCTCGGGAGGGAAAAGATCGTTATTGGTCCGCGCCAGGATTCTCTCCTTAGGCAGCCCGAGGGCTTCGCAGAACGCTGAGTTGGCAGCCGTGTAGCGCGCTTGAGCGTCCTTGGCGAAAGTGTAGGCCGGCAGGCTGTCGAGGATGCGGTCGACTTCCAGATTCTTACGGGTATAGGCCGCCGCCGTCAGCTGATGAGCCCGCCTTTCGAGATGATAGCCACGATCGAAGAGTATCCAAAGCTCGCTCTGAGCCGCCAGTACGCGATCGAGCACGATCGGCCGATCCTGCTCAGAGGCCGACAGCAGTAGTGGCCTGAACTCACGCCACAGGATGGCGGCGCAATCAGCCGGACCGCCGCCCCGCTCAGCCATCCCGTCCGCCAAGCGGCGCAACTTTGTGCGATCCTCCTCAGATCCGCTATTGGCGAAGCTGACCAGAGCCGCCCCCATCTCGGCGGCGCTCGGCGGCTCGGAACGCGAAAATTCGGGAGTGGGAGCAACGCCCATCGCCAGCGGCTGGAGAGTTGATGTCATCGTGCGAGTAGCCGGAGCACGCCCGTGGTTTCTCCCAATAACATATGAGCGGCGCTAGCTCCGTTATTCCCGCATATCGGCTGAGTCAGAGAAAAGACTTAATTTTTAGCCATCCATTTCTCTCAGCTACGGGAAGATCCGGCCGATTCCTGGCGAGTCGGAACGGGAAGCCGAGGTGCTTCACGCCGCAACTCAGCAAGAGATCGGCTTCACGTTGATCAATGACGCCCGCCACATGGATTACGCCGCCGCCACCCATAACTCCTCCTGATCTATATTGCCTCCTCCGGATGCGTGGCTACAGCGGCGGGTAAACGAGGCTGCCCGGGTTCTTGGTGCGGATCTGGTACAGGGTCTTGCCGGCGGTGACGTAGAGCGTGCGGAGGTCCTTTCCGCCGAAGGTGCAGTTTGTGGCCGAGTCCTCGGGAATGGGGATGCGGCCGATGAGTTGGCCTTGCGGGCTGATGACGTAGACGCCTGCGAGGTTTTCCGGCGGATTATTGTTATTGCCGGCGGCACCGTAGATGTTGCCCTCGGTGTCGATTGTCATGCCGTCGATGCCCCGGCCGGTGCCGAAACTGTAGTGCTTGCGGCCGTTCGAGGGCGTGCCGTCAGCGGCTAGGTCGAAGGCCATGACGCGGGCTTCGCGCGGCTCGTCAGTCGTGTCGGCGACGTAGAGCGTCTTGCCGTCGGGCGAAATGCCGATGCCGTTGGGCTTGGTGATGTCGGGTTTGGTGAGGACACGTGACAGAGTGCCGTTGGTGTCAATCATATAGACGTCTTCCGTGTCGAGTTCGCGGCCGTCTTGCGCGCCGTAGCGCGGGTCGGTGAAGTAGATGCGTCCTTCGCGTGAGAGCGTGATATCGTTGGGGCTGTTGAGCTTTTTACCCTCGTAGTTATCCGCGAGAACCTCAACTTTGCCGCTCGCCATATCCGTACGCGTGACCTGGCGTCCGCCACCTTCGGCTCCACCCTCGCAGGCGAGAAGGCGCCCTTGAGGGTCGAAGGCGAGTCCGTTGGCGCGGCGGCTGGGACGCCGGAACTCGCTCCACTCACCGCCGGGCATGTACTTGATAATGCGGTTGCTGGTAATCTCGCTGTAGTAGACGTTACCCTCGGCGTCGGCGGCGGGCCCCTCAGTAAAAACGATATTAAGAGCCACGCTGACTTCAGCGCCGGCTTCGAGCACAGCGCTCGGCATGGGGATGGTTGCGGGCCCGGGGTCCGGCAGCGGAGCCGGCTGGCCGCAGGCGCTGGCGAGGATGGCGGCGAAGATCAGGATGAAGGCGGATTTGTGCATGAGTGTCTTGTTCCAGGGATGGTGGTGTAGAGTTGCGAGGATAACGCGCGGCTAGGGTGGCGTCAAGCGCGATGGCCGGGCGTGCTACGATCCGTGCATTGTCGGTAGCAGGTTATGTATTGGTGGGCGGGAAGAGTTCTCGCTTCGGGCGAGACAAGGCTTTGCTCGAACTCGACGGGGTGCCCTTAGCTGTTCGGATCGCCGAGCGGATGCGGCCCGTGGTTGAGAGTGTAACTCTTGTGGGATCGCCTGAAAAGTATCAGGATTTGGGACTGCGGGTGATCCCCGATGCAGTCGCGGACTTCGGACCATTGGGCGGGATGCTGGCAGCGCTTGAAGATTCCACGAGCGAGTGGAATCTGTTGACGGCGTGCGACATGCCGGAGTTGACCACCGAGTTCTTCTCGTTCCTGGTGGAGCGGACCGCGGGTTGCCCGGATGATGTGATTCTGCCTTACGACAGCGACGGGCGTCCAAACCCGCTCTGCGCGGCGTATGGCTCAGCGCTGCGCGAGGTGCTGCGGCGGCAAGTCGAGGCCGATGTTCACAAAGTGATGCATGCTCTTGATGGGTTGCGGATTGCGCGGCTCGACCCCGGGGAGCTGGGGCTGCTCGACCAGCAGGGGCGGCTGTTCACGAACTTGAATCGGCCTGAAGATTGGGAAGGAGCGCGCTAGGGGTGCCGCAGGCAAAGATTCGCTCCTACTTGCCTCATCTGCTGCGGACACGTTTGCGAACGCTCGGCGGGCGGCGCTTGACTCCTCCGTTTCTAACACTCTATGTGACAACGCGTTGCGACGAGAAATGCATCCATTGCTTTTACTGGGATGAGCTCAACCCGAAGCAGAATCGCGATTTCACGCTGGATGAGTTTGATAAGACCCTGGCGTCGATGGGCGAGATCTACAACTTGTTCATTGGGGGCGGTGAGCCGTTCTTGCGCCCGGATCTGGCGGACATCATGCTGGCGGCGCATCGACGCAACGACGTTGCCAACGTCTACGTGCCAACGAACGGCCAGCACACCGCGCGGACCGTCGAGATACTTGAGCGAACGCTCGCGGAAGCGCCGGCGATGCGCTTCCATCTCAACCTCAGCGTTGACCATGTCGACGAGGAAATCCACGACCGCATTCGGGGCAAGGAGCGCGCTTACCAGCGGATGCTCGAAACACTGGACGCGATTACGCCGCTACGGCGCCGCTTCCCCAACCTGATCGTTCACACGCTGACGACGGTGATGAAAGAGAACCAGGACCGCATCATCGAGATTTATGAGGAGTTGCAGCGGCGCTTCGAGCCGGATGGGGCGTCGTTCAATTATTGCCGGGGTCATCCGCTGGACCCGGAGCAAACGGAAGTCGACCCGGCGATCTACAAACGCCTGATGCTTCGCATGGAAGATGACCTTCGCGCAGGCCGCATCTCAAACGCCGGGCCGAGTGAGTATGACGCGGCGAGTCATGTGCTCGACCGGGAAGTTCGCCGAACCGTTGAGCGGACCGTTACTGAGAAGCAGGCACAGTTCTCGTGCGTGTCAGGACGTTTGGCTTGCGTGATCTACAGCAATGGCGACGTCGTTGAGTGCGAGATCAATAACTCGAAGCTGGGCAACCTGCGGGATGTTGACTACGATTTCCGGAAGCTGTGGTTTACCGACGAGGCACAGCAAGTGGCAGACAAAGCGGCGAACGGATGCTTCTGTACGCATGAGTGCGGACACTATTCGTCGACCATCTACGATGTGGGCAAGGTAGTCGAGATCGCGGGGACGGCCATGGTGGCCGGGCGTTCCGCTAACAGCCTGTGGCAGAATACCCTGTTTTCAGGCGGCGAGAAGCAGCGGGGTGGCCAGCGGCGCGC
>JAQBUE010000131.1 GCA_027624045.1 Acidobacteriota bacterium
TTCAGGATCATCTTGTATTGGAAACACTCCCTCCTTTCAGGATCATCTTGCATTGGACAACTCTCTGGGAGCGGAGAGATTCGGCGTGCCCGCTTCGCTGTCGGCGGCCTGCCCGGGGTCGATGACCCGGAAACGGGGGACCCCTTTACTCTCCCGGCGATCGATGTCGAAGCAGCCACCCGAAGACGCAGGGTTTTCTTTGCGTTCGGTGGCGCGGGCCTCATCGTCGGGCTCAGCCAAGACGGCGCGACGAAGCTGGCCGAAGTCATCCCTACAATGCCAACGACGGGTATCTCGGTGATCGAGGACTTCGCGCCCTTCCAGTCCGAGCTGCAGATCTACGGCGGAAACGAGCAATTCGCGGACGTAGATGAACGGCTGCCCCGGCCGATCGCCGTAAGGCTGCTATCGCTCGACGATCGGCCTCTATTTCGCAAGACGGTTACGTTCGAAAGTGATGATGACGCTATCATCAGTCCGCTGTCGGTGTTGACCAACATGTTTGGCGTCGCCGAAGCAACCGTTATTGCTCCGAACCTGGCTAGCTTTACCGTGAAAGCGGGCTCCTCACTGGAGCTATCGGCGACATTTTCGTTGAATGCCGGCGGCGAGGGTCTCGACGGACTCAGCAAGGTCAGCGGCGACCACCAGTATGCCGTGAGCGGGGAACCGCTAGCCCAGGCGCTGGTTGTACGGGCAATATCGAAGCGCGAACCCCAGCGCAAGCTGGAACTTGATATCGAAGCGCCACCTTCAGCGGTCTGTCCGGCAACGGTCGAAACCAACGGGGACGGCATCGCGATCATCGAATGTACGGCACCCACATCGTTGGGAACGGCACCGTTTGAAATCGGCGTCACCGATAGCTCTGGCCGTAGCCTCCCAGAGGATTTCCAGTTGGTTGTCGTCCCTACGGAAGAGCAGCTTCCCCAGGTACTCTTCATCGATTCAATGCAGCCGATCGTCGGCAACGCCGGTAGCACCATCGCGGCAGGCATCACGGGGCGGGTCTGGGCGCCGGAGGGTGCGCAAGTGGCTTTCGTGGGAGTGACATTGACGACGCCAGGCGACGTGAGGTTCGACCCGCCCGTCGCGATCGCCAATACCGTGAGCCGCTTCGAATCCAATGTTGTGCTCGGATGCACGCCTGGATCCGGCTTCATCACAGCGAGTGTGAACGCGCCCGGTGACATCTTCAAGGCCATCCCCTACACCACCTTGGTCGGACCCGCCGCGTCCATCGAGAAGACGCAGGGGGACATGCAAATAGGAGCCTCCGGGGACATTCTCAACGGGCCGGGACAGGGGCTCATCGCCGTATTGAAAGACTCTTGCGGGAATCCCCTGCGCAGCGAGCCGGTCGAATGGGAAATTAGCCCTCCCGGCGGCGTTACTTTTGTGAATGTCTTCGGCAGCACAAATGGCTCGGGGCAGATGTTCGCGGTGGTGAAGCTCGGCAACTCGATCGGCCCCGTCATGTTGACCGCCAAAGCCGGGGGATTGAGCACAACCTTTACTCTCACCGTAACCGGCGCCGGCAACCAGATGAGTATCGCGTCGGGCGACGGTCAGCTCGTCGCGCTCGGCCAAGCGGGCCCGCAGCCGCTGACCGTCGTTGTCAAAGATCTCGAGGGTACGCCCGTCGTGGGTGCGAACGTCGATTTTGTGGTTACGCAAGGCGCTCTTGGACTCTCGAGCGCCTCAGCTCAAACAGATAGTCAGGGCCGGGCATCGGTCTCAGTCCTGCTGGGCTCGGCGCTCGGCTTATCAACCGTCGAAGCCCGCTCGGCGGACCTGTCCGTCGTTTTTAACCTTCAGGTCGTGGGCCGAAGTCCCGTTGTTAGCAATATTGGTTTCGTCAATGCTGCCAGCTTCCTGGTGGGCTTTGTGCCAGGCTCGACGGGATCAATCTTCGGCGTCGGTCTGATGGAAGGCGTCAACGGCGTTGTGGGCGCGAGCACGTTTCCCTTCCCGCTCGAAATTCAGGGCGTCAAGGTATTTATTGACGGCGTGCAGTGCCCGCTCATCTCGATTTCAAACGTCAACGGAACCGAGCAGATCAATATTCAAGTCCCCTTCGAGGTGCAGGCGCCGTCGGACGAAACGATCGTCTCGATCGATAACAACGGCGCCGTCGCGAACTTCACGGGCGTACAGACGTTTCGAGTGCAACCGGGTTTCTTCGAGATCCCTGAGAACAGCAGGCTCATTGTAGCCGCGCTCCATCTTGACTTTACTCGTGTCACCGACACAAACCCGGCGCGTCCCGGTGAAGTGATTCTGCTCTTCCTGACCGGCCTGGGACCACTAGTCGAGGCCGTCGGGACGAACGTTCCCGGCAACGGTCAACGAACGGTTGAAAACCCAACCGTCACGATTGACGGGGTCGAGCAGCAGGTCTTGGGCGGCTTCTATGCGCCGGGCCTGATCTCGGGCTATCAGGTGAACATCATCATCGGCCCCGGGGCCGCCATCGGGGACCTCATCATGCAACTGATCGCCGGCGGCGTCGCGAGTCAGCAAACGATCATTCCCATGGGAACGGCCTTACCCTAGCCCGCGGAATGCCGTGATCGATCACAAGTAGTCGTTGAACGCTCAAACCCGAACCCAATCCGGCTGCTGCAAGTCCGGCGGGTAAACCATGAGTTTCTCGTGAGGCCGGTAGCGGGCCTTGTAGCTCATCGACGCGTTGCCGGAGACCCAGTATCCCGGATAGGCGTAAGTGATCTGTTCGCCTTTGGCGTATTCAAGCTGAGTCAGGATCGAGAAAACACCCGGGCCGCGGGGCCTCCAAGACGGGTCGTGAAAGTGATAGACAAGCGAGATCGCGTCGCGGACTTGATCCATCAGGGTGACGCCTACCAATTCCGAACCATCGTAAAAAAGCCATTCCCAGGCGAAATCTTCGCCTCCCATCACGAACGACTCGGCGTAAGCCTCGGGGGTAATACTGTCGGTTCGCCAATCCCGGTGGGCCGCCATGAAGCGGTGGTAGCGGTTGAACAACTCGACGTGCCGCTCGCTGATGCTCGGCCGCCGGCGCTCGATCCGTATCGCGGCGTTCTCACGCAGCACACGCCGCTGATTGCGGCTCGGCGAAAACTCCCCAACCAGAATCCGCAGGCTCACACAGGATCGACAGGAACCGCAGGCCGGCCGATAGAGCTGATGACCGAAGCGTCGGTAACCACGCGCCAGCAGATCGGCGTAGGCCGCGCTTTCCAGGTTTGTAACGACTCGAAATTCGAGAGATGCCCGCTCCCGCGGCAGATAAGGACACGGGCGGGGCTCCTCGATGATCCGGAAAAACTCCTTCACATCCGTATTCTACGGGAGACGCCAACGAGGCTTCCGTGGGCTGTTAGCTGGATCAACTCAACTCGCCTTCTCGGCGAAACCGCCCGCGCACGCTGCGAGTAAGGCGTCGCGCAAGCGCTCTCCCGCGGTAGTCGCCAGCTTGCCTTCCGGACCGCTCACGTAGAACACATCGATCGCTTTACGTCCCTGCGTCTCGATCAGTACCACTTCAATGTCGTAGCCCCGCGCCGAAACCGTGCGCGCCAGATCGTATAGCAGGCCGATGCGGTCTTGCGCGGTTACGTGTAACACCGTGGCGCGCCCCGATGTCTGATTGTCGACGCTTAGGCGCGGTTTGATCCAGGCCCGCGGCGGGGTCCGAAAGACCGGTTCTCGGGCCCGCAGCAGATCGTCCACGTTCACGCGCTGTTCGGCTACCTTGCGTAATATGCGGCTGAGTTGCAGGTGTTCGTTCGGACTCGCTTCGAGGTGATGCTCCGGGTCGGCTATCTCGAATGTGTCCAGCACGAGTCCGCGCTGGTTCGAAAACGCCTCGGCCTTCTCGATGCTAACCCCGAAGGCCGCCAGGGCACCGCAGAGCGACGCAAACAGAGTCGGACGATCCTTTGTGATGACCACGACCTCGTGAAGAGCCCCGCTGGGGGTGACGCTGACGACCGAATCCTGGTCGGCCAGCTTACGGCTGAGCTTGAAATGTTCGCGCACCGCTTCGGCCGAACGGGTGCGCAGATAGCGGATGGGAAAACCCTCAATGAATGACTCGATCCCGGCGCGCTCATCGCCCGTCGCGTCGAGAAACGCTTCGCCGGCGGCTGATCCGATACGGTTATCCTCAACATCACCGGTCAGCCGATTGTAGGTCGCGACGTAGAGTTGCCACAGCAAGTTTCTCCGCCATGGTGTCATCGCCGTCGGGTTCACGGCCCGAATATCAGCGAACGTGACAAGTGTTAACTGCTTCAATTGCTGGGTTGTTCCAACGATATCCGCCAGTTCCCGAATCGTATCCGGCTCGCTAACGTCCCGGCCCCGCATGAAAGCCGACATGGTCAGGTGATGACGAATCAGGAATCGCACGATCAACCGGCCCTCGTCTCCCATGCCGATGCGCTCCATCACCCTGTCGGTCAACTCGATGCTGCGTTGGGAGTGGTCCGGACCCGGGACGCCCTTGCCGATATCATGAAAAAGGATGGCGAAGTAGAGATACTCAGGATGTTCCAGCTCTTCCAACAGGCTTGCGTAGCCCCGCAACTCGCCCTCCCCCTCAGAGCTCAGCTCATGGACGTGCCGAATGGCCCGAAACATGTGCTCGTCGACCGTGTAGCGGTGATAGAAGTCCCTAATCACCAGTCCGTCGATCAGTTCAAACTCGGGGAAGATGGCGCAAAGCGCGCCCGTTTCATGCATCGCCGTCAGAGCGCGGTAGGCGTAGGGCAGTTTGAGAATGTCAGCCAGGGCGGGCCACAGCGTGGTGCCCGAACGAGCATAGGCCTCAATATCCGGCAGCGCCTCCTCAATGCGCCGCTCAGTTTCAACGGCGAGCGGCAAACCCTGCCGTGAGATCCACCGGAACAGTTCAAGAGCCAGTTCCGGCCGCGTTTTGAGTGCCTGGCTGTTCTTCAGAAAGATGCGCCCACGCGCCACCGAGAAGTCGCTATGGGAGATGCGCGACGACCGTTCGCGGACCCGGCTCAACAGCGACCGCCGCGTGTCGCCCGCGCGCTCCATCATGCGCGTTGCCAGGCGCGAAAAAACCCGCACGTTCCGGAAGTAGTCCCGCATCCAGTCCTCGGTTCGTTCCGCGCGTCGAAAGGCTTTCCCTGACCCCGCTTCGGCTATGCGATCTTGCAGCTCAAAGCTTAGTTTGTTGTTGTCTCTTCCTGTGAAATAGTGCAGGTAGCAGCGCACCGCGAACAGGAATCGCTTCGCCTCGGCCAATTTTTCGCGGTCCCGGTCGGGCAGCCCCTGCTCACTCGTGGGCACCAGGCTGTCGGTGGCGCCAAGCAATTGCGAGATCCAGCAGGTCAACTGAAAGTCCCGCAGGCCGCCCGGGCATTCCTTGATGTCCGGCTCGAGATGGTAGATCGTTCTGCCGTGCTTGCGGTGGCGGGCGTGGCTCAGTTCAATCAGGTTGCGGAACAGCGCGGCTTCTTCTCGCTGATAGAAATGCGGCAACTGCTGCTCGCTCAACTGCCGGTACAGCTCGCGGTCGCCGCCCAGGAATCGCGTGTCGAGCAGACTGATATGCAACTCGGAGTTTTCGGGGGCCAAGGTGGTGCACTCGGCCGGTGTTCGTACCGAGTGCGACAACCTCAATTTCGCGTCCCACAGATCAGCCAAGAGCTTCGACAAAGCGTCCTTCTGATCCACGCGCTTCGCCTTGTCGACAAGCAGCAGCAAATCGACATCCGAGTACGGGAAGAGCTGTTCCCGTCCATAGCCCCCGACGGCGATGGCGGCGACCCCTTCCGCGGAGGGGAAATACTCTTCAAAACTTCGTGAGACAGTCCGGTCAACCTCGCGCGTGCGCCCCGCCACGGCGGACAGGCCATCACCGCCCGAAAAGAACTGCTCTTTCGTCAGTTCCCATTCGCGCAGTTCGAGAGGTATAAGTTCCTTCATGAATCGAGAGGACGAAGTGAGTCCGCCTTGCTGGAAAATTGCAGACCGCAAGGCAGCCAGTTCACGACAAGGCTATCACAGGGTGGACTCTCAACGGACTCAAAATCCGCCCCATAAAAACTTTTGATGGCTCGGCGGGCTAATCAACCACGCTTACCGATTCGGGCTCATGGGGCCGCGCTTCGCCGCTGCGGATGATGGCGAAACGTGTGCTGATGGGGCCGAACATTTCATAAATCACAACCGATGACAAAATCACCGTCCCCACCACGCGGGCGTATTGAGGAAAGCGCGTATTGATCACCAGCACCAAGCCGACGGCCAAACCGGCCTGTGCCATCAGCCCGAATCCCAACAGTCTTTGGACGACGTCCTCCAGGCCCAGCCAGCGCGCGCCGAACCAGGCGCCCCAGAACTTGCCCACCGCGCGAGCCAGCAAGTAGTAGCCGCCGAGAATACCCATGGAAGACACCAGAGAGACGTCCAAATCGGCGCCCGCGATCACAAAACAAATGGCGGAAAATGGCGGGTCCGTGCGGGCAAGCGTGTGGAACAGCCGCCGGCTACGGGCCGCCAAGTTGACCATCGTTCCCCCGGCCGCCGGCGACGCGACGAGCGGGGACAAGTCCATGATCCGGGCGACGCCGACGCAGAGCAGAACGCGTCCCGCCGGCAGCATCAGCATTTCCCCGCGACTTCACTGAGAATATTGCGTGCCTGAAGATTTTCGTGACTCACCCAGCCTAGAACCGAAGGACCCAGCGCCACACCCGCCGGCAGATATCCCGTCACTTCCGGAACGCGCAGGAACTGCGCGAGGTGACCGGACAGCAGCGCCAATAAGAGGATCAGGCCGAGCGAAGAGACCTCATTTATGGGGTCAGCAGCGCACCCCACTGCCTCGCTCCCCGCTGGACAACCACGAAGCGGCCCTTGGCGTCGCGGCCTTCCAGGACGACACGGGCCTGCGCCGCGCTCCTCACACCCGACCCGTCCACCGAGACGAGTCTATCGCCTGACCGTATTCCGGCGCGGGCGGCGGCGCTGTCGTCGACAACCGACTCGACAACGAAGCCCTCCGGTTCACTCGCCAGCACCAGTCCGGTCGAGGTATTCTCAGCGGCGTTACCGTCAAAATGCGCTTGCGCCGGCAACGTCGCCGCGACCATTCGCCGGCCCCGCCGCAGCTTCAACTCCAGAACCTCGCGCGCCGCCGGCAATACCAGAGGCTGCAGGTCGTCGGGCATTTTGACGGGGCGGCCCTCAAAGCCGGCAATCAAATCTCCTGGCCGCAAACCCTCTTGCTCGGCCAGCCCGCCCTGCCACACCTCCCGGACCACGACCGTTTCCTCACCGCCAAAGTGTTCCCTCTCACCCGCGGTCAGCAGGGATATTTCCAAGCCATACTGCGCCAGCAGCCGCCCCTCGAAGCTCTTGGTCCACTCCAGAATTTCGTCCACCGACTCCGGAACCAGGATTAGATAGCGGCCATCGCAATGCGCTACCAGGCCGATCAAGCTGCCGTCAAAGTCGAAAACGCCGCCGCCGGCCATCTCGGCGGCCGGCGTCACACTCAGCGAAACATCGAGCGCCGGCCGGCCGCCGCACTCGACGGGCCGCGAGCCAAGGTAGAGTCCCGGCACGAACGACTTTTCCAACGGACTGCTAAGCCAGGTGATCAGCAGCCATTCACCATGCTCGAGAAATGTGGAGCGCAGGCGAAGCGCCGGATTCGAAGCGAATCCCGACAGCGCTGTGAGAGCCACTACCGGCGCCTCCGGCGGCGAAGCGGACACTTCCAGCATCAGTTCGGCGCCGCCGCTGGTTCCGGCCTTGACGTCGTTCGGGAAACCGCGCCGGGTGTTGGATGTGACGACGGTGCCCGCCGCGTCCCAGACCACACCCGTCTGCGCTGGGTCTTCCAGGAATATCAAATGGCGCGATGCATTCGATGCCAAACGAGAAAAGTAGGCGGCCATATCCTCCAGCGATCCCCTTTGCGAGAGAATCGATAGCGGCGAGATCATCTCCGGCCGGGAAAAACCGGAGTTGCGCGGTTCCGGGTCGTCGCTCTTCGGCTTCATGAGCGAGCCGACCATCAGAATCGAGCCCGCGATGAGGGCAAGTACTGCGACGTAAGCGGGGCTGCGGCTTTCCATTCGAGTTTAGCTAGGCTGGATGGTGCGAATGCGCTGTCAGCTTTGATTCGACGAACACCGCCGCTAACAGCATCGACACCAGAATAGAACTTATTAGCGGCAGCCAGATGATGATCTCTATTCCCAGAGGTTGAGCCAGGTGTGCGATCAGCCAGGGCGCGAGTAATCCTCCCATCAGCGACAGTGAGAAAAAACCGTTGAGGACGCCCGGATGGTAATAGGGATAGCGGCTTCCGATCAACCGCAGCGTCAAAGGATGCAGCAGCCCGATCGCGGTTCCCAGCAACAGAGCGCCCGCGATCGTGCCCGATGTCTCGGCCGTTTTCAGCAGGAAAACGCACCCGATAACGGCGGCAGCCGTAGCCCAGGCCAGATTGCGCATCCGCTCCTGCAACGGAGGCAGGCGTGTCGCCCAGACTCGTCCGCACGTCAGCGCCAACCAGAATAGCGCCAAGATCAGAATCGAACTCGAAGCCGTCATTCCGAATTTACGTGGCAGGTACAGCGCCAGCCACCCTCCGACAGCCCACTGGTTCGCCGATTGAAGTAGTAACGCCACAGCCAATAGGATGGCGGTCGGGCTCGCCGTCTCGCGCCAAGTGAGTCTGACCGCCGGAGCCGCCAGCGTCATGTAGCGAAAAATGCGCCCGCGAAACGCAAAGCACGCCAGCACAAGTGGCACCGCGGCCAGCAGACGAAGGGTCACGCCCCAGTGGAAACGGCCATGCATCGCCCAGGCCAGCACGCACACACTCACCGTCCCGGCCCCAAAGGCCACACCGGCGAGGTTCAACACCTCGGGCGCTCGGCCCTGCAGCAACGCCCCCGAAATCAGCCAGGAAGTTCCCGTCGCCAATCCTCCCACGGCCGTACCCAGGAAGAACAGCGGCGGCGGGAGCCACATCGGATTCCCCACCGAGGCCAGGCCGATCAGAGCGCCGCTGGCCATCAACGCGGAAGCGACGACGAAGCACCGCACACCCCCTCCGCGGTAGGTCAGCAATCGCGTCCAGCCTACTGTTCCCACCAGGATGCCCACGTTGAACGCCAAAAAACACTGTCCGGCAACATTCGTATCGATCGATAGGCTCAGGAACCATAAAGGCAGCAGAGCGCCGAGCAGCGCCGTGAAAGCGCCCAGCAAGAAAAAGCTCGCTGTGGAAAAAACCACTCGCGCCGGCTCCGGCGTGTGCCGAACCATCGGACCCGCGTCCACTGCTGACAAACCGTTCACTATGTGCATTCTAGCCGTAATGCCGGTCACCGTCTCCGTTAATTGGTAGTTTCGGCCTGTGTGTTTCCCGGATTTGGTACAGCGGCGACCGCCCCGTAGCCTGCCATTCGTTTAGTTTCAACGAGTTCAGCCGCCGAGACTTGTTGGCATCCCGCTTGCCTAGTAAAGATGTAGCATGACGTCACCGCAAGGTGACACGGGTCAGTTGTTTGAGGTTCCTGTCTGCTTTGGTGGGGCTGCCTCGGCCCGACGGAGATCTCCTTAAAGTCCCGGTGGGGGTCACCGGGACTTTTTTTTGCCTCACCAAATCTGCTGTACAATGTGACCACCGGCAGAGGACGTCGCTCCTCTCCACCCCCCAGGCCCGCTCGCGCCCCTTGATTCCCTGGTTCCACAGGAACCACATCTCGTGGCGACAAAGGCACAACTCCAGCGTGAACACCCGGCCGACGACCTCGTTGATGTCATCCGGCGCTTTCTCACAGCGTGCCGCCAGCCGGTCCTTATTGAGGACGGCGAAAGGCCAATCCCGTTAGTCGCGGGCCGTTACAACCTGGAGTCGCGCGGCGTCGGCTGCGTTCTCCATGCCTGGGGCGAGCAGGGGAACCTGGTTCGCCGTATTGTTCAAGCCGGCAGCGGCCAACAGGGCCGCCTCGAGCTGCGGACCGCCTCGTTCGGCAAGCGCGAGATCCGCATCGCTATCGTCGACGAGGCGAATCGCCGCGGGACCATCCAGCGCGACGCCGGCCAAGCACGATTCCACGAGTTTCTGCGCCGTATTCTCTTCCGCGACTACCGCCCTTGGACGCTTGTCCAGCTCACGTCGTCCCCCGATCTCGAACACTCCTTCTCGCCCAGCTACGTGCGTGGCGTTCTGCGCCGCGGACACGAGGCGTGGGCCGTGATCGGCGCGCCGCCTGGCGCTTCAGCCGCCGCCAATGACCAAATCCTCAGTTTTGGGCTTATCTGGTTCGACCATCTGCGTTCGCGCGCGCAAGACCATCTGCTCGCTGGCCTGAGGATTTTCGTGCCCCAGGGGCGGGCGCGCACGACGGCCAACCGCCTTGCTTGGCTCAATCCCGCTGTGTTGCGTACTGAACTGATCGAGTTCGACGGCGCGGGCAATGTGAGTCCCTTCGATAAGCAGGACTACGGTAACCTTGCGACCGAGTTAAGGCCCTGCCTGCCCGAAACCTTTCCGCAAGAGCCCGTAGCAGGGTGGCTGCGGGAACTGCTCAAGATCGACGGCGTCGAGACGGTCCAGCGGCCCGATGGCCTGTTGAGCCTCCGCGTTCGCGGCACACCGTTCGCAACCGCTGGACGCGGCGTGATGACGTACGGCCTCAATCAGCAAACGCCCGTAGGTCCGGCGGGAGTTGACCCTGCGCTTCAACTGGCCCGGGGACTCGCGCGGTTCCGTTCCCACAACCCTCTAGATCCTCGCAATGCGTTCTACCGCGGCCATCCCGAGACATGGCTCGAATCTCAAGTCCGGCGGCATGTCGATGTCATTGAGGACGGCCTGGGTCAAAGGCCGCTTTACGGCCAAGTCCCTACCGTCGCCGGACCGGACCGCGGCATCATCGACCTGCTCGGTTGCGACCGCCAACGGCGTCTGGCAGTCCTCGAACTCAAAGCCTCCGAGGACATCCACCTTCCCTTACAGGCGCTCGATTACTGGATGCGCGTTAAGTGGCACCTCGATCGCGGTGAGTTCACCGCATCTGGTTATTTTCCGCATATAGAACTGGCCGAGCGCCCGCCCCGCCTCATTCTCGTCGCTCCCGCAATGGATTTTCATCCCTCGACCGAGACGATCCTGAAGTATCTTGCGCCCAATATCAACGTCGAGCGCGTCGGGGTCGGCGCCGACTGGCGACGTGAAGTACAAGTTGTTTTCCGGCAGACCGGATCGGCGCGGCTAGCCTAACAGTTTTTCAATCTGGGCCGCCAACTCGCCATACGGCAACCGTCCCGGGTGATACAGGCGGACGATTCCCTCGCGGTCGACCAGCACCAGAGTCGGTGTCGTGCTCACGCCAAACTGCACGAAGTTCTCACTGTTGATCGGCGCCGGCATCCACGACGGCAGCGGGTATCGCTGCGCATAGCGGCCTCGAATATAGCCGAGTTCCTCCTGCGCATTCGCCTCGCGGCCTTGTTCGACATAACCGTACAGACGCGTCGGCCCCACGATCACCAGACCACGATCCGCATACTTGCGATGGAGTTCCGCAAGCACCGGCTTCTGTTGCTGGCAGTCGGCGCACCAGTGGGCCCAGAAGAAGAACAACCCCACCTTGCCTTTGAGCGCCGCCGCGTCGAGCCCCTTGCCCGCGACAAAGTCTTCTGCCGCCAAGGCGGGCATTGGCTTGCCTTCGAGACTCAGCAGGTTGAGATTCTTCTGGATGCGTGTCTGAATCGAGGTCCCCGCATAGGTCTTGCTCTGCTCCCTCAGGAACGCGACCGCCTCGGAGCGCCGTCCCTGCGCATCGTACGTATGCCCAAGCACTTCGATCGCGGCGCCCAACGCCGTCTGCAGACGCTCGTCCCTGTCCAGTTCACGCTTCTTGAGCGCCGCGACGCTGCCGTCATAAGCCTCGCTGGCATACTGTTCGGCGCGATCCCAGTTCTTTACGAAACTCGATCCCCGCGCCAGCCACGAGACCGCCTCAAGCCATTGCGGTGACGCCGCGTCATGCGTGCTACGGCTGCCCTCGATCAGCGCCGCCGCCTGCTCGTTCTCGTGCGCCCAGGCCATCCTGCGCACCGCCTCAGTGAGCTGGCTCGGCGCCAGATTCGCCGCCGTCGCGGTCAGCGAGAAAACAAGGGCGCATAACGCGAGTTGCCGTTTCATGAGCAGCATCTTTCCCGTATCCTATCACCCCTCTATGTGAAACCAAGGTAAAAACTCCGCGGGAGAGTGAGAGACACGCCATGCCGTGCCCGCGACCCCACCGGGGCGACACAGCCTAGCCACTGCCGCCCCGCGCCGCGCCGCGCGGATCCACCCGCTGTTTGTGGTATAAGAGGTTTCTTCAAAACCGCGCTGTACCAGGAACCTGAATCTCTCGCCACGCGCTGAGAAACGCAGCCTGGGCGCCGCGGCTTTCGTATCAGGTTGGGCGGACATGGAATCGAACAAAAAACCCTTCTTCGGGCCTTGGATTATTGCATCCTGCTTTGTGACGTTTGGGGTGTCGACAGGCTTCCCTTACTACAACATCGCCTTCTTCTTTGACTATTTCCGCGACGGCCATGGCTGGACGCAGGAAATGGTGACGATGGGCGCTCCGATCGCCGTGCTGCTCACGATCTGGGCCGGTCCGACGATCGTGCCCCGCCTGAGTCCGCGACTTTTGATACTCATCGGGACGGCGATGACGTTCGGAGCCTTTCAGTGGTTCGGGCGTCTGAGCGGCGGCACTTACGAATACTACGGCGCCTGGTGCCTCTACATGCTCGGCTACTTTCTCGCCGGGCCGATTCCGCACCAGATCATCATTTCCAATTGGTACAAGAAGAAACGCGGCCGGGCCATGGGCATCGCCTATGTGGGCGTCGCCGTCATCGGCGCGATGGGCAACAAGCTCGGCCCATACCTCGCGTCCCAGATGGAGTACACCGAAGCCCTCAAGGTCATGAGCTATCTGCTCCTGATCGCGTGGCCGATCGCCCTATTCGTCATCAAAGATCGGCCTGAAGACATGGGGCAACTCCCTGACGGCGCCGAATCCCCGGACGAACTCGCGGTCACCGAGGCGCCTGTCGAACCGCCGAAGACGTACAGTTTCCTATCGGGACGCCCCGCGTTTTGGTTCCTGCTGTTCGGCAGCGCCGCGTCGATTGGTTCGATTGCCGCCGTGAACTTTCTGATGAAATTTGTGTTCGAGGAACAGGGCTTCACCGACCAGGCCGCGCGCGACCAGGTCTGGAGCGATGCCTCGTTCTTCTATCTGTTCTCAAGCATCGGCGGACGCCTGCTGGCCGGCCATTTGGCTGACATCCTTCCGCGCAAGTACGTCATGCTCGTCACCTACGCCGTGGTCGCGGCGGCCATCCCACTACTGTTCCTTGTCACGCCCGAGCAACCGAACTTTGTCTACCTGTTCGCGATCGTATTCGGATTCGCTATGGGTGCTGACTACATGCTGATTCCGCTCATGGCCGCCGACCAATTCGGACTCTCGACCCTACCGAAGGCGATGTCGGCGATCCTACCCTCGGACACCATCGCCCAATTCTGGTTCCCGAGCATGATCGCCAGCCTGCGCACTCTGTGGGGCGGATACGGCTCAGCCCTCTGGGCCGTCTTCGGCATGGCGACCGTCGGCGCACTAGCCATCGCCATGCTTCCCAAACACGAGGCTCCGGCGGCCATTCGTAAGACTGAGAAAAAGTAACGGGCCGAAAGGGGACGGAGCGAAAGCGCCGGGGAACAGCCCCCAAAAACCCCAGCCCGTTTCAACGGGCTTACCCAACAAGCGTCAGCCCGACCCGTCCCACCAACCCCCAGCAGAACCACGCAAGAAAACAAGCGGTCCCCCCAACACCGCAACAGCTCCCCCTTCAACGAAAAGCCCGCAGAGCAAACGCAGGGGCAGGCACGCCGTGCCCGCGGCACGGAGACCCCCGACATACTGGACCCCTCTTATCTCCGCGGAGTCCTCACACAGCTCCGGCAGGGGCGGCCGGAAAATAGCCCAGGGTGAAGTCCAAAAGGGCGAAACCCTGGGTCTCATCCACACAAACAACAAGCCCCGCCAGGGGCGCAGGAACGCAACTCTCACAAACTTCCCCGCGCGAGCCTCCACGCCCAGAGGCGCACAATTCTGCAGGCTCAACCACACCCAAACCGGCCTACCGATATCCGCCGTTCCCGGCTACCATCGCACCCTAGCGGGCGCGGCTCCGAGCACGACGGAGAGACCCCATAGCCCCAAACTCAATCCATCCCCCGTTACGCTCAATCCGTCCCCCGCTACGCTCAGAGCCGCAGGCGCAAGCCTGCGTTGACCCACTTCGCGCGGACGATGCAACACCGCCTTGCCACGACCGTTCACGGCCCTCGTGCAAAAAAGTTTCCGAACGTGCGTGGGGTCTTCGGCCGCGCAGGGCCGGACGGGGGCTCGCGACAGCGTCCCCACCCGCATGGCCTTCCGCTTCAGAGCACAGCGTCGGCGCCCCGGAGGAGGTGATTTCACGGCTCCATACCCAGCACGTCCGTGCCTCCGTCAACGCTTCACCCACGCTGTCGCCGGCGCCGGCGCATGACTCGAGGTCAGGATGGTTCGCTACTCCTTTCCTGTGGGGCTCTTGCATCCCCAACTCTCTCGGGATTTCGGCTTCGTTCTGTAGGCGTCCCCTTTGGTCCCCGATCTGATGTGTCATTGGCACGCGGCGGATGAGACCAAGAGCCGCCTTCAGGCGGCTTCCCCGCGAAGCGGCCGTAGGCCGGCCGTTTACGACCGGTACCAAAGCCCCTACTATCAGCGAGGCCGTTTCAATTCAACGGGCTTACCCCTATCGGCTTCAGCCACAGCCCGCAACTCTCCGACACGCCCAAGTAGTGACCGGCACTCATGCCGGTCCCACCCCGGGGCATTCTTCCGAATTGCGAGCCGGCCCCCAAAGCGCCCCTGTCAGACTCAACGTCAGCGTGGCTCGCGACTCCCTCGCTGTAGACTCCGTC
>JAQBUE010000132.1 GCA_027624045.1 Acidobacteriota bacterium
CTTTCTGCCGCTCGCGTCGCTTGCGCCGTCCCATTGCCATAGAACAAGTTTATCGACTCTTGTTTCAATGTGGGACTTCCACCACAGGCTGTTATGGCCTACGGACCGCTGCGTAAGCTCGTTCTGCTCGAGAAGAAAGGGTGGGATTTCCAGCCAGACGCGGTGCTCTACGAGACACAGGCGGGGGAGTCGATGTTCGCTGCCTTTGACTTGGCGCACGGGATCGCGAGAGGGAACAAACTTCCTTATCCAGAGATTGAGTCGATTTTGAAGACGGCTCAAATTACCCCGGACCGCGCTGCCGACGACGATTACGTACGAGCCCACCTGTTGCCGCAACGAGAGGCGATCCTTAGGGTGGCGTTCGAGAGACTCGCGGAGACCTGCCGCAAGCACGGGGTTCCTGTCTTTCTCGTGATGATTCCGGATTTCGGGGAACCCCTCGCGCCGCGCCGCGCCGCGCCGCGCGTGAATGCACTCGGCGCCGAGCTAGGCTTCGAACTGATCGACTTGCAACGCATGCTACGAGATATGCCGAGTGAGAACGCATTGAAGCTAGCACCGTGGGATAATCATCCCAACACTCGCGGCCATCGTCTGATCGCGGACAAGATCTATAGCGAACTGAGGCCGAAAGTTCCCTATCGGCCCTAACCCCGTGTCGCCGCGGGACAATCCAGGAGGAGGCGCGGGCATGACCCCACCCAAAACTCGAAGTTCTCTCTCGGCGATCGAACACCGCAGGACCTTTCTGAAGCTCCCGCTGGCCGCGGCTACCCTCGTGCCGCTTGCGGCAAGTGGAGCCGCTCGAGACGTAATCGACGAGCACGATGCGTCGAACACCAAGCTCTGCCGGCGTCTGACTTCGGAGATCTCTGACGACGACTTGCTGTTTCTCAAGCAGATCGAGCTGCGTTGGGCCAGGGTCAACTTCCGGGGCAACCCGGATTTCGATTACATTGCCCGGACCCAAAAGCGCTACGAGAGCTTCGGGATCAAGATCTTCAGCGGCGTCCACTACGCCTACCGCGAATTGGATGTCCAACTCGGCAAGCCGGGCCGCGACAAACACATCGAAACCTATCAGGTTTTTCTCAGGAATCTCGGCCGCCTGGGCATCCCTGTTTCGTGCTACGACTTTCATCCGGCGAATACTTATACGACGGACGAGATTGAGGCGCCGCGAGGCTATATGACGCGGGAGTTCAGCGTGGACGACTTCCGAAACAGGGTCGAAAAACGGAAGTTCGAACGCGAGTATTCGGCCGAGGAGATCTGGGGCAGCTACACGTATTTCATGAAGGCTGCCCTGCCGGTGGCCAAGGAGGCGGGTGTGAAGCTGGCTTTGCACCCGGACGATCCGCCGCTGGCCGAAATGAACGGTGTCGCCAAGGTGCTTGTCCACTATGACGGCTATCGCCGCGCCGAGCAGATTTCAGAAGCGATCGAAGGAGCGGGCAGCCCGCACTGGGGACTGACGTTCTGTGTTGGTACGTGGTCGGAAGGCGGCGACCAAATGGGTAAAGACGTCTACGCAATGATTCGCGACTTCGGCCGCCGCGGCAAGATTCTCGGGATTCACTTCCGTAGTGTGAGCTCGCCCCTGCCGAAGTTCTACGAAACGTTTCCCGATGAAGGCTACATGGACATGTACCAGGTGATGAAGGCCCTTCGGGAAGTCCGCTACAGCGGAACCGTCGTTCCTGATCACGTCCCGGAGTTAGCCGGCGACGAGGGGATCCGGCGCGCCGGCACGGCTTACTGCATCGCTTATATGCGGGCGCTGCTCAGGCGAGCCAACGAAGAGGTTGGCTAGAAAAGCCAGTCACTGCGAGCTGGGTGGTCTATCGTCTTCGAGCACCTTCGCGCCCAGCGCGCCGCCGGCGGTGCTGAAGCCGAGGGTCGCGATCAGAGTCATCGCCAAGATCGTGAGCACGATGAGCGCGACGGCCGTGGGATTCTCGATCTGCTCCAACATGTCGCGCTGGAGTTCTTCCTGAACGGCCATCTGCTTGATCTGCCGCCGGAACACGTCGGCGAAATCGCCTTCGCTGACGAGGCTGTTCAGCGCCCCGATGACAAGCGAAATCACAGACGTCAGCACGCCGGTCATCGCCCCTAGCCGGGCACCCTCCCGCGGAGTAGGCGATTCCCCCGTCCGCCGGCGGTACAAGTAAACCGACAAGAAACCCGTCGCGGGATACCAGACGAAACACAGAAAGTTGAGCAGCGGTAGGCTCGACAGGAATGCCGCGAGCAATCCGGCGAGATAACTGGAACGAAGGGCCACAGGATTCCCGAAGCCAATCGGGCGGCTCTGCGGTTCTTCACCGGCGGCACGGCGCCGCGAAAGCTCGATAGCCGCTTTGTCCCGTTCCGCTTCGGCCTGCCGCGCTTCCTCGCTAAGCGGCCGTCCACATAGGGGGCAAAACTCCGCCCCGTCGGGAATTGCGGCGCCGCAGGTGCAGGTGGAATTCATGGTCGTGCGTTCAGTTGAGCGGTCGGCTGAGTGTTCAAGGCAGTTTCGGCTTACCGTAGCAGACCGGCCCTGGCGTGTTCGCGGCCGGCCAGGACATGGGCGACAAACTGCATTCCGGCGAACCCGAGCGTAGCGCCCGCCGCCAGTCGGACGGCGGCGGGTATTGCACACACCCCCGCGACTTCCAGCATCCAAGTCCCACCACAAAAAGCTATGGCCGCCGGCAGATTGCGTGCCGAAGCGGCCCCGCTGAGGAAAATACTGCCGAGTGCGGCCCCACAGTAGATTCCCAAACAGCGAATGCAAACGGCCAACGGTTCACCGAACAGGTACCAAGAACGGTCAGCGGATTGGTGGCAGAACGGGCTGAAAGCGGCATAGAGAACGAGGGCCTCGACACGGCCCTGGGCGGCCAACAACGGCGCCGCAGTGACGGCCACGACCAGGCATCCCCCAAAAGCCTGGAGCGCTGCCGGCAATGTTACGAGATCCAAGAGACTCCGCACTTCCACCGCCTCGCTCAAGAAAACGCCGCCAGCCCGGTCACCTTCTGCCCGATCACCAGTGCGTGAATATTATCTGTACCCTCATACGTCTTCACCGTTTCCAGATTCGCCATGTGACGGAAAACAGGGTACTCGTCGGTGATGCCGTTGGCACCCAGCAGGTCTCGGGCGCGGCGCGCGACTTCGAGAGCCATCCAGGCGTTGTTTCTCTTGAGCATCGAAATGTGAAAATACTTGAGCCGTCCCCTTGCCCGCAGCCGCGCGGCTTGCAGCGCCAGGAACTGCGCTTTGCTGATCTCGGTGATCATCCACGCCAGCTCACTCTGCACAAGCTGATGCGACGCCAGCGGGCGACCGCCGAACTGCTTTCGCAGCATCGTGTACTGTCTGGCGGTTTCGTAGCAATCCATCGCGGCGCCGATACAACCCCAGCCGATCCCGTAGCGCGCCTGCGACAGGCAGGCGAGCGCCGTCTTCAATCCGGTCGCGCCCGGCAACGCATTCTCCGCCGGTATGCGGCAGTCCACAAACGAAAGGCTCGAAGTGACCGACGCGCGCATCGACCACTTGCCATGAATATCGGTCGCCGTGAACCCGGGCGTCCCCTTCTCGACAAGCAAGCCCCGAATCTCATCACCTTCGCGCGCCCAAACCAACGCAACATCGGCGAGCGTGCCGTTCGTGATCCAGGTCTTCTCACCGTTGAGCACGTAGGAATCGCCGTCTCGAACCGCTTTCATCCGCATGCCCGATGGGTTTGAGCCGAAATCCGGCTCGGTCAGCCCAAAACAGCCAATCGCCTTGCCGACGCGCAGCCGCGGCAGCCAGCGCTCCTTCTGGACATCGCTGCCGTATTCCTGAATAGGCCACATAACGAGAGCGCTCTGGACCGACACAAAGCTTCGTAACCCGCTGTCGCCCCGTTCCAGTTCCTGCATCAGCAAGCCGTATTCGACATCACCCATACCGGCACAGCCATAGCCTTCTAGACTGGCGCCAAGAAAGCCCATTTCGCCCATTTCGGGAATGAGCTCCGCTGGAAAGCGTCCCTCACGGAAACAGTTCTTGATGAGCGGCAATACCCGGTCCTCGACGAACTCGCGGACCGTCTGACGGACGAGCTTTTGCTGCTCCGAGAGGTTGTCGTCGAATCCCATGAAATCCACGCCTTGGAACGGGAACATTGTTTGTCTGCGACCTTTGTGGTCTCTCCATCCTAGCGGTTCGACCCGGGCGGCCGAGGCCGTTTGCGGCCGCCGAAACGGCATACGCCAGGACTAGGTGGTAGTAGACTCATCGTCCAGTCGAGTTAAGGTGTTCTATGGATTGTTCACCCAACGAGGGCGCTGATAATCTGGCCATGGCCGTACAAAAACACGAGGGGCAAAGCAATGAGAGTTATGGATCAACTGTATCGACTGAGCATTTGGCGGGATACGCGGGGCCAAGACTTGGTGGAGTATTCACTGTTGACGGGCTTCATAGCGGTGGCCGCAGGCGCTGCGTTTCCCCCCCCATCTCCGGCAATATCTCGATTATCTTTTCGAAGATCAACAGCCTGGCACAGCAGGCCGGCTCGTTATAAGTCCCGCTCCCGCAAGGCGTGCTGGGCAATGCGGTGGCGGCTAGTCCCGAATCCGCAACCTACAGGCCGAATCGCCGACTTGCACACTCAGCGTGAGTTCCCTGAGCTTCGTCAGTTTCCCCTGGTAGAGAAAGTAAACATAGCCACCCGCCGGCTGGTCTAGTTCGTCCGCGGTCAGGGCGTGCAGCGTGAGAATACGTTCCGGCAACTCATCGGGGTGGGGTTGCTCGCTGGGGATATTGGCAACAGAAGGTGTTTCCGGCCGTCGTTCGGGGTCAGAGTCCGGATTAGGGTCGCCCGGAAACCGCGGTTCCCGTCTGGGCCGTCCGAAGATCACACCGCGATTTCTTCCGTACTCGTCCACGGTTCCGGCCGATGCCTCGGCGTGAGGATAGTTGCTTCCCCGCGCCCACTCGCCATGCAGAAGCTGCGCAACCACCAACTCGGGCACCGCCGGCGTGAGCGGGTGGTCCCACCGTTTCGAATCCAGTTCAAAGTTGGCGCTGGGCAGCGTCACGGTTCGGCCCGGTTTGGGGAAAACGCCGAGTTCCACGATCAGCACCCCGGGGATGTGTTGCATCCCGCGAGGGGTCGGGAGGCTGCGGCGCAGGTAATCTACACCGAGTTTGGCGCCGTCCGCGGCACAGGTGTGGGGATATGCCTGCGGGGACTCACGTACGGCCAGTTCCGAGGCAGACAGAACCGTCGAGAGAGCCAGCGCGACGAAGGCTATGAGTCGTTTCATGACGTCAGACGTGCGCTACTATCGTAGCGTTGTTGTTGATGAACGCAAGGCCTTCCTGTACGCGTGCGAACGAATGTCCCCACCATGTTGGACTGGCAGATCGAGCAAGGCCGCGAATGGATTCGCGCAGCTTCACGGATCCTGGGCTTCAGCGGGGCCGGGATTTCGACCGAGTCCGGCGTCGCCGATTTTCGCAGCCCCAACGGCGTGTGGGCGCGCAACCGGACGGTCTACTTCGAGGAGTTTGTGAGCGACGAAGCCGCCCGCACTGAAGCTTGGCGGCAAAAAGTCGAAAGCTGGCCGGAGATGCGCGACGCCCTGCCCAACGCCGGGCATCGCACATTCGTCGAACTTCACCGCCGCGGCCAGCTCGCGGCGATGATCACTCAAAACATCGAGCGGCTCCACCAGCGATCCGGGCTGCCCAGCGAAATGGTCCTCGAACTCCATGGGACGATGACCGAGGCCATGTGCTTGACTTGCGACGACCGCATCGACATGAACGAGGCCGTTGCGCGAGTCGACGCCGGCGAGAAAGCGCCGAAGTGCCGCGAATGCGGTGAGCTGCTCAAGCCCGCCACCATTTCCTTTGGCCAAAACCTCCCCCAGGAAGTGCTGCTGGCGGCGCATCAGGCAGCCGAGTCTTGCGACCTGTTTCTGGCGGTGGGCTCGTCTTTGGTCGTGCATCCGGCGGCGAGCCTGCCGGTTGTCGCGCAGCGCCGCGGGGCTCGACTGATCATCATCAATCGTGACAAAACACCCCTCGATGCGGCGGCGGACCTCGTCATCCGCGGCGAAATCGGAAGCATCCTGCCGGCGCTGGCGGGCATTACGGAAGATTGAGGGTAGCCTTCCCGCCTCACCATGCCAGCGCGTAGGACTTATCCCGGCGGGGACTGGCCGCGCCGAACAGCATGCCCCGTCCCCGGTCAACCATCAAGGCCGTCGTGTCACCGAGGGACCAGTCGCCCGCCGGATTCGTGCGGTGACCCATCGCCTGTAGCTTTTCGATGACGGTCGAATCGATGCGATTCTCGACGAGCATCCCGCCGGAGGAGAATCGCCGCGGGTAGAACGAACTCGGAAAATCGAGAATCTGGAAGCAGGGCGCGTCGATCGCTTCCTGAATGTCCATCCCGAAGTCGATGACGTTGATCAGGAACTGCAGATTCACCTGGTCTTGCACATCGCCGCCGGGCGTACCCCAAGCGAGGAACGGCTTGCCATCCTTAAGCGCCAGACTCGGCGTCAGGGTCGTGAGCGGCCGTTTGCCCGGCTCCAGCTTGTTCGCTTTATCTTCATCCAGCCAGAAAGTCTGTCCCCGCGTTCCCAGCACGAAGCCAAGCCCTTCAATAACCGGGGAGTGACGGAACCAGCCGCCGCTCGGTGTCGCTGAGAAAACGTTTCCTTCCGCGTCGGCCACGCGCGTCCCAGTGGTTCCCTTCTCGCCGGGACGGAACGCGATCGTTTCCGGTATGGGCCGGTGCTCAGTGCGCTGAGCCTCAAACGGATAGGGATCGCCTGGTCTGAGTGTCATAGAGGCGTGATCGAGGTCAATCAAGTCGCGGCGCTTGGCCGCGTATTCCTTCGAAAGCAAGCCATGCCGCGGGACGCCGACGAAATCCGGGTCAGCGTAATACCACTCGCGGTCGGCGAAGGCGAGCTTCATAGCCTCGGCAAGCAAATGGATGTACTCCGGCGAATTGTGTCCCAAGGCCTTAAGGTCGTAGCCTTCAAGAATATTGAGGGCTTGCAACAGGACCGGGCCTTGCGTCCAGAAACCTGCTTTGTAGATATCGACGCCCCGGTAGCTCGTTCGCGCCGGCTCCTCGACCCGCGAGTGAAAATTCGCCAAGTCCTCGACCTCGAGCAGTCCCGCAGAGACGAAGCCGTTCGCGTCCCTCGATTTGAAATTCTTCTGAAAGGCGACAATCTCCTCCGCCATCTCGCCCTCGTAGAAGAGGTCGCGGGCGGCCTTGAGTCCTTCGGATCGGCCTTCCTGTTTGTGCGCGGCTTCCGCTTCGACCAGCCGCTTGAGAGTCCGCGCCAGGTCGCTTTGAACGAACAGATCGCCAATCTCTGGAACCTTGCCGGCAGGCAGGAAAACCTTACCCGATGTGGTCCATTCGGACCGAAACCGTGCTTCCTGCTCCTCAATGTGCATCTTGAACTCGGGGTGCACGGCGAATCCGCGCTCGGCCAAATCGATGGCGGGCGCGAGCACCTCCGCCAGTGACAGCGTGCCGTAGTGGTCGAGCGCTAGAATCAGTGAATCGACGACTGCGGGGACGGTCGCTGGTAGGAACCCATCCATCGGCACAAGATCGATGTTGCGGCTCCGAAACCACTCGATTGTCGCCGCGCGGGGGGCCACCCCGTGGCCGCTGATCGCGACGACCTTCTTCTGATCGGCAAGATAGATGAGCAGCGGTACTTCCCCGCCGATACCGAAACGATCAAACTCAACGACGGCCTGCGCGAAAACGGTAGCCACACCGGCGTCGGCGGCGTTGCCACCCTTCTTCAGCATCGTCAAGCCGGCGTCGCTGGCCTGATGGTGTCCGGATACAACGACGCCACGCGTCCCCATAATCAGCGGCCGCGTGCCGGCGTCGAGCGGCACGACGCCCCATACAGGGCCAAGCAGGCACAACGACAGTACCGCGAAGAATCTTTGGTCCACTTTCACTTCACGCTCCTCATATGACTCGGAGGCTATTATACGGGCATCGCGACCCCGCGATGATGAACGGCAGCACCTGTCGAGTCTTCCGCGAGGGCGAGGGGCCTGCGCGAATGTACGAAACTTGACATCATATTCGAAACTCGACAGGCTACAATAGTGACGGAATCCCCGCTCCGCTCTGAAATCCGCTTGATGAAGGTGAACTATGTTGGGTAGGATCTTCGCGACCCTAAGTGTTTTTTTGTTTCTTGGAGCTTGGTTTCCAGCCTCTGCGTTGCCGGTACTGCGTCTCGTGGTTCCCCCGACGCTGCAACAATCGAATGGCAGCGCCCAGCCCGTTTGGATACCTGTAGGAACCAACGGCCCAGCCGGTCTCTTCATTGAGGCGGTCAATGACGGTGATGGCGCATTCGCCCTAGATGTTTCCGGGGGAAATGCCGCTTGGCTAGTCCCCGCGGTCACGGGAACAGCGCCCTGTTCGTTCGACGGCGGGCGAACCTGCACCGTAATCGGCGTGACATTTGCCACCTCCGGGATTGCGCCGGGCGCCTACGATGGTGAAGTAACGGTGCGTGACCCGGTGGCGGTCGATTCGGGACAGCGGGTCCAGATTCACATCCATGTCGGGACGAATGTGCCTGCTTCGATTCAAGTGTATGTTCCCCCTACAATTGGAGCCAGCGATCGGGTCGAGTTCGAAACCGCGGGCGGACCGTCGCCAAATATCGTGACCACTTCTGCTGGAGGGTTCCTTTCCGCGGCCTCTTCGCCTTTCCTGGGTATTCGACCGGTCCATAAGCACCTGGTGATCGCTACTTATCGGGATTCGCTGACGGTCGGCCCCAACGCAGGTAGTTTCACGATTACGAACTCGTCCTTCGGGCCGGACAATCGTATGGTGCCGGTAACGCTGAACGTAACGGATGATCCGATTGCCGATGCCGGCGTCGATCAGATTGAATTCTTCACGTCGGAAGGTGTTGCCACGCAGCATGGGGGCACCGTCCGCACGATCGTCGTGAACAACCGCGGCAATGGGGAGTTGGCCGTAGCCGGTTTTGATGTCGCCATCGCGAGCGGTGGTGAATGGCTCAGCGTGGAGAACTTGGGCAACAACGCTTTCACGGTTCGCGCCGATGGTGCCGGGCTCGGCGCCGGTCTTTACAGCGGCACACTATCGATGAACAGTAACGCCGTCAATGGACCGTGCGTGATTGCGATCACGTTTCTGGTGCTGCCCGCCGGGGCTCCGGACATCAATTTTCGAGGCGCGGTGAACAGCGCAAGCTTCTCAACTACCCAGCCGTTGGGTCCGGGCACGATCGGCACTGTTTTCGGGGTCTATTTTTCAGATACGACCGCGAATGCGGAAGTGGTGCCACTGCCGACGAACCTGGGCGGCGCGAAGGTTTTGATCAATGGTATTGAAGCGCCGTTGTTCTTCGCCGCCTACAACCAGATCAACTTCCAGGTGCCGTTCGAGCTTGCTCCCGGAGCAGTCACGATCCAAGTAATGCGTGACGCCATGATGAGCTCGCCGATCTCGGCGACAGTGGATGTGCGGTCACCCGGAATTTTTCGGTGGGGGATCGGCGAGTACGGCATCATCACCAACTTCACGCAGGGTAACTTCCCACTTCCGCCGGATGTCGGCGCCGCGCTTGGATTGCCGGCGGCTCCAGCTCAAGGTGGAGACTTCCTCGTGATCTGGTGTACGGGGCTGGGCAGCGTGACGGAGCCTGTCGCGACAGGCGCCGCGGCGAGCGGTTCTCCGTTGTCATTTGCTGACGCCATCCCGAAGGTCACTTTCGGGCTCCCTATTTTCAGCCCGAGTGTGACTCCTAGCTTCGCGGGCATGGCACCTGGATTCGTGGGACTTTTCCAGGTGAATTTGCCGCTTCCCACGAACCTGAGCCCGAATAACCACTTCCCTGTGACCCTGCGCTTCGGCGACGGCGGCAGCAGCAACGTTGTGGAAATCGCGGTGCAGTAGCGCCCTTCGCGCCAACAGTTCCAGAGGAATCATAGCGACATAGCGGTATAATGAGCCCTCGCATGATGCACCCGGCCTGATAGAAACAGCGGCCGGGTGCATCAGCGGGGTTTCTGTCCCGTTGGCGTCGTGAAGTCGAACTGGAATGGTCAAATTCCTCCTCGGAGTACTCAGTGGAATTCTGCTGACATTCTTCTTTGCCCTATCAGTCATGTTCGTGGTCGCCATGCTCGGCTCGGGCGGGCCGAGCGTCGAGCAGGGCTCGGTTCTGACGGTCAGGCTACGTGGAGACATCCCCGAGCACGTGGGTACGCAGTTCACGCTGGACTGGGTCCGGTCCGGTCCGCCGCCTACGCTGCTGGATCTCAGAAATACGATCAAGAAAGCCGCCGCGGACGACCGCATAGCGGCTCTCGCGCTGGACTTCTCTGGGCTCAGCACAGGCTGGGCGAAGGCAGAGGAAATCCGCTATGGCATCGAGAACTTCAAAAAGTCCGGCAAGCCTGTCATCGCCTATCTGAACCGCGCTCAAACAATGGACTACTACGTGGCGAGTGCCGCGAACGAAATCTTCATGGCGCCCGAGGATTTGCTCGACGTGAAGGGCCTGCGTGCCGAGGTGACTTTCTTCGCCGATACGCTCAAGAAAATCGGGGTCGAGGCGGAGATGGAAAGAGTCGGAAAGTACAAGAGCGCGGCGGAGGCTTTTTCCCGCTCGTCGATGTCTGACGAGTATCGAGAAGTCGTCAACTCCATCCTTGATGACGTCTACGCGCGCTTCATCGCCACTGTAGCCGCTTCGCGATCGAAGACTGGGGACGAGGTCAGACAGCTTATCGACAAGGGTCCGTTCCTGGCGGCCGACGCCGTGGAAGCGGGGCTCGTGGACGGTCTTAAATACGGGGATGAGTTCGAGGACTACCTCACCGAGAAGATCGAGCAGGACGAACTGCGCGAGATCAGTTTTCGCGGCTACCACCACTCGCTCATGTCTCCGGCGGACCTGGGCGGAGGACCAGAAATTGCGGTCGTCTATGCGGTGGGCACCATCATGGCCGGCCGCAGCGAACAGGATCCTTTTTCGGGCTCCCGCGTCGTGGGCGCGGAAAGTTTTAACGAGACCCTGCGCTCGGTGCGGGAAAACGATGACATCAAGGCTGTGATCCTGAGAGTGGATTCGCCTGGTGGAGACGCGTTTGCTTCGGATCTCATGTGGCGGGAGGTAAACCTGTTACGTGCCCAGAAGCCGTTGATTGTTTCAATGTCCGACGTCGCAGCTTCGGGAGGCTATTACATCGCGATGGCGCAAGCGCCTGTCTTGGCGTACCCCGGCACCACAACGGGCTCGATTGGCGTGTTCTTCGGCAAAATGAATCTGCGCGGCCTGTACGACAAATTGGGAATCAAGAAAGAGATCGTGACTCGCGGAAGATTCGCGGCGATCGACACGGACTACCGCTCCATGACGGCGGCCGAGCGCGAGAAGATGCAGGAAGAGATCGGTGCCTTTTACGACGCCTTTGTGCGGAAGGTCGCCGAATCTCGCGGGCGCGAATGGGCTGACATCGATGAGGTCGCCCAGGGGCGGGTGTGGATGGGCAGCCAGGCTCACGAGCAGGGGCTCGTGGATGAGTTGGGCGGATTCGACCGCGCGATCGAGATGGCACAGCACGCCGCGGGGCTCGACGACGGCGCGTTTCGCCTGGTACCCTATCCGGCGCCGAAAGAGCTGTTTGACGTGCTCTTTGATTCCGATGCCTTCGCCTGGACGCAGGTGATGGATTTCCCACTTCCCTCGGCGCTACGGTCAATCCTGTCACCGTCACTGCTTCAAGGCGGGATTCTGCGGCTGGCACCCTACTCGATCACTGTGCAATAACGGCCGGCGCGGCCGCGAGATTGAACGAAATGCGTACACCCTGACGCGACTATCCCGGAGGTTTCATGCTGACACGCCGCACCTTGATGCAAACCGCGCTCAGCACCGGCTTCGTGCCGGTCGCCGCCATGGCCGCGCCACTGAAGAACATCGTCATCGCGAGTTCCAACGGACTGGCGTGTTGCCGTAAGGGCCGAGAAGCGCTCGACGCGGGCCAAGACACGCTCGATGCCGTGATCGCGGGCGTCAACATTCAAGAGCTTGATCCGGAAGACACCAGCGTTGGCTATGGCGGGCTGCCGAACGAGGATGGCGTCGTGGAACTCGATTCTTGCGTGATGCACGGGCCATCACGGCGGGCGGGTTCGGTGGCGTCGATTCGCGGCATCAAGACTCCATCGAAAGTAGCCAAGCTCGTCATGGAGCGCAGCGACCACATCATGATCGTCGGCGATGGCGCTTTGCGATTCGCGAAGGCCCACGGTTTTGTCGAGGAGGATTTGCTGACCGACCGGGCGCGGCTGGCTTGGCTGACGTGGAAGGAATCGCTGGGGTCCGATTGGGGCCCAGGACTGGATGCACCGCCGGACCAGCACGGTCAGGCGCGTTTACTCGAACGTTTCCCGAACGCCCGGCCGGAATGGCTTGCCTGGGCGCGCGAGGTGGCCGCCGACCCTCCGACCGGCACCATCAACTGCCTGGGGCTGAACACCAAGGGCGAGATTTCAGGCTGTACGACGACCAGCGGGTTGGCCTGGAAGATCCCGGGGCGTGTCGGGGATTCGCCGATCATCGGTGCCGGGTTGTACGTCGATCAGGATGTGGGCGGCGCCGGCTCAACCGGTCGTGGCGAAGAAAATATTCGCGTCGCCGGGGCGCACACGGTTGTCGAGAACATGCGGCACGGGATGAGCCCGAAGGAGGCGTGCCTCGATGCGCTCAAGCGTGTTTCGCGCAACTACGGCGATGACCTGGAGCGGTTGAAAGCGATCCGCCTGCGGTTGTACGCCTTGCGAAAAGACGGCGTGTATGGCGGCGCGTCGCTGTGGTCTCACGGGAACCGCAATGACGAATCGACACGAATAAAGTTCGCCGTCAACGACGGTGGTAAGAGCCGCCACGAGGACGCGGCGTATCTGTATGAGCGTCCCGCCTAGTTACCGGAAGGCTGCCGGGATACGAAACTCCACCCCGGCGTAACGAAACTCTTCGGCGGCCTGGAAGTTCGCGTCCTCGGCTGAGAGCAGCGCCAAACCTCTTACTTGTTCTTCGATCAGTTTGTTGATCGAGGCTTCATCCACGTTTTCCAGCAGACCCAGACGGCGGTCCGTTGATTCCAGGCGCTGCTTGATCCGCATGGCGAGACTGCGATTGATGGTCTTGAGCGCTTGGGCGGCTTTGATCTTCTTGTCGAGCGTCTTCGAGATATCTAGCATCTTCGGCTGCGGGACGAACGTGGCCGTCGACTCGGGCTCGCGCCGGGCGGGGTCAACCGGCGGAGCAAAGTAGTAGATCTCGGGCGTGAGGTGGGGACCGAGGTCGGTGTCCTTCATGGCAGGCAGGTAATTGTCGAAAGCAGCCGCGCGCCCGGCATCTTCGGCGGCGCGTCCGGCGTAGTAGTGATCGTGGTTGCGATCGTGCTCGGTGTAGGGGTTCGGGATGAACAGTACGCGCGGCTTGTAGAGCCGGATGTAGTAGGCCAGACGGTCGCGCATCGTGCTGAAGGGCACGTCGAGAAACTCGGCCGAACGAAAGCCGAGCGAGATCACTTTCTTGATGCCGAGGATCTTGGCCGCTGCCTCGCTCTCCTGTTTGTTGCGGATGGCGGTTTCCTCGAGTCCCAGGTCCCAGGAATCTTTCTCATCGTTGCCAACGCGGATGAGATAGGCGTCCATGCCGCCTTCGATCATCTGGGCGATGGTTCCGCCGGCGTGCAGCACGTAGTTGCTCGCGTCGGAGGTGATGATCAGGACTGTGTTGTTCGTCTTGCCGATCTGCGCGGAGAGAGGCGCGACCGCGACCGCGAGCAGCAGAAGGGGCAGAATGCGCCGCGTCATTTCTTCTCCGCGTTCTCGCCAAGGAACTTTTTTAAGCCGGGCAGGTGATAGAACTCATCCATGTAATAGTAGTCTTCGCCGTATTTGACGTCCGCCTCTTTGCCCCAGCGCCGCGAGATCCAGTTCATGTGCCACTCAAGCATCATGTTGCCGGCAGCGGTGTCGTCATTGATATTCTCGAACTCGGGAAGGTAGAGGCCTTCACTCGCAAGCCGGGCTTTCATGGCGCGGGCGCCGCCAGGATTTGCGTAGACGTTCTGGTGCGCGTGGATGGCCTTCTCCTTGAGTCTGACCTGCGCTTCGTTCATCTCGATGATGACGTTGGGGCGGTGGCCGAGTCCCCAGTCGAGCCGGGCCTTGCCGAAGTGATGGTAAACCTCATGCGGCTCAACACCCATCTCGAAGTGTTCGGGGTGGACGTTGCGGTAGCCGGCCATCCAGAACGCCTCCTCGTAGAGCCATCCGAGATTTCGGTGTCCGGGATTCTTCTGGTAATGCTCCCAGCCGTTGTGGCCGACAACCGTGTCGGGCTTATATTTGCGCACGAGAAAAATTAACTGTTCGCGTAGTTGATTGAGCGGGTATGCGGTCTCGTAGTTGTTGCGCCAGTTCAGGCTGGTGACGTGATCTTCCATGCCCAGGATGCGGATGGCATCGTAGGTCTCCTTCAGGTTGATCATGTCGTTGCGCGCATAGCCGTGCGAGCCATCTTTTTCGTCGTTCGAGCCACGAACGTAGTAGGCCTTGTAGCCGTCGTCGATGAAGCGGGTGATGAGTCCGGCGAGGCCGTAGTCGGTCGTGTGGTCGTCGTGGTGAGGCTGCGCGACGAGCAGCACTTTCCCTGGAGGCGGATCGACTGCCGGCAACTTGGCGGCTGAGGCCGCCCCACAGAGGGCTAGCACCAGCACCGCCGGAAGAAAGCGGCTGATCGCGAATTGTCGTGAAGCCTTGGGCATGGCGGAGGTGTATTTTAGCACGCTGTCCGAAGGGAAGTCGTCTGCAGAGTTGTCCAATGCAAGATGATCCTGAAAGGAGGGAGTGTTTCCAATACAAGATGATCCTGAAG
>JAQBUE010000133.1 GCA_027624045.1 Acidobacteriota bacterium
CTAAGGGGCGCAGCACGAACCAACGGTCAACCCGACCCGTCCACCCAACCACTAGCCGAGCCGCGCGCAAAGCAAGCGGTGCAAGCCCCGCCCTATGCACGGACTCACCCAAAACGCCGCCAACCCCCACACCCAATCCGAGCACCGAACGACAGTGAGGCTTCTTCACACGCCCGCAACGCTCGCCACCAGCTCAACCGCTCAAAACATTGAACGAAATACGAATCACGAGCGAGAGCCAGTCACAAGCCACACAAATTTCTTCCACTCAATCCCCACAACAACTTACCGCCCGATCATCCCCGCAAGTACCCAAAAAACTCGACACCCCGTGCTACTCTCCAGCCAAGGCCGGTACGGATTGCTCATCCAACCAACCCGCCGCGCCTGGCCAGGACAGTTCGAGGTTGCGATTGCGGTGACGATACCCTCCGCGGATCTGATTGCAAAGCCTAAATACCGACGCACGAACGACAAGAAGCGTGTCGCCGCCAAACCAGTGCGGGAGCACTACGAGTCCCCACGGCAGGGCTTTGCCCCTGAGCCGCGTTCACGCGGCTTGGGTTCAGCTAGGCCAGCCGTTGTACGGCTGGTTTCGCTGCTCACCTCGCGGCAATCTAGGCCGGTTCAGCGGCCTTACCCCAACGGGCTTGAGCCGTGCACGACTTGGGCGACGGCATTTGAGGGAGGCAAATTCGACATGAAAAGCAAGTGCAACACAGCACAGGCGGCCACGGACCGCCCCTCTACCTCAAGTCGTTATAAACAAGCCAGTTGCCCAATCCCCCGAGAGAACCGGCTAACCCATACATGTTGCAAAGTGATGCAAAGTGTGGCATCCCCAACAACCGAGGAAACTGGAGACGCGGGAAGGCTGGTTGCCGATGGTTGTGTTGGGTATGCGGCGAGTTTGATTCCGGGGGCTGGCGATGCGGCAGGTTTGGTTACTTTGGTTGAGGTTTTGGCGGCCAAACCCGTCACTGGCGTTCTGGGCTCGGAGGGGCGCTGGGCCGAAAAGGCTGAGGCTATAGGGCAAGACGCGGCTGAGGCCTGAAGCCTGCCACGAGAGGGGGCGTGTCCGCCGCTAGCGAGTAGCCGGCCGGCCTCGCGTACCCTGTTCCCATTCTTTCCACAAGTCGAGGAACTGCATCTGGTCGTCCAGATCGGTGTCCTTGAGCAGGGTTTCGAGCTCGCCGCGGTTCAAACGTTTTCCGAGACGCTCGGGGCGGTTGGCGAGATTATAAATCATGACGGCGGCGGTGCCGGTTTGCCGGCGCAGGTCATAGAGGTTGACTTTGTCATAGGTGTCGGCGCTGGAGTGGTAGGCCGGAACGTAATCGGTCGTGTCCTGGATGGCGATCAGAGTCGGCACGCCTTCGAGCAGAAAGTCGAAATGATCGCTGCCGAAGAATGCTTCGAAACTGTGGGCGTTGGCTCCGCGTCCGGCGACGGATGCCATGGCTTCGGCGAGGCCGCTTTCGATATCGTGGCGTCCGCCCAGTGAGTAGCCCGTGATCGTCCCAACGCCCATGTCGTGGACGACGACGGCCGAGATGGCGTCGAGTTCATCGCGATGGGCTTGCACGTAAGCCTTGGAGCCGAGCAAGCCTTGCTCCTCCCCGCTGAACAGAATGAATCGGACTGTTCGCAGAGGAGGCTCCTTGATGGCGGCCAGCGTTCGCGCGGTTTCGAGCAGCAGAGCGACATTAGCACCGTTGTCGAGACAGCCGGTTCCTAGATCCCAGGAATCAAGATGGGCGCCAACAATGATGATCTCCGCGGGCCGCTCTCTGCCCCGGATCTCGGCGATCACATTGCGGGCTTTGATGGGGCCGCCAGTTTTATTGGGAAGATCCAGACGCATTCCCACCGTCTTGCCCGCCTCGATGAGACGCAGGATGCGTTGGCCGTCTTCGCGCGCCAGCAGCGCCGTGGGCATGACATCAAGCCGGCCATCAACGACGTTGACGTGCCGGTAAAGCAGGCCGTTCGGGCGGGTGGAGATGAAGAGCACGGCGGCGGCGCCGACTTCATCCGCTTCGCGCAGGGCGATGGTGGAATCGCGCTGCTCGTTGGCGAGGTCGAGGAAGGTGCGCACGGTGTCGGAGCGGATCAGCAGGATCTTGTTTTTGGCTTTGCGTCCCAAACGGTGGATGTAACCCCGTGTGCCGCTGCCTCCGTCGAGGACTTCGGCGCGGATGCCGCCGCGAGGCGTGGCCGGCACCCATGCGGACGATACTCCCCGCACTGCAAAGCGCGAGGGCGCAACGACCGCAATCCGCGTGTCGCCTTCCTGCCAGGATTGAGGGATCTCGAAAGATTCCGTATGGACGGCGTCGGCGCCCGCTGCTCGAAAGGCGTCCGATGCCCAATCAACAGCCCGCTTCATCGAAGGCGTGCCCGAAAGCCGTCCGCCGATCTCGTCACAAAGTGTACGCAGGTTCCGGTCGAGGAACTCAGAGCGGGAAATCTCAGCGAGAATGCGGTCCGCCGGCGCCGCTGCCGCTGCTGGAGAGGGAGACGGCGAGACTTGGCCCGCCAGGGGAGAAAGCGCCGCCAACAAACAGAGGGCGGCCAGATAGTTGCGTGACAGGCTCACGGGACTGTGTACCAGTTTAGCGGCGTCGCAATAACAGAGCGGAATGAATCCGCGCCGACAGAATGGCTGCCCACAACCGCGTCATCAAGGCCGCGGGCGCTTCCGATTTATTACTTATCGTTCGCGGATTTCCGGTCCAGCGGTGAGGCCTCCAGGCCGTCCGCCGGCCCGATTCGGATCTCCCGCTCGTCCCCGTCCAGATCCCGGATCTCGATCCGCATGACGTTACCGGGAAGTTGATCCGCAAACTTCTCGCCCCATTCGATCAGCACGATCGCCGGCTCGTCCCAAATGTCATCCAGCCCCAGTGTTTCGAGTTCGGGCAACCGGTCCAAGCGGTACAGGTCGATGTGATAGACCTTCGGCGGGCCCTCATACTCATGGATCAACGAGAACGTAGGGCTCAAAACGTCATCGGCCGAGGCGCTGCCTAAGCCGGCGATCAGCCCCTTTGTAAGCGTCGTCTTCCCCGCTCCCAAGTCCCCAACCAACAAAACCCACTGAGGCGGACGCAACTCCCCGGCAATCTCCCGCCCCAGCGCCATCGTCTCCTCCGCGGAGGAGGTTCGGAAGCTCCGCGGCGTCATCCTCTAACCCGGCGAATGGCTTCAGGCAGGCACTTCAAAAGGTCCGTCGCCAGCAGCGTCTGCTCAGTGCCTTCGGCAACCGCCAACTCCCCGGCCAGGCCATGCAGGTAGACCGCCGCCGCGATCACCAACCCCGGCCGCTCATCGGGAAACTGAGCCAGCAGCCCAGCGATCATCCCGGTGAGGATGTCCCCCGAGCCACCCTTGGCCATGGCGGGCGTTCCGGTCGGGTTGACCAGCACTTCGCCATGCGGCGAAGCGATCAAGGTGCGAAATCCCTTGAGCACGACATAGGCGCGCTTGTCTGTGGCGAGAGATCGCGCCACTTCGACCCGCCGCTGTTGGACCTCCGCGCTCGATAATCCCGTCAAGCGCGCCATCTCGCCGGGGTGCGGTGTCAGCACGATGCACTTGCTCTTAGTGTTCCAATTCTCCAGCGCCGCCAACGCCGTCAGCCCATCCGCATCGACCACAAGGGGCGTCTGTGTTTCGCCAACGATTCGTGCCACGAGCGCGCTACTTTCCGCACTGCTTCCGAGGCCCGGTCCGACGGCAACGACCGTCTTGCCTTGCAGCCAGCCGGTATCAAACGAAGCTGCTCCCATCGAGCCGTCGGATTCCTCGGCCGCGGGAATCGTCATCAGCTCGGGCGTATGGCTGACAACCGCCGCGGCGGCGCCTTCCGCCGTTGCCACCGTAACCAGACCGGCCCCGGAACGCAAGGCTGCCGTTCCCGCCATGAGAACCGCCCCCGGTTTTGAACGCGATCCCCCTACAACCAGGACGTGCCCATAGTCGCCCTTGTGAGAGGACTTCTCGCGCGGCCCAAATAATCCAGCTACATCCGGCGCCTCGACCAGTGACAACCGCAAGCCTTCGAGGGCCTCGAACACCGACTCCGCCGTGCCGATCGGCGCCACGGTCAAAGTCCCCAGCCGTTCGCAGTTCGGTGGAAAGACCTGGCTTACCTTGGGCGCGGTGAACGTCACAGTATGGTCGGCCCGCATGGTCGGCCCCACAGGCTCGCCGGTATCCGACGGCATCCCGGAAGGCATGTCAACCGCCACAACCTTCGCATCGGGGAAACTGGCGTTTACGTCGTCTATGACGCGCGCTGACAGGCCTTGCGCCGGCCCCCGCAAGCCGGTGCCCAGCAATGCATCAACTACGAGAGTCGCGGGAGTCAGACAAGGCAGCACCTCCAGCCAAGCCGTCTCATCGCCGACAACAATCGGCTCCACATCCACGGCCCGCAAAGCCGCATAGTTGGCCGCCGCGTCGCCGTGCAACCCCTGCGGGTCGCCGAATAGAACGACACTGAGCTGAGCAGCCCTGGCGCGTGTCGCGAGCAGTCTTGCGACGACAAACCCATCTCCGCCGTTGTTCCCCTTGCCGCACAGAACAACGATCCGCTGCCCGGCCAGGGGCGAAAAGCGATGCGCCAGCAACTCATATACCCGCGCGCCCGCATTCTCCATCAGGATGAGCCCTGGTACACCCCGCGCGATCGTCGCCCGATCGACCTCGCTCATCTGGGCCGCTGTGAGTATTCGCTGCAACGTTACGCCTCTACTTGGTCTTCGAGCTTCTTAAGATTTGAGCGCTCACCCATTGCGATGAGCACATCGTCGGGCTCGACCTTCGCGCTTCCCGGCGGGTTGAATTGCATCGCGCCGTCGGATTTCTTGATAGCCAGGATGATCACGCCAAACGAAGCGCGAATTTGCGATTCTTCCAGCGTCTTGGAAGCCACCGCGCTTGTGGACGACACCAGAACCTCCTCGATTTCGATGTCCAGATGCGCTTCCCGCCCAAACGCCGACGCCAAATCGAGAAAACTCAACACATGCGGACGCAACATCGACTGCGCCAGCCGGTGACCGATGAATGAATACGGGGTGAATGCGGTATTGGCCCCGGCGCGTCGAAGCCGGTCTTCGGCGTCTTGGGTGCTGGCCCGGGATGCAATCAATAATTTCGGATTCAATACCCTCGCCGACAAAGTGACATAAACGTTCTGGGCGTCCGACGCCATCGCCGAAACCAGACCGACGGCCGTCTCGATACTTGCGTCGCGCAAAGTCGAATCCTGGGTCGCATCGGCCACCAGCGTCGGTACTTCCTGTTCCATGCCCCACTTGGCGCGCTCCGGATCGGACTCTATCAAGAGGATCTTCGCGCGGTTACGCTTCAGCTCCCTGACCACACTGCGGCCGACGCGGCCTGCTCCGCAGACAATGTAGTGACCCGAGAGTTTTTTCAGCATCTTCTTCCTCCGCCGCCGGCCGAAGGCATCCGCCAGCTCCAACTTCAACATCATGTCGCCCAGAATCGTAATCGACGCCAGAATCGTCGTCACGCCCGCTAGCATCAGAACCGACGCGAATACCCGCCCGTTGAATGTGAGCGGATGCACCTCTTCATAACCGACTGTCGTGAGCGTAATCAGAGTCATGTAGAAGCTGTCGAAAAGTGACCAGCCTTCCACCATCTGAAACCCCAAAGTCCCCGCCGTCAAGACGACGGACATCAGGACGAAAACGATCGCTACTTGAGATTTCCAGCTTCGCATAAGCTAACGCCCGAGCCTGACAGCGATTGGCGGCGGGTACCTCTAGTATCTCGCGATTGCAAGCAACAGCGAACGACACGACAATGCGGCCGTTCGCCCATTCACGAAAGAAATACTCCAACGCAGTCGGCTTCAAGCCTAGCTGCGCGACCGATGCCGCAACCGATCAATCGTCACCGCCGCCACGATGATCGAGCCTGTGAGCACATCCTGAACCCAGTTCGGCACGCCTTTCATGCTCAGTCCGTTGCGAATCACGGCCATCAACATCGCCCCAGCGACCGAACCCGTGACGCTGCCTTCACCGCCGTTCAAGCTGCCGCCGCCGATCACCACCGCCGCGATGATGTCGAGTTCCATGCCCCTCGCCGCCGTCGGGTCCCCCACCGTGAGGCGGCTGAACTGCATCAACCCGGCAAAGCCAATCAGCATGCCCGCCAACGAGTAGAGGGCCAGCTTTACACGTTCCACGCGTATCCCGCAAAGCCTGGCCGTATTCTCATTGGACCCGATTGCAAAGATATGCCGCCCCAGCACGGTGTTGCGCAACAGCAGCGCGACCAGCACCGCCAGCAGCAGTGTTGCCCAAACCCCCGGCGCCACGATCAGCCAAGCCGGCTCGGGAAATTTCGCCAATAGAGAATTGAGCCACGTGATTGGCGCATCGATCTTTTGCTCGTCCGCCAAGCCCGTCGCCGCGCCGCGAAATACCAGCAGCGTCCCCAGCGTGATGATGAACGGAATCAGTTTCAGCTTCGTAATCAGCAGGCCGTTCGCCGCGCCGCACACGCCGCCGACGAGAATGCCAGCGCCGGCCGCCGCCCAGGGCGACCAGCCCGCCTCGAGCAGCCGCGCCACCACCACGGTCGACAGAGCGATCACCGAACCCGCGCTCAAGTCGATGCCGCCCGCGATGATGATCAGCGTCATCCCGAGCGCCCCCGCCGTCACGATCACGCTCTGCGTCAGAACCGTGACACGGTTGAAATTCGAATAGAATGGCTCCCCCGCCCACAAGCAGAACAAAACGTAAACCGCCGCCAGACCGATCAGTGGACCCAGGTTCTTCAAGGCACGAGCCACCCTACACACCTAACACAATCGGCGCGCGGAACGGGTGATCAGCCGCATTCGGTCCGCAAACTTGCATTTCGGCTGTGACTGCGCCATCTTCAATAGGCGATGCGACGGTTTACCAGGGCGCTCTTCATGCTCGCGATCAGTTGTGCGGGACTATCTTCGGGCCTTGCGCAGCGGGACCCGATTGCCGCTTTAACGCCGGCGGACCTGGAGCAGGGCGAAAGAATCTACAAAGCTCAATGCGCGTTGTGCCACGGCATCGACGGTGGCGGGGGAACGGGGCCAACGCTGCAAAGGCCCGTCCTCACGCGAGCGCCGGACAGCGATGCCCTCTATGCGCTCATTCGAGGCGGCGTGCCGGGTAGAATGCCGGGGGCCTGGCTCTCAGAAGCCGAGACCTGGCAGGCGGCGGGTTACGTGCGCTCGCTCGGAAGGGTCGAGAGTGAAGATTTGCCCGGCGATGCCGCGGCAGGACAGCGCCTCTACGCCGGCAAGGGCGGTTGCACAAGCTGCCACATTGTCGATGGCGAGGGCGGCAGCCTGGGGCCCGACCTCACCTCGATCGGGGATGTGCGTGGCGCGCGGCATCTGCGCCAGTCGCTGCTTGATCCGGGAGCGGCTCTGCCGGAGGGACAGTTGCTGATCACGGCTGTGAAGAAGGATGGCGGGAAGATCGAAGGGCTGCGTCTGAATGAAGATGTTTCAACAATTCAGTTTCGCGATGGGTCGAACCGCTTCCATTCGTTGCGGAAGGCGGACTTGCGGGAGCTGCGGCGCGAGTTCGGCAAAAGCCTGATGCCGAGTTACGAAGGCTCTATCACGGGCGGCGAGTTGGAAGACGTAGTGGCGTATTTAGCGAGTTTGCGGAGGAAGCCGTGAGAAGATTTCCGTGGGCCGCGGCTCTCACGCCGGCCCTGCTACTGGCGCTGGCACTGAGCGCCCCGGCGGTTCAGGCGCAGGTTTCTTTCGAACGTCTTCGTAACGCAGCCGAGGAGCCGGGTTCGTGGCTGACTTACTCCGGCACATATGACGGTCAGCGATTCTCCAAGCTCGATCAAATCACGGCGGAGAACGCATCGAAGTTGCGGCCGCTATGGGTCTATCAGGTCGAGGATGCCGGACAGATTGAGACGACGCCGCTGGTTGCCGACGGCGTTATGTATCTGACCGAGCCGGAAGCGCGCGTCACGGCTCTTGATGTAAAGACCGGCCGCCGGCTGTGGACTTGGCAGCATGTGATGCCCAAAGACGTGCTGACGATCGGGTTCGGACGTACGAATCGCGGAGTGGCGCTACTGGGCGAGACGCTTTACTTCGGAACGCTTGATGCGCACTTGATTGCACTCGATGTGAAGTCAGGCGCGCCGCGCTGGAATGTGAAGGTTGCGGAGAACAAGCTGGGGTACTCGATCACGGCGGCTCCGCTGGCGATAGACGGCAAGATTATCGTGGGCATGAGCGGCGGTGAAGCCGGCATCCGGGGTTATCTCGACGCTTACGATGCGAAGACGGGCGAGCGGCTTTGGCGCAGCTACACGATTCCGGGGCCCGGCGAGTTCGGGAACGACACCTGGGGCGGTGACAGTTGGAAGACAGGCGCGGGCGCGACTTGGCTGACAGGCTCGTATGATCCTGAACTCGACTTGCTGTATTGGGGTACCGGCAATCCGGGTCCGGATTGGAACGGCGACTCGCGGCCGGGCGACAATCTCTACACTTGTTCGCTGCTGGCGATTGAAGCCTCGACGGGGAAGATCCGCTGGCACTTCCAGTTCACGCCGCATGATGTCCACGATTGGGACTCGAATCAGATTCCGGTTTTGGCGGACTTGCGGGTCGGCGGTGCGTTGCGCAAGGTAGTCGCGTTCGCGAACCGGAATGCTTTCTACTACCTGCTCGACCGCGAAACGGGCGAGTTCCTGCTCGGCAAGCCGTACTCGACGCAGACTTGGGCAAAGGGGCTCGACGACCACGGCCGTCCGATGGTGATTCCCGATACAGAGCCGACGGCCGAAGGAAATCTCACGTATCCGAGTTTGCAGGGAGCGACGAACTGGATGAGCCCTTCGTATAGCCCGATCACGAAGATGCTCTATGTGCCGGTGCGCGAAATGGGGTCTTACTATTTCAAGGGCGAAGCGAAGTACGAGCCGGGGAAGGTTTTCGTTGGTGGCGGCGAGCGGCGTTTGGACGGCGACAAAGCTTGGGGAGCGCTGCGGGCGTTACGCGCCGAAACCGGCGAGCGGGTCTGGGACTTTCGCACGCCTACACCGCTATGGACGGGTGTGATGGCGACGGCGGGCGGACTTGTGTTCGGCGGTTCGAATGAGGGTAGTTTCTTTGCTCTCGATGCCGCCAGTGGCGATCTTTTGTGGGACTTTCAGACCGGTGGCGCGATTCGCTCCAACCCTATTTCGTTTCTGGTTGACGGCAAACAGTATGTCGTGACGTCCGGGGGACGCGCCTACTTTGCTTTTGGACTCTGAAGGCTGTCTCATCAGTGCCGACGCGAAACGAAAAATCAGGCGGCCCGGAATCCCCTAAGATGGTGAGCTTGCACCGCCTCGGCGCAGTCGACATTGGCAGCAACTCGATCCGCATGCAAGCGGCCGAGGTGGCTCCGGGTGAACCGCCCCGGCCCCTCGTTGAGGATCGCGCCGTCGTCCGGCTCGGAGAGTCCGTCTTCCAACACGGTGTTGTCAGCGCCGAGGCGATGGATCACGCCAGCCGCGCACTTCGTCGAATGGCCGCCCTGCTGCGTGAGCATCAGGTCGTCTCTTTCAGAGCAGTTGCCACCAGTGCGATCCGCGATGCGCGCAATCAGGACGAGTTTCTGCTCCGTGCTCAGCTCGCTCTGGGCGGTGTGCGGCCCGAGATCATTTCCGGTGGCGAAGAAGCGCGGTTGATTCACTTGGGTGTTCAGAGCCGCTGGCCGCTTGACAAGGAAAACATCGTCATCATCGACATCGGCGGCGGTAGCGCCGAAGTGATCGAAAGCCGTCGCGGCAAAGTGGTTACCGCTCTGTCGAAGCCATTGGGCGCTGTCCGCCTGAGTCAGTTGTTCTTTACCCACGACCCGCCATCGGCCAGGGAGCTTCGCCAGTTTACGGAATATGTGCGCGAAAAGATTGTCCCGATAAGCGATCAGATCAAGGCAGGCTCATTCGATCGCGTCGTCGTCACCGCGGCCACGGCCGCCGCCGCCGTCCGTGCCGTTCACGGCTTGGCCGCGTCGGAAACGAACGAGATCGATCGGCTCAGCGCAAGCAGCTCTGACGTCCTCAAATTGTATGAGAAGCTCGCTCAACAAAGCCTGCGGGAACGTCAGTTAGTCAAAGGTATCGGCTCGCGCCGGGCGGAGATCATCATTGCTGGGGCGGGAGTATTGGCTTTAGTCCTGGAGGCGCTTCGGGCCGACCTTTGCTTTTACTCAGCGGCAGGTGTGCGCGACGGCGCGATCGCTGATCTCGCGGCGCATTACTCGGAACTCGCGCGTGCTCAGCTCGACGAGGACCAGCGCACGAGTGTGCGCGAGCTAGCCGATCGCTGCGGAGTCGAACGCAAACACGCGCAAAGGGTCGCGGATCTATCGAGTCAATTGTTCGAGGCCTTGCGCCCCATCCATGGACTGGAGCCGAGCTACGGGGGATTGCTGGAGGCAGCTGCGCATCTGCACGATGCCGGACATTTCGTCAGCAGCACGCGTCACCACCGGCATTCTTTCTATCTGGTTGTGAACGCCGACTTGCCCGGTCTCGATAGGAGCGCCCGACTCTTCATCGGCAATCTCTGCCGGTACCATCGAAAGAACATGCCGAAAGCCAGCAGCGAGAGTTTCCGGGCGCTTGGCGATACGCAACAAGAGGCGCTACTGAAGACCATTCCCTTGCTTCGCCTTGCGGACAGCCTAGACCGCAGCCACCGGCAACTCATCGATGCGGTCCAGGTGACAATCAACTCCGAGGAAGTCATCCTGGAACTGAGCAGTTCCGGAGACACGGCGCTTGAACAGTGGGCGGCATCCCAGAACAGCGACGTATTCTTGCAAGTCTATGGTCGCCGCCTTGTGATCATCGACCTAACCAAATGACCTCGGCGGCCACAGTCAGCGCGGCATCGCCCAAACCCGAGTTGCATCCTAAACTATAGATATGGCCGACGAACGCGGCCTTGTGCGCACAGACCGGGCGGTCAGGCGTATCGAGGCTTCGCTGCTTCTCGATGCTTACCGCAATATGTACCTCTCGCGGCGGCTGGACGACCGCGAGATCATCCTCAAACGCCGCAGTCAGGTCTACTTCCAGATCAGTGGCGCCGGGCACGAAGCCGTGCAGACGGCGGCCGGCATGCTCCTGCGTCCGGGCTTCGATTGGTTTTATCCCTACTACCGGGATCGCGCTTTGTGCCTCGCTCTCGGCGTCACACCGCTTGACATGCTCTTGCAGGCCGTAGGCGCGGCTTCTGATCCGGCATCGGGTGGACGTCAGATGCCGTCGCACTGGTCGAGCCCCGGCTTGAACATCGTTTCCGCATCGAGTCCCACAGGGACGCAGTTCCTGCAGGCGGTGGGTTGCGCCGAGGCGGCAAGGTTTGAAAAGCCGCGGGAAGATCAGCCGGATTCGTCGGGCGACCTGGAACGAAGCGTGGTACTCGTCTGCGCGGGTGATGGCGCCACAAGCGAAGGCGAGTTCTGGGAAGCGCTGAACGCAGCGTGTCTCGATCGCCTGCCCGTTCTGTTTCTCATTCAGGACAACGGCTATGCCATTTCCGTCCCGGTCGAGGCGCAGACGGCGGGCGGCAGCATTTCACGGCTGGTCAGCTCGTTCCCCGACTTGGCGGTTTACGAGGTTGACGGTCTGGACTTCATCGAAAGTTATCGGGTGCTCAGCGATGCGATCAGCCACTGCCGCCGTGGCCGCGGCCCCGCGCTTGTCCATGCTCACACCATCCGCCCGTATTCGCATTCGCTTTCAGACGACGAGAACCTTTACAAGACGAAGGCCGAGCGCGAGCGCGAAGCAGCCCAGGACCCGATTATCCGGTTTGGCAAATACCTCGAACACGAAGGGGTCGTCGACGAACATCACCTGGTCACGATGCATCAGGAAATCGACCTGCGGGTCCAACAAGCGGCACAAGATGCCGTCAAGGCCGCCGCGGCGCCCTTGGGATCGGCGGTGGAATTTCTCTACTCGCCGACTGTCGATCCTACGTCGGACCACTTCGAAAGCGTGCCGCAACCCTCCGGCGAAGACAAGACGATGGTCGACATGATCAACGCCTGTCTCCACGACGAGATGCGCCGCGATGAGCGGATCGTGGTGTTTGGTGAAGACGTGGCCGATTGCAGCCGCGAAGAAAACCTGAATGAACTGAAAGGCAAGGGCGGCGTTTTCAAAGTCACGGCCGGCTTGCAGCGGGAGTTCGGGAGCGAGCGCGTATTCAACTCGCCCATCGCGGAGGCCGCGATCGTCGGGCGGGCGATCGGGATGGCGACTCGTGGCCTGAAGCCGGTTGTCGAGATTCAGTTCTTCGACTACATCTGGCCGGCGATGATGCAGATCCGGGACGAGCTGGCGACTCTGCGCTGGCGGTCGAACAACGGCTTTTCGTGTCCGCTCGTGATCCGCGTGCCGATTGGCGGCTATCTCGGCGGGGGCGCGATTTATCACAGCCAGTCGGGTGAGGTCTTGTTTACGCATATCCCGGGGCTGCGTGTCGTGATGCCGTCAAACGCCCTGGACGCGAACGGCCTGCTACGGACCGCGATTCGCTGCGACGATCCGGTGCTGTTTCTGGAGCACAAGAAGCTGTATCGCGAGACGTACAATCGTGCGCCGTATGCGGGGCCGGAGCATATGATTCCCTTCGGGCGGGCGCGGCGCGTCACGGAGGGGTCCGATCTAACGGTGATCACCTATGGCGCCCTCGTGCAGCGAGCCCTGCTGGCGGCGCGCAAGATCGAGAAAGAGCGCGACGTCACAATTGAGATCTTGGATTTGCGGAGTCTCAATCCCTACGACTGGGAAGCGATCGCGGTGTCGGTTCGCAAGACAAGCCGCGTGATCGTGGCTCATGAAGATTGTTTGTCGTTTGGCTATGGCGCGGAGATCGCGGCGCGGATCGGCTCTGAGTTGTTTGAGTATCTCGACGCGCCGGTCGGCCGGATCGGGGCTCAGGACACCTGGATCGCCTACAACCCGCAGGTCGAAAACCAGATTCTGCCGCGGACCGCGGACCTCGAACGAGAGATCGAGAAGTTGCTCGACTATTGAGCTGGCGCGAAAGCCGCTAAGATAGGGAACTTCACTGGAAACATTTATCATCCATGAGACCCAACCTCGCAAGACGCAAACTCCTCGAAGGCGGAGTCATCTCCGGCCCTTCGATTTCCTTTCCCTCTCCCGAAATCGTCCAACAGGCCCTGCCCTACGAATTCGATTTCCTGTGGCTGGAGTGGCAGCACGGTGGCTGGTCGGAACAGACGCTCAGCGCCGCGCTGAGCACGTGTGTCAACGCGAAGACGACGCCGATTGTTCGCCTGCCCTTGCTGGACCCATTTTGGATCGCCCGCGTGCTCGATCTCGGTGCCCTCGGCATCATCATTCCGATGGTCGAAACCGCCCAGCAATGCGAGCAGATTGTGCAGGCCGCGAAGTTCCCTCCTCGCGGCGGACGCTCGGCGACAGGCTTTCGCACGGCGCTGCACGCGGGGAATGATTTCTTCGACTATGTCGAGCACGCGAATGACGAGATTCTCGTCGTCGTGATGGTCGAAACCCCCACCGGGATCGGCAACGTTCGCGAGATGATGGCGGTGCCTGACGTCGATTGCGTCTTGATCGGCCCCTATGATCTGAGCCGTTCGGTCGGCGCTGCGTCGATGGACGACGAACTGGTTCAAGACCTGGTCGCCGACGTGGCAGCCGCTTCCAAGGAGACAGGTGTAGCAGCGGGCTACGTTACGGGGACCGTCGAGCAGGCGCAACAGCGCATCGACCAAGGCTTTCGCCTCGTGACCCCGGGCCACGATTTGAGCATCCTGAGAAACGCCTTTGAGTCGATGAAAGCGGGCTGCGATACTCTCGCTCCCCACGGGGACCACTCGTAATCACGCATACGTCCTCGATAGGCAGCCTCGCCGATTCGCCGACCGAATACCCAAAGCGTTGACAGTGTGATCCCCCAAAGTGGCATAATTTGGTTAGCGGACTGGGGGCTGTTCCCGGTCGGCGAGTGGCTCGGGCTTAGCGACCCGGGCCTTTCGTTTTCTTGGGCGAAGGGAGCCTTAGGTTCCCGGCGGCCCTGTGGGCTCACCCGCCACCGCAAAGTGTGACGGATGCATTTATCATTAAGAAAAAGACAACTCACGAAAAACGCGCCCTCAGGCCCCAACTTGGCACCGATCCCCTGGGCGACTACGCTTACCAGGGTAGACGCCCGGCTGAATCCACCGATCCTTGCGCTTTCGGTTGCCTGACTGTATGGTGGGCGTCGTATTGGCATCCCAAAGGAGACTCTTTCATGACTAGAACCATCGCAGTTTGCGCCTTAGCACTTCTGTCGAACATCGTTGGGGCGGGGCAAACATTGGAGGCTCTAGCGTTGAAGGTCACCCCGAATCTTCGACTCATCCTTCCAGAGCAGGCAAACGAGAAGCGCATCATCCGTCCAGGGGATACCTTGCTGCCCCAGGCCGCAAACGGCGAACTGGCTGGTGGGCAGGCCTTCTTCACTTTTTGGGAGGCACTGAACATCACGAGTTCAACGGCTTCCTTTGAAGTCCGCTTCTTCGACAGCAATGGAAGCCCCATGACCGTGCCGATCGCCAATCCGATGAATCCGACTGACTTCCAAAATCCTTTACAGGCAATCGGCTTTGGAGGCACCTTGCCTCCTGGTGCAAGCGGCGGGCAATTGACAATTCCGTTCAACGCGCCTGTGCAGATCGGATATGCAGCGGTCACGGCAACGCCCCTGGAGTCCGTCGCGGTGATCGGAGTTTTCAATAATCTGGTTCCCGGTGAGCGGGCCTATCAGGCGTCGATCCCCAGCATTTTCCAATCCAAGAATGATCCTGAAATGCGGTAGGTCGAGGCCGGGGACGAAATAGGGTGTGGAG
>JAQBUE010000134.1 GCA_027624045.1 Acidobacteriota bacterium
GCATCTCTCGCCCCAAGGGGATCGTTCTACTTTGCTCAGTAGGGGATCTTTTCACATTGCGCCGACAGGGGTGTCGCCGTGAAACAAATGTGCGGGAGTCCTACGCCCGCATCGTCGGACGAGGCCAAGGGTCATCCGCTCAACCGTCACCTGACGCGTCTGCCCGATAGCGGCGCCCCCACGGCAGGGCCTGCCCCTGAGCCGCGTTCACGCGGCTTGGGTTCAGCTAGGCCAGCCGTTGCACGGCGGGTTTCGCTGCTCACCTCGCGGCAATCTAGGCCGGTTGAGCGGCCTTACCCTGACAGGCTTGAGCCGTTCACGACTTGGGCGATGGCCCTTTGAGGGAGGCAAATTCAACATGAAAAGCGAGTGCAACACAGCAAAGGCGGCCATAGACCGTCCCTCGAGCTCAAGTCGTTACAGACACGCCAGTTACCCAGTCTCCCGAGAGAACCGACTAACCCATGCATGTTGCAAAGTGATGCAAAGTGTGGCATCCCCACTCCCGCCCCGGCGACCTGCGAAGCTCCGATCACGGGCAAGATTCGCCGAGACGTCGAGGCGGGCGGCCGGCCTTGCCTGGTGAAGAAGGCGAAGTGCTGATCACGTCGCTGCACTCGTTCGCGATGCCGCTGATCCGCTACCGCATTGGCGACTGGGCGGTGCAGGGTGATGCGGTACAGGGTGATGCGGTACAGGGTGAAGCGGTTTGCGCCTGCGGCGCGGCCGTGCAGAGTCTGGGCTCGATCATGGGACGCGTGATCGAGCGATTCGCGCTGCCGGATGGGCGCCGTCTGCATCCGCTGGCTCTTGTGATTCCGCTGATGCAGTTAACGGACTGGATGCGGCGCTACCAGTTCATTCAAGAAGAAGCGGGCCGTATCCGCGTCAAGCTGATTACCTACCGGCAGCCGAGTGAGGCGGAGGTGGCCGCAGCGCGGCGGGAGCTCGAGAGCGTCACGGGCGACGGCGTCGATTTCGTGATCGAGATCGTTGACCACATCGAACGGCACCCATCGGGAAAGTTGCGCCCCTACTTTTCGTTGCTGCCGCCGGACCCGCGGGACGCGGAGATCGGCGTCACGAGTCGCCGCAGTTCCATGGATGATCGCGTGGGGGACGACCGGTTGGGGGACGACCGGATAGAGGACGACTGCCGCGACGCGGCGGCGATGGCGTAAAGGGAGCGGTGCGAACCGAGCTGCGCCACGATCGCACCCGTGAAGGACCCCGTTCCAGGCCCATACTCAACAACTAGCTTGCTGGAGCCGAGTTCCATCCCATGCAGCATCTCTTTGGCGAGAAATCGAGAGCTTGGAGCGACCGCACCGATTCGATTATGAGAGCGCGCAAACTCCTGTAGATACGTGCTGTAGATACCCATGGATCCTAGCCTCAGACATCAATCATACGACGCGTCAACGATGGAGCGAAGGGACCGTAGTGCGCTTAGCCGCGCCCGGATGAGTGCCGCGAAGCCGACCACTTGGCCTTCAGGTACTCGCCGAGGTCGAGTTCGCCTGACATCTTGTCGCCGGAGATTGTGCCTTCGAAATTGTAAAGAAGCTGATCGCCGTGGACTTCGAGATACCAACTGTTCAGAGTGACCTTATCGCCGTCAACCTCGCCCCTCAGATCGCGCGAGACAAAGTCGCCCTCGTGCATGCCTGCAATACGGCCCTCTTTTTGATCGAGTGAGAGGGTGTGGACGGTCTTGCCGCTGACGTATTCGATCTCGACGTCCCAGATGCCGGTGAGGTCGGCAGCGGGCGGGCGCGGAGCGGGGACGGGCTTCGGTTGGCGTTTGGCCGCGAGCACCTCGTAGACACGGTCGGCGACGACTTTGTAGTCCTGCTCGCCCATCATGTAGGCGGTGATCGAGATGCCCGTCTGGGTCGGACTTCCGTTTCCTGAGCGGGAACGGCGGCGGCGGCTACCGCCTAGCGCGATCCTGGGTTCGCCGTTGTAGAGCAGATCGGCAACTTCCGCATCGGTGATGCCGAGTCGCGCGCTGTCCCATTGGATACTGAGGGACGGGCTGCGGTTTGAGAGGCTGTCGCCGGGCTCGCGGCGGACCGAGGTTTCGACACCGCTGAGCGGGGAGACGCGCGCGGCGATATGGTCCAGCCAGCCCAGCCATTTTTGCCACTCGGCCTGATGGTCGCGCTTGACCCACATCTCGACGGCCATCAGCATGCCGATCATCTCTTCTTTGCCGACCTTCATCGCGCGGCCGTAACCGTGGTGGGGCGCGCTATTGATCCAGGCGGCTTGCACAAGGTCTTTGCGGCCGAGCAGCAACCCGGCGCACTGCGGACCGCGTATGCATTTGCCCCCGCTGTAAGCCACGAGCGTCGCGCCGCGCTTGAGGTAGTCACTGGGAATCGAGAGCATTTCCGCCGCCGCGTCGACGAGCACCGGAACGTTATGCGCTTTCGAGATTCGGATCACGTCGTCAATCGTGAGCGCCCCTTGCTCCATCCTTGAATTCGCGAAGATATAAGCCATTGCCGTACGCGGACCGATGGCGGCTTCGAACTGCTCGGCCGTCTCGGGCTGGATGATGCGCACGCCGATCGAGCGAATCGCGGCGTCGTAGACGTTGCGCGACTCCTTGGGAATGATCACTTCGTCTTTCGCGAAGCCGGTGAGATTGGGTATCCGCACGTGCAGATCAGGATTCGCGCCCGCGACGCAAGCAGCCGTGGCATGCGCCATGGCCGCCGCGCAGCCTGATGTGACGATGCCCCATTCGGCCTTGGTCAACTCGGCAAGACGCTTGCTGATCGCTTCCATGAGCTCATCAAGCTGCGCGTAATGATTCGCCGCCGCATGTTTCGCGGCTTGCACCTCAGGCAGCTCAAGCGAGCCGCCGATAACGGTGAGCGTGCCGCGGCAGTTGATCAGCGGGCGTACGCCGATCGATTGATAGATGTCGTCGCCGACTCGCAGGCCGGTCGAGGGAGCGGCGCTTGCTCGCGGGGCGCTGCCGCTGAGCAGGCCCAGCATTGATCCGGCGGCTGACATGACGCCACCTCGGAATAGGTCCCGGCGTCCAAGCATCCCGAATCTACCTTGTTTGAAACTTTTCCATGCCTGCGACATGTTTCCTCCCGTGCGTTGAACTCGCTGACTCTTTGTTGTGCGATTCAGCTCCATCGTTACACACGACAGGGCCTCCCAGCACTGAAGTGCCGGCTTCCATTTCTTGGCTTCTGCCGGGTCCAGGGCACGGCATGCCGTGCCCCTACTTTTCTTCCGGGGCTCCTAACGGATCTCTAGAACAGTGTTGGGCTGGAGGGTTACTAAGAGGCGATTGCCGGCGATACGATAGAACTCGTGATCCCAGCCGTAGGTCGGGCCGGCGGGGCTTGCGGCGATGATTCCGCGCGCGGTCTTCACTTGCGTCACGTCGGCGGTGATCTCGAACTCCAGCGTGACGCTGTTGGGGAATACGCCGGGGTCGAGGACGTGCACGACGGCGAAGCGTCCCTGGCCGAGCGGATGTACTTTGGTGTGCTCGGTGGCGGTTTGGTACGCGTAGAGCGGCCCCATCGGCACGTACCAGATGTCTTCCCGGCGAGAGATGTATTTGAGGTGTCGCTGGTAAAAAGCGTCCTCTTTGAAATCGAGCCAGTTGGGATGCGTGAGGAAGTTGTAAATGCCTCCAGACTGATATACCTCATCGAACTTGGCGTTGATCTCGGCGACGTCGGTACGGCCGTCGGGCGCGATGCCGCCCTTGTTCTGAACGGCCTGGGTGTAGGTGGCTTGATAGCGGTGGGTGTCCCACGTATTCATGTCCGGGAGCAGGTGGCCGCCGTGCTCCTCATCGGGGTAGATGCGAGCGACGAGGTAGCCGGCGTGCCGCAGTTTGTCGCGCACAAAGGGATACTCACTGCACAAACCGCAGGGGTAAGCGAACGACCAGACGTGGGACTGGCCAACATGGGCCAGGATATCGTCGCGCGAACCGCTCAACTCGTCGTCCGAATAAGCCAGAGTGCAGAACCATCGAGTGGAGGGGAACTGGCAGGGGTGAGTGCGCGCGTGCGAGCCGATCTCATGCCCGTTTTTCACCGCTTTTGCGAGCAAGGGCCATAGTTCCTCGACTGGCCCGCGCTGGGTGCTGATGAAGAGCGTTGCCTTAATGTCGTAGCGGTCCAGGGCTGCGATGGTATCGGGAACTTTGGGGCTGGAGTCGTCGGCGGTGTGCGTGACGACGGCTTTGGAGTCGTTGAGATACTTCGTGATCCCGATGAAGCGAACGGCTGCCGAGGGGCCGTGCGGCTGAACGTCGTCGGGGCTAATGCCGAGACGTTCGAGGGCGTCACCAGCGCGAATTCCAATCGGTTTTGGCGCGCTGAACCAGGTCTGAAGGTCGGAGGGCGCGAGACGCTTGTCGCGGACGATATAGCCAGCCCCGACGGCCGCGGCAACCAGGATGAGAACCACGGTGAGACGGATGAAGCCGCGGCGGCGGTGGGTGTGTGGGGCTCGCATGGGAGTGGGCGGCGTGGCGCGCATCTACGGCTCTACTTCTTCCTCGGGTGGCGGGGGTATGTGCTCCTCAATGAAAGCGAAGACCTCGTCCCAGGCACGGTCTCTTTCTTGCAGCCAGTTGGCAGGACGATTGCCATCGTCGTGGGAGGTCATGAAGTAGGGCCACATACCGGGGAACTCAAGGACGCGGGGGCGGATGTTGTTGCGGGCGAGTTCACCAAGGAATCGGCGCTGGTCGACGTAGCTCGGATCCGCCTCGGCGTGGATGAAGAGCATGGGCGCGCGGATTCGGCCAGCCTGGCGAAACATGTCGCGTGCGTTGAGTTCGCGGACCAGATCGGATCGGTCCAGCTCGCGGCCGAACAAGGCATCTTGCAATGACACGAGACGATTGATGCCGGCGAAGCCGTATTCGGCCAAGCCGGAAAAGATGAGTGGAGAGATGACGATGGCGGCGCGAAAGACATTAGAACGTTCGATCGCCAGCAAAGTGGCGGTGGCGCCGTGCCCTTCTCCAATGATGGCGATGCGAAGCGAATCGACGTATACCAACTTGCGTCCGAGTTGGGCGAGTTGCAGCAGATCGATCACTTCGTTGCGGCCGATCTGTACGACTCCCTCCGAGCGCCCCTCGGGCCCGACACGTCCGCGAAAGGTTGGGGCAAGGACGACATAACCGCGCCGGGCCAGATCGAGAGCAATCGCGCGATAGCGGGCGTCAACACCGAAATCCGAGCCATGGCTCAGAACGACGAGTGGGAACTTCAGCTGCTCTTCAGGGGTCTCAGGCACCGGGATATCAGGATGCGTGAGGACGCCCGTCATGTTGAGTTCGAGACTCTTATAGGCGATATTCCAGCCCTGGTAGCCGTCGCCGCGATGAAAGCGTTCCAGCAAGCGCAGCTCGGCGTCACGGATGCCCAGACGCTCCCAGTTGCGCTGGGCGGGAAGGAACTCAGGCTCGGAGGTGAGCGTGAGAAGTCCTGGAGGGGTCTCCGCGAAAGCCGGCGCGAGCGTGATGACAGCGAGGCAGGCTACGAGAGCGGCGAAAGGCAGATTGGCCTGGCTAGGCTGGCGGGGGGGGCGAAGCAATAGACACGGCAAGGATTAGACATGATTGTAACCTAGCGCCCGGCGCTGGGCCGACGGGGCAGCCGATGGGCGGAAGGTTCAAGCACGTTTAAAGAAAAACTTCTCGGCGGTGGTGACGAGAATCTTCTCTTTGTCGGAAGCGCTGAGGAAATCCGCATGGTCGCGGATCAGAGCGAGCGAGTCGTCGTAGTTATGAGGTGGCTGCGCCTGGAACGGGCAGTCGCTCTCCCACATGCAGCGGTCGGGCCCGTAGGCGTCCACGACACGCTTGATCATCGGCAGCAAATCGGTGTAAGGGGCCTGAGCGGCGCCGAGCGCGTAAAACGCTCCAACTTTCATCCGAATGTTGGGATGCTTCGCCAAGGCGCACACTTCGGCGACCTGCTCTTCCTTAATGGGCTCGTTCGCGCCTATGCGGGCGAGGTGGTCGATGATGACGGGCGTGTCGGGGTACTTGGCACACATGCGGTCGAGCTCGGGCATGTCGCCGGGGTTCATGAGGAAGCTGAGGGCGAGATTGTGGGCGGCGCCGGTCTCGAACATTTTGTCCCACTTGGGATGATTCATCCAGTTCGGCTGCTCGACATCGGTTCTCTTGTAGCCGCCTCGAACCCGAAAGGCATAGCAGCGTTTGGCGCCGAGCTCGACCATCATCTCGGAGGGGTCCTGCGATTCGTCGTCGAGCACGTCGGGAAGCACGCCGGTCCCAGCGAAGTTGTCCGGATACTTATCCATCATCGCCAGCATGTAGGAGTGATCGACGCCATAGAAGGACATCTGAATGAGGTTGATGCGCTCCACCCCGGAGGGTTTGCAATGAGCGAACAACTCTTCGGCGGTAAAGCTGGGCGGCTCCATGTCCTCTTTCTTGTGGCCGGGAAGAAGCGGATAGGATTCCGTGTCGGGCGTCCAGACATGGACGTGGGCGTCGATGATACGTCCGGCGAGATTCGACATGTTCGCGGGCTCCTCGGCGACCTTCTCGGCCGGAGCGCAGGCCGACAAGGCTGTCGCCGCGCTTGATGCTAACCAATCACGTCTCGTCACGTTGCTTTCTCCGTATGTTGCGGTCTCCGGCAGCACCGCCGGCAGCTGACCGCCGGTCGTTTCCGGGGGAGATGAAAGTATAGCCCACCGCGTTCCTAACTTAAACGCCCTCTGAAAGCGGCCGATACGGAAGATGTGAGCGGCAAGACGTTCACGGGAAGGGTGGATGAACGGTGTTTAGTACTTCGGAGCACGTGCAAGGGCGTTATGGGCGGAGTTTTGTGGCCAGCATTGTGGTCCACATCGCGGCCATCATCGCGATTGTCAGTGTGCCGTTGTATGTAGCCAGACCGCGGCTTGAGCTGAATCCGCGCACGGCGACTGAGATCGTGTTCCCGCTTCGTGCGCCGGTTTCAACTCCGCGGGAGGAGCGCCCTGTTGCCGCCAAAGTTGCAAGGATGCGGCAGCCGCCGGGCAGGCGTCTCGTGGAGATGCCGGCCGAGCGGGCCGCGCTGGTTCGGACACCGCAACCCCGTATCGAACCACGCGGTATTGAACCACCGGGATTGCCGCTTGAACCCCTGAACGTTCTTGCGCCCGACATGCCGCGCACGTTGGAGCAGGTGCGGCCAGCGACCCCGCCGGCGAGCGAGGAATTACAGATCCAACTTGGCGGATTCGGGAGCGCCTCGGCGGCAACACGAGCAGCGAATGGAGCCGTCCCGGCCGAGGCCGCAGAATCGTTTCGTCCCATGAAGCCGGACAGGCAGGGTGGGCGCTGGCGTACGACAAGTTACGAGCGTTCGGGATTCGGCGCGGCTGGGCGCGGAGACGGACGGTCTCCAAAAGATGTTGAGACCGCCGGGAATGCGGAAGCAGGAAGTTCGTTTGGATCCGCAACCGCATCGAGCCCGGCAGGCGGCCCGGCAGGTCTAGTTCACGATGCCGGGTTTGGGCAGGTGGTCGCCGGGGAGCAGCGCATCGGGGAGCAGGGGATCGAAGTTGAGCGGGCTGTCGAGGCGACGCCAGCGAACAGCGCCGCGCGAGTTCTCGCCAAGCCGATGCCGCAATACACAGACGAAGCTCGCCAGCTTCGTATTGAGGGTGACGTTCGGTTGCGCGTCAACTTCCGGGCCGACGCCACGGTCGAGGTGCTGCAGGTAATCGAAGGCCTTGGCCACGGCCTGGACGAGAGCGCGGTGCGCGCGGCGCGGCAGATCGAATTTGCGCCGGCCGAACAGAGCGGCAAGCCGGTTGACTTCATCGCGGAAGTCTTTATCCGCTTTCGGTTGGCTTATTGAGGAGAGAGAGTATGAAACGGGAATTAGCGTGCATTGTCTGCTTTATCTGTTTCTTGCTGGCCGCGCCGAGGACGGCCGGGGCGCAGGACAACCGGCTGGTCGACGAACTGATCGACAACATCGTCGCCAACGAGCGCGGCCTGATCGAGACGTTACGTGACTACACGCCGCTTTTGGAAACGTATCTGCAGGAACTCGCGACCCCAGAAGACCCGGACGCCCTGCCGGCCCGCGACCACTACATGATCGGGCAGCTTGATTTGTCAAGAGGCGTGAATCACATCAGTTACTTCGAGAGCGAAGGTTTCCATCCGCCCGAGAAGAAGCGCAGGCTGCCGTTCCTCTTGAAGAAGCAAGAAGGAAGCTACTTCATCGCCGAAGGCTTCGCGCAGATGGTGCTGCCCGACGCATACCAGTTTGACCGCGAGACGTATGGCTTTCAATTCGTGAGGAGAGAGTTTCTGGGGCAGGTGCGCTGTTTCGTGTTTGACGTGGCCCCGCGCAACGAACAGCAGCCCGGGCGGTTTGTCGGCCGCATTTGGGTCGAGGACCGGAGCCATCACATCGTCCGTTTCAATGGAACCTATACGCAAAGCCGCGCAACAGGCCTGTTCTTTCACTTCGATAGCTGGCGTGTGAATGTCGCGCCAGACTTGTGGGCGCCCGCGTACGTCTATATCGAAGACGCCGACCTGCTCGGGCCGCGTGGTGAGAACGTGCGTTTCAAAGGTCAAACGCGCTTGTGGGGCTACAACCGCAAGCCGCTGAACCAACTGCAGGAACTGACCGGAATCCTGATCGCGGCGGAGGGCGCCGTTGAGGACGAAAGTAGAACGACGGACACGACGCCGCTCGAGAGCCAGCGCGAATGGATGCGGCAAGCCGAGGAGAACGTCATCCACCGATTGGAGCGCAGCGGACTGCTGGCACCGGCGAGTGAAGTTGACAAGGTGCTCAACACGGTTGTTCGCAACCTGATGGCGGGCAGCGAAGTGCGCCTGCCGGTGCGGTGCCGGGTGCTGCTGACAACTCCGCTCGAGACGTTCTCGCTCGGTGAATCGATCGTGATCAGCCGCGGACTCATTGATGTACTGCCGGACGAGGCCAGCCTGGCCATGGTTCTCTCCGATGAGCTGGCGCACATCCTGCTTGGACATCGCACGGACACAATGTTTGCCTTCAGCGACCAGACGATGTTCGAGGACCGCGAGATCCTCGAAAAACTTCGGCTGGCGCGGCGGCCCGAAGAGATGGAGGCGGCGTCTCGGAAAGCGGGGGAGCTTCTTGCTCGCTCACCCTACAAGGACGACCTTGCCAATGCTGGTCTCTTCCTGAAGGTATTGGCAAGCCGCGGCGCAGCGCTGACGAACCTCATCCAGGCCAACCTCGGAAATCAGCTCGCGAGCGGCGGGCATCTTCCGCGGCTTGCCGAACTCGCCGCGAGGGCGCCGGAGCTGCACGAGGAAAGAATGGAGCAGATCGCAGCACTGCCGTTGGGCTCACGAATCAAGCTCGACCCCTGGAGCAACGGACTGACGCTGATCGAGACCAAGCCCGTGGCGCTGCTTTCGGCACGCGACAAGATGCCGTTTGAGGTGACACCATTTTCACCGCAGCTGGCACATTTGTCGAGGCAACTCAAGGCGGAGAAACCGGCCGAGACGGCGCAGCGGCGGTAGCGGCGCCAGGGCTTCTTCATTCCTGGGAGTGACTTTGCGTTTTCAGATTCAGTGGAGGGTCGGACCGCTTACTTGGCGCGCGGCTCAGCTAGAAGATGTGCGCCGATACGGCAGAGAACTGAGAATTGAAGGTTCAGGCTAAGTCGTGTCGCCACACTCCGGAACCGAGCAGCCTGTACGCTAAGTGGATGGATGCCGACTGGACGAATCTTCGGGGCGAATTCCCTGTTCTGAAAGAGTGGACGTATCTCAACACGGCGAGCCTCGGTCCGATCCCCCAATGCGTCGTGCGCGCCGCCAACCGGCACTTCGAACATCGGGACGCACGAGCTTGCCTCGACTTCCTCGACTGGTTCAGCGATATCGACGAAGTACGCGCGAAGCTCGCCACGCTGATTGGCGCCTCGCCGGACGACATCGCGTTCATCCCCAACACCGGGAGCGTGTTGTCGTGGCTACTCACCGGGATCGACTGGAAAGCGGGCGACCACGTCCTGACTCTCAGCGACGAGTTTCCCAATAACCTCTACTTCGGAGGGGCGCTGCAGCGGAAGGGAGTTCACTCCTCAACCGTCCCCATCCCCGGCGACCGTTTTTGCATCGAGGAACTGATTGAATGCCTCACCGAGAGTACGCGCATCGTGCTGGCAAGCGCGGTGAACTATTCTACGGGGCTACGTCCACCACTCGACGAGATCGGGGAAGAGCTAAAGAAGCGCAATATCCTGTTCTACGTCGACGGCACGCAGAGCGTGGGCGCGCTTTCGACCGATGTTGCCGCCTCGCGCATTGACGTGCTGGGAGTTCACGGGTATAAGTGGATGTGCTGCCCGCCCGGCACAGGGTTCGCCTATGTCGCTCCGCATGTCAGAGAGTGGCTCGAGCCGAACGTCTATAGCTGGCGCAGCCACCGGGACTGGCGCAACGTCGACCATCTGCATCATGGAACGCCGGAACTTCCCGCGTCGGCCATCAAGTATGAGGGCGGCATGCAGAACTTCGCGGGCATCTACGCCATGGGAGCGGCCGTCGATCTATTTGAGTCGCTGGGGCGCGGAGCGATCGAGGAGCAAGTCCGCGTCATCTCGGCCGCGACTCGGGATACTCTCCGCGCCGCCGGGGCCGAGTTACTCTCAGACAAACATACCTACTACGACGCCCCGATCGTGTGCGGGGCGTTCGAGGGAGTCGACGCGTCTCGTCTGGCGCTGGAGTTACAGGGAAGGCAAATTACCGTCGCCGCGCGAAAAGGGCGCTTGCGCGTCTCACCTCACTTCTTCAACAACGAAGAAGATATGACGCGGCTCGCGGATGGGTTGAGAGAGGTGTTGCCGCTGTTGCGTGGTTGACAGGGGTGGGGGCCGGCGACGGTGGCAAGCGATTCAAGTGGCTGGCCGGAACGCTCCCTGACGGTCACGGCTCGGTTCGGAGATGGTGCTCGGTGGTGGCGGATTTGGGCTAGACGACGAGGGTATACGCGGCGTATCCAATGCCTGCGCCCATCAACGAGCCAGCGACGACGTCGGAGAGAAAGTGCAGACCCAGCACGACCCGCGAGGTCGCGACGCTCACGGCGCAGAACATTAGGCCGAGCATAAACGCCGGATAGAATAGCGAAAGCGGAACCGCCATCGCAAAGGCTGTGATTGAGTGGCCGGAGGGGAACGAAAAACGGTCGGGTGGAACTAACTCTTTCCAGCGAATCGGTGCGATCGCACAAGGGCGTTCCCTCGAGCACATCCGCTTGAGCAGCAGAAACACCAGGATGCCCGTCAGCACCGCAGAAGCAAGAACCATCATGGCCTCGTAGCGGCGGTGACCGCCCAACCACAGGATGGGTATCGCCATGCTTCCCCACAACCAGCCATCGCCGGCGCGCGTGGACGAGGTCATCCAGATGCGCACCCAGCGCGGGGGTGACCAGTGGCTCACGCGCAGCATCATGTTACGATCACGCGCGGTGATGAAGCGACCGAACTTGTGGAGCATTGCCATGGCTTACCTTGGACAGGTCTGTACGTTGAAGAGAATACCACGTCGGACGTTACAAGTCTGTTAGGTTTCCACACTACTTCTCATAGATCGAAAAGCCATGTCCCCCCGAAGGCGGCCCGCGCAGCTGATTCAGTTCGCCGACGGTGGGCCGGGCGAGTGAGCCGGATTGGAGGAGGCTACAGCGCGATCCCGCGAAGGTATCGGAAGCTGCCGACTCAGTTCGCCCGGCCACACCGCCGGTCGAAACGAAGAAAGCGGATCGCCACCGGGCCGCCCTGTCTCTGGCGGCCCGTTCCGCTCTCTCCTGGGTTAGACGAACATTTTCGGGCGAGGTTTCCCCGGCCGCGCGAGTGGTTGTACGGAAAGCGACATGGCCGCTGACGGAAGAACATTTTTGACGAATGGCCTCGGACTCTACTACCCTGAACCCTAACGGGCGGCGTTTTTCAGCTTGTCCGGGGGAGTGTCATATGAATCGCAGAGGATTTCTTAGCACGTCGGCCGCGGCCGGCTGGACGGCCGCTTCGGCGCAGCGTGTGTTGGGCGCCAACGACCGCATCGGCATCGGAACCATCGGCACAGGCGGCCGAGGGCGCACGGTGACGCGTTATTTCAAAGAGAACGCCAAGGCCGACACGCGCGCCGTGTGCGACATCTACGACGAAAATCTCGCCCTCGGCGCTGAAGTCGCCGGCACCAACACCAAGACGTATCACGAGTACGAGCGGCTGCTCGAGAACAAAGACATCGACGCCGTTCTCGTCGCGACGCCCGATCACTGGCACGCGCCGATCACGATCGCCGCCTGTGAAGCGGGCAAGGACGTTTACGTCGAAAAGCCGATGTGCCACAAGATCAGCGAGGCGTTCGAGATGATCGAGGCGGTGCGCCGCACGAAGCGTGTCGTGCAGGTGGGAACACAGCGCCGCAGTTATGACCTTTTCCGTGAAGGCAAGAAGTTCATGGAGTCCGGACGCCTCGGAAAGATCCAGCTCGTGAATTCCTGGTGGTACAGCAACGTCAGCAATCCGCGCAACCCGGTCGTGAACGGAAAGGTTGACTGGGAACGCTGGCAGGGATACGCGTCCAAAACAAAGGAGTTCGACCCGTTCCGTTTTCGCAACTGGTATTGGTTCTACGATTACTCCGGCGGCCTCACGGTGGGCCAGGGCGCGCACATCCTCGATTGCATCAATTGGTATATGGATGCGAAGTTTCCCTCAGCCGTAACCTGCGTTGGGACAAGCTCGGCTGTGGCGGGACTTGAGATTCCTCAGACGACCAGCCTGACGGTCGAGTACCCCGAGGACTTCCTGGCCACGTTCACGCTCGGCTACAACCACATGGTCTACAACGCCGCCCACGACCAGATGAAACAGTTCTGCGGTGATAAGGGCCGTTTTGATGTCTCGCGCGAATCACATCGTTTCTATGAGCCCACACGCGAACTGGAACAGAAACCCGCCCACGAGCTCGTGCGCTACGGCACGTGGGGCCGCTCGACCGCTCAGCATGTTGATAATTTTCTGTCGTGCGTGCAGTCGCGAAAAGACCCCAATGCACCGGTCGAGGCAGGCGCCTACGTGGCCGTCGCGCTCGCGATGGCGATGGAATCGCTCAAGACGGGCAACCGCATGCGGTTCGACCTGAATCAGAAGAAGATGATTTAGCCTAGGGGAGCGGGGTCGGCGGGTGCGGACTAACCGCCGCAGCAGCGCTTGTACTTGCGGCCACTCCCGCAGGGGCAGGGATTGTTCCGGCCAATCTTCGGAGCGCTGTGCCGGACGGGTGCCGGTATGAACGAGATCGGGCCATCCGGTGGCTCGTCGTCCTCGGCCTCCGCATCGTTCTCCCCTTTGCCGCTCTCCCATCGACTCCGCGCTCTAGCGAACTCGGGCGAGAAGCAATACCACCACTCCAACTCTTTGACGACATCGGTGATGAGGTGATGATGGGGGTCGCTGCGAAGCTGTGCCAGCGCGGGGGCTAGTCCAAGCGTCCGCGCTGCAACGACATCGTCGATCGATATCGACATCCGGTCTACCAGGCCCTCTTTGTAGGCAAGCAGGATGTCGTTGTAAAGTTCGCCCGGATACAGGTCGGCCGCGGCGTTGACTAAACCCGCCCAAACATAGCTGGGCTCCCGGCGGAGTCCGCCCTGAAACAATGACCGGAAGTAATCGATGGCGTCGTGCCGCGGGTGTTCCCCGACGTTGACCAAGGTCACTAATGCGACGAGGCCGGCGGCGCGCGAGAACTCTTCCGCTTCTTCGTTTTCGATTAGAGATCGAATGCCGCCGACATCGCCTCCGCTGACGCTCGCAAGACAGCGGCCGATGTTTTCTGTCCGGCTGGCCCCGAGCAAGTTATTCACGAGGTAGTCTGGCAGTGAGGCGATCTTAAGCAGGGGCTGATAAGCCCGCGTCTCACGGAACTGCGCCAGCAGCAACATGGCGAACTCATGTGCCATGTAGTCCGGCTTGTCAGCCACGACCTGCGGTTCAGCCGCCGCCGCTTCGAGAATACGCAGCAGCTCCGGCGTCACTTCCTCGGCGCGCTTGATCGCCTGCTTCACCGCCAACCGCGGGAACGGCTGCTGGAGGAACTCAAGTTCAGCGAATATTTGCTCGGTTGTCATTGCCCAATCAGGCGCGGTTCAGCAATACGTTTGCGGGGGAGCGGAACGGCCACCTATTCAGCGGAAGCCAGCCACTTCGCGGCTGTCAGGTCCTTCAGGTCGCGCAGGTACGCCTGGTTGAGATCCGAAGCAGCGTCGCCCTTCAGGGCGTTAAACATATGCTCCGCAAGAACCGAACCGATCGCATGAATCGCGTCGTGCCGGTCCAACCCCTCGTCCATCAGCCGCTTGAGAACCGCGACAACCTCCAGCATGAGCTCCGCTAGTTGGTTCTCAACTACAACATGGATCGTCGAGTGTATCCTCGCGTTCGGCAGTTTGATGCGAGCCCGCCGATGATAGTCCTCAACCATCAGCATCCGCTCGCCCTCGTCGGCTTGGTGCCACTCCTCCGAGTCGGGCTCCGTCAACTGATCATATTTCTCCACGGTTTCCTCCTGGCGTCATCTCCGCCGCCTGCGCTCCACCGCCCCTCCGCCAAACACACCCAGATCGAGCAGCAATGCGATCACTACTACGATCGCTTGTGCGCCCTCGACCGTGCCATACATGTTAATCGCCCAAGCGTAACCCAGTGTTGTGAAGGGAGCATTTTCCAATCCAAGAATGATCCTGAAATGCGGTAGGTCGAGGCCGGGGACGAAATAGGGTG
>JAQBUE010000135.1 GCA_027624045.1 Acidobacteriota bacterium
ATGAGCCCGGCTGCCAGGGGAACGTTCTACTTTGCTCAATCAGGGGATCTTTCTAAATTGCGTTGACATCTCCTGACTGGATATTGACAGCGCCACACCGCTTGGCGAGAATGGACACTGCCGCCCGCACCCTCTGGAGGTCCCGATGTTGATCCGCCTGCGACAAGCGTTCGTCCCGTTTCTGCTTACTCTGCTTGCCTTCAGCGGACCGCTCAGCCGGCAGGCCGCCGCGGCAAGCGAGCGGCCCAACATCCTCTTCATCTATACGGACGACCATTCCTACCGCACCGTCGGAGCCTACCCGCAGTCGTATCCGTGGGTGCGAACACCGACCATCGACCGCCTTGCCGGCGAAGGCGTGCGTTTCGAGTATGCGTACATCGGGACGTGGTGCATGCCGTCGCGCGCAACCATGCTGACGGGGCATCATCAGTTCGGCGTTGAATCGATGCGTATGGAGGGGCCGTATCCGGGAAGCGCGTACGATCCTGAAAAATGTCCTTTCTGGCCAAAGACGTTTCGTGAAAACGGCTACTTCACGGCGCACATTGGTAAATGGCACACCGGCACTGACACCGGCTACGGCCGTGACTGGGATTTTCAGATTGTCTGGAATCGCCCCAAGTACACCGAAACCAATCAGAATTACTATCACGACCAGCCCATCACGTATCAAGGCGGCGAGACCAAAAACTTGGAACGCTATTCGACCGACCAGTACACCGATTGGGCGATCGACCTTATCAAAGGTGAAGGCCGCGACGAAGAAAAGCCCTGGTATCTCTGGCTTTGCTACGGCGCGGTGCACAGCCCGTACACACCCGCCGAGCGGCACAAGAAGGAATACGCCGGCATCGATTTCGAAACCCCGGCCGACATTTTTCCGATGCGCCCCGGCAAGCCCGACTGGGCGCAAAAAGTAAACGCCTGGGAGAAAGGTCCAGCCGGCCGGCCGATGTGGAACGGTCGCTCACTCACGTCCTACGTGCAGCAATACCATCAAGGCGTGCTCGCCATCGATGAGGGCGTCGACCGCCTGCTGAAAACGCTCGATGAAACGGGCCAGCGCGACAACACACTGATCGTCTTCACCTCCGACCAGGGCCTGGCCTGGGGCCAGCACGGCTTTCGCGGAACGAAAGTGGCACCCTATGACGCTAACATCCGCTCACCGTTGATCTTCAGCTTTCCCGGCAAGATTCCCGAGGGCGTTGTCAGCCAGACACCCGTGGGCGGCGTTGACATCGTGCCGACGATTTTCAGCTTTGCCGGTATCGACATGCCGTGGAAAATGCACGGCGAAGATTTGACCCCGCTGCTCAAGAACCCCAAGGCGGCGTGGCCGCATCCGATGCTGCTGACGGGCCTCGGCCGCCGCTACGGATCGGACACTGACGTCATCCCAAGCGGCGAAGATGTCTTCCATGGAGACGTTCCCTGGTACGTAATGCTCCGTGAGGGGCGTTACAAATACATCCGTCCTCTGATCGAAGATATCGAGGAACTCTACGATTTACAGCAGGACCCCGAGGAACTCGATAACCTCGCCGTCAAGGCCGAGCACCAGCAAACGCTCAAGCGCCTGCGAGCCACCGCCATCGCCGAACTGCGCAGAGACGACGCCGGCTTCGTCGACAATATGCCCGCGGTTCGCGAAGCAGCGCAAGCTCGTTAACCGTCAGTGCGTCATCGCATACACAATGTAATTAATCCCAAACCGGTAAGCAAATAGTGCGGTGATACCTATCGAGCAACCAAGTCAGGCTGCTGATGCAACCGCGAAATTTCATCCGCCGCGAGTGGCCGGTCGAAGATAGCAAGTTCATCCAGCAAACCGATGTAGCCCACCGCGAAGTAAATGCCGGTCTTCTCGATAGCCCACGCCATCGTGATCGAGCGGTCTTTCAATTCGCCAATCAGCTTGCCGTCGATATACAGCGACGCATGGGCATCGTTGCGCCCGGTGTCGAAGTTGCTCCACGTAAACGCGATGTGATGCCAGTCCTGCTCTTTGAATCCAACGGCCTTCGCTCGAACAAGGGTGGCGTCGGGCTCAGTCTGATCGATCATACGGCGCCCATCGCCTTCTGACTGGAAGGCACCCAGGCGCAGATCGCGCGGCTCGGTGTTGTCAAAGTCGATCCACAGCCCGCCGTTCGTCGCGCCTTTCTCGGTAATCTGGATCGGGTCGGAAAACCCCGTCTTCAGCATCGTGTCGGGATTCCCTTTCAGCCAAAACGACACACTGCCCGCGAAGTTCGTTGGCGTATAGGCGAGGTTGCCCTTGGCCGGAAAATAGAGCCTGCCCCGCCTCGGCAGAACATCGCCGGCTTCGAGCGCGCCGCCGTGGATACCCGCCTCCGGCACGATCCGAAACGCGTCGCCTGCGATGCCTTCCTCGAAAACGAACTGACCCTTCTCGGTTTCGTGGTCGAACCGAGTGCCGGCCTTCAGCTCGCCCCCGCCGACGTCGCCCGCGATCTCGCGATCAAACGAGGCGTAGAAGACGAGCGAATCAAGTACCGGGTCAGAGCCGGAAGCAGATGATTTCACGGCGGATGGTTCCTCGGCGGTCGTTCCGCACGCAGCCAAACTGAGCACTAAAGCAAAGATGAAGTAGGAGCGCTGAAACGACACGGTGGACTTCCCCCTAACAGCAGGAGATTGTATCAACCGCAGGCTAATCGCTGCTGATACAGAACAGTTCGTCCTGGCTTCGCAAGAACAAATCGCCGCCGACAATCACAGGTGACGAGACAAACATCTCATCCCCCATCTTGTTCGTCGTCAGCACCTCATAGGTCTTCCCGAGTTTGAAGATAACCACATCACCCTGCTCTGTTGCGAGATACAGTTTCCCGTTCGCCGCAACCGGAGACGCCTTGAAGGAATACACCTCGGGCAGCCGTTGTTGGAGGTAGAACGCTTCGCCGGTCTTCGCATCCACGGCGCTCGCCATGCCGCGGTCGCTGATGAAATACAGAATCCCGTCATTGAGCGTCGGCGACGCGGTATACGAGTTGCCCTTCTGGTTCGACCACTTGATGTACTCCGCATTGCCGGTCAAGTCGCCTTTTCCACCGAGCTTGATCGCCAGCGCATTCGCATCGCGCCAGCCCGTCATAGCGATGACCATCTCGTTGTCAACGTTCACCACGGCCGGGATGGCATTACCGCCCAGTCCGCCCGCTTCCCAAATCAACTCGCCCGTTTCCAGATCGTATGACCGCACCCGCGTCGCGCTCGTCACGACTTGCACCCGGCCCTCATACTCAACAACAATCGGCTGCGTCCAACTGCTGCGCTCATCTCGCTCGGCACGCCATAGTTCCCTGCCGTCCCGCTTGTCGAGGACAACGATATACGATTGCTCCTCCTGGTCGTTCTGAATGATGAGGTGGTTGCCGTGGATCACCGGAGCGATCCCCTCACCGAACGAGAGGCGCATCACGAGCTTTCCAAGGTCCTTTTTCCACTTCAGGTTCCGTCGAGGTCATACGCATACAAACCTCTTGATCCAAAGTTTACATACAGCATTCCATCATCAATCAAAGGTGAGTTCGAAGCGAAACTGCCGTACTGGCGATGGTAGCCCTCGTGGGGCGTCTGCTCGGCCGCCGTCCGCTCCCAAAGAACCTTGCCGCTGTTGCGGTCGATCGCCATCACGACGAACTTGTGATTGACGAGCGGCCCCGCACCGCCTCCTGGACCGCCCCGGCCGCCCGGCCCACCGCGTCCGCGACGCTCGCCTCGCTCCGCGCCAGGACCGCCCGGCCCTCCAGGTCCACCTGGTCCGCCACGGCCGCCGAACGCCGACTGCATGATCTCGCGAAACTTCCCGCGCTCTTCGTCGTTAAGATCCTGCGGGCTGCGTCCCTTGAGCAAAGCTTCGGCCTCTTTGCGCTTGTCTTCGGGAAGACGCGCCATCATCTGAGCCGGATCGAAGCCTCCAGGGCCACGAGCTCCCGGGCGACTACCTCCCGGCCCGCCCCGTTCCGCGGGCGGTCCCTCGCCCGCCGGCTCTTCAGGAATCGCTTCGGTGGGCACGGCTGTTGTCAGGTAAATCGTGTCGCCCCAGATCACGGGCGTCGAGTTGCCTTTGCCAGGGATCTTGATCCGCCACTTGACGTTCTCGATACCAGAAAAATGCAGCGGAGCGTCACCCACGGCCACGCCGTTATTGTTCGGACCGCGCCATTGGTGCCAGGAATCCTTGATGTTCGGGGCGGGCCAAAGCAGACTACTGCCGGCCGCTAGGAGAGAAACGCTGAGAAGGGTTGATCGAAGGTTCAAGGTGATCCTCGCTTTCGGTCTTTGAGCCCCCAAGACAGGCGTTATTCTGAAAGGACGTCAAAATACCCCTCAAGGTTAGCGAACCCGCCGATATCTTGGCTGCCCACACCCCGCCGCTCGTCGCGCAAGGCTCCAGCCTAGGCGGGACGCGAACTCGTTGCTACAATTCAGATGGAATATAGGTATGGCCACGGCGGTTCAGCTCTACACCTGGCAAGACATCAAAGACCTGCCCGCAAGCGCCGGCCGGACCCAGATCGTCGACGGCGATTTGGTCATCTCGCCCACGCCCAGCGGGCCTCATCAGCGCATCTGCACTGAGATCGGAGCCAGCATTGGGCCTTACATTGAAGAGCACAACCTGGGCCGGTTTTATTCCTGCGCGCTCCACGTCATCCTAGACACCCACGTCCACTACGAACCCGACCTCTGCTTCGTCTCGAACGCCCGCCGCGGCATCATCCAAGAGAACTACATTGATGGCCCGCCCGATCTCATCATCGAAGTCGTCAGCGAAGGCAACCGCACCCACGACACCGTCGTTAAGTTCGCGCACTACGAGAAATACGGTGTCAACGAATACTGGCTCGTCGACCAACGCGACCGCCATATCAGCGTCTACTCGCTCCGCAATAGCAAATACGAACGTATGGGCATCTTCGCCCCCGGCGAGCCCCTGCATTCCGAAGTTTTTGAGGGCCTAGGATTAGATCCCGCGGACGTCTTCCCCAACACCTAAACCGTGGCACAATAGCAAACGATGAAACGCTTGCAAACGGCCAAATGGCCCCTCGGGATTCTGGACCTCGTGCTCATCTGGATGGCGCTGTTTTCCTCGCCGACCCAAAGCGCCCCCAAGCCATTCGGTATCGATAAGCGCGTCCCGTGGACCAGCTCCCATGTCGCCGGTTCCCCCGAGCCGCCCTCGCCCTACATGGCCGCGCTTGCGTTCCCAAATCTGAAATTCGACGAGCCCACCGTCATCACTCGCGCCCCCGGTACCGACCGCCTTTTCGTGGCCACCAACACCGGCCGCATCGTCTCGTTCGAAGATCGCCGCGACGTCAAGAATATCGACGTCATGCTCGAACTCCCGAGCACTACCGACCCCCGTAACGGCCGCCTCATCAACCGCCAGATTCAAGGACTCGAATTCCACCCCGACTTCCAGAACAACCGCTACCTCTACGCCTATATCCGCGAGCACTTCCCGCCGCCGGTCCGCTGCCGCATCTCGCGCTTTGAAACCTACGCCGACAATCCGCTCAAAGCAGACCCCGCTTCGGAACTGATCGTCCTCGAATTCCCCTCCATCGGCCACAGTGGCGGCTCGATGAAGTTCGGCCCCGACGGCTATCTTTACATCGGCACCGGCGACGGCTACGGACAAAGCGATCCCATGGCCACCGGCCAAGACACCAGCGATCTGCTCTCCTCGATCCTGCGCATCGACGTCAACGGAACCCACTCCGTCAAGCCCTACGCCATCCCGCCCGACAACCCCTTCGCCGATACGCTGGGGACGGCGCCCGAAGTCTGGGCGTTCGGCTTTCGCCAACCGTGGAAGATCAGCTTCGACCGCATGAACGGCGACCTCTGGGTCGGCGAAGTCGGCCAAGACACCTGGGAATCCATCTATCTCGTTAAGAAGGGCGGCAATTACGGCTGGAGCGTCAAGGAAGGCCCCCAGTGGTTCCGCCCCGAACGCCCGCTCGGCCCATCGCCGCTGTCGCCGCCCGTCGTTTCGCACAGCCACGCCGAGGCGCGTTCGATCACCGGTGGCTTTGTCTACCACGGCTCGCGCCTCAGTGAACTTCAGGGCGCCTACATCTACGCCGACTGGGAAACCGGCAAAATATGGGCCTTGCGTTACGACGGCGAAAAAGTCACCTGGCACGAGGAGCTCGACGACACCTCGCTCGACATCGCCGCCTTCGGTGAAACGCACAAGGGTGAGCTCTACATGCTGACCAACCAAGACGGACGTATCTACGAACTCGCCCGCCGCCCCGAAATCCCCGAGAGCCAGAAGCCGCCGCCGTTCCCAGAGATGCTCAGCCAGACCGGCCTGTTCGAATCCACCAAAGACCACAAACCCGCGCCGGGCCTGATCCCCTACACCGTCAATTCACCGCTGTGGTCCGACGGCGCTTACAAAGATCGTTTCATCGCCATTCCCGGCGACGGCAAAATCCAATATGTAAACGACGACAACTGGCTCTTCCCCGAGGGCTCCGTCCTCGTCAAGACATTCTCGATCGACATGGAAGAAGGCAACCCGGCCAGCCGCCGCCGTCTCGAAACGCGTCTCATGACCTTCCAATCCGGGCCCCAGGGACGCGAGCAATGGGCCGGCTACACCTACATCTGGAACGATGAGCAGACCGACGCCAAGTTGTTAGGCAAAGACGTCCTGCGCGAGACGTATACAATTCGCGACGCAAAATCTCCCGGCGGCACGCGCGAGAAAACTTGGTATTACCCCAGCCGCACCGACTGCATGATCTGCCACAACGAGAAAGCGCGCTTCGTCCTCGGTCTCAACACCCTACAGATGAACCGCGAGTACGATTACACCGGCGGCATCGACAACCAACTCCGCACCCTCGATCACCTGGGCGTCTTCGACAAGCGGCTTCCCGCCGAACCCGCCAGACTGCCGAGTTTAGTCGACCCCAGCGACGAGTCCCACACTGTCGCCGAACGAGCCCGCTCGTATCTGCAATCCAACTGCGCCATGTGTCATCGCCGAGGAGGAGGAGGCAACGCCGACATCGAGTTGCTTCACGACATCCCTGTCGACGAAATGCTGGCGATCAATATCGACCCCGTCCACGGCGACATGGGAGTCAAGGGCTCCGTGCTCCTGAAACCCGGCGATCCAGACCACTCCGTCCTCCTAACCCGCATGACCACACGCGAAGTAGGAGGCATGCCCCACATCGGCTCCCTGGAAGTCGACCAAGAAGCCGCCGACCTCGTCCGAAAATGGATCCTCACACTCGGAACGGATTAGGGAATGGTCGTCTCTGAACTTGAAGCCTAGATCAAGTGAAAATCGCCGCATTGGTTGAGATCCGTCGCCTTGCGGACAGCGAGGACAGAAAGCTCGCATCGACTTTCTTGCAGGTCGTGCGCTTCAGAGCACACCGTTGAAGAGCTTGTCGTGTCCGTGCGGCAGAGTCGGTCGAACGCTATAGCGGCCTTGACACGTATCGCTAACGGCCGCGCTGGCTCCAACTAGCGGTTGTGTTCGCGGATCGCGGTTCGGGCTTCGGACTCAGCTTCGCGCTTACGTTCCGTAGCTCGTTTATCGTGTATTTTCTTAACTTTAGCAAGTGCAAGTTCACACTTCACTAGACCATTTTTCAGGTAGATCTTCGTTGGGATCAGCGTCAGGCCCCCGTCGCGGATCTTGGCGCTCATCTTCTCGATCTCGCGGGCGTGCGCGAGTAACTTGCGCGGCCGGATTGGTTCGTGGTTTTGCCGATTGGCGGGTCCGTACGGGCTAATGTGGGCGTTCTGGAGCCAAAGCTCTCTCCCCCGAATCGTCCCATAGGAGTCGGAAAGCTGAATCTTGCCCGCGCGCGCCGCCTTAACCTCGCTGCCGGTCAGCACCATACCCGTCTCAAGATGTTCGGAGAGCTGGTATTCGTGCCGCGCGCGGCGGTTGTCAGTGAGGATCTTGATCCCGGTCGAATCGCTCATTTGGCTCCACGCAACGTGGCCCTCTGACGTCAACTTAACAGGAAGGACTGCATCATGCCCACCGGCCACGCCGAAATCATCCCCTCCGCACCACCTTCGCGATCCCCCTCCGCGACCCGGGAGGCGGTCGTTCGTTTCGCGTCGCTCTTGGGACGGACAGGAAAGATCTCCGCCAAAACGGGCTCCGGCTCCTTTCTTGCCTTTCTTGCTTTCGTTGGGGACCTCCGCCGCCTGGCCGCCGTGCTGCTGTCACTCTGTCTGCTGCTGGCGCTGGCCGAGCCCGCTCTGGCCAGTGGGCGGAAGGCCAAGAAGCTCTACAACCAAGCGCGCCGAGCCGAGAACGCCAGAGACTATGACGGGGCACTCGATCTGTATGAGCAGGCCCTGGCGGAAGAGCCAGGCGACCCCCGTTATCAGCTCGCCGTGCACCGCGTGCGGTTTGTCGCCGGCGAACGCCATGTGCAGATCGGCCGGGAACAACGTGCTCAGGGCCATCTTGAGGAAGCGGCGCGTGAGTTCATGCGTGGGCTTGAGATCGATCCGTCTTCGACGATCGCCAACCAGGAACGCATGCGCACCCTCGAGATGATCAAGCAACAGGCAGACAGCAAAGACGGCGTGATCAATACGCTGACCCCGCTCGAGAAGGAGCGTGAGGATCGGCAACGCAAGATGGGGCAGTTAAAAGATTTGCCTGAACTCGAGCCCATCTCGACCCGCCCCCTTGAGAAGCTGACGTTTCGCGATCAGGAAAGTAAGGTCATCTTCGAAACGATCGGCAAGCTGGCTGGTATCAACGTACTTTTTGATTCCGAATACGATGACAACAAGATCACGATCGAGCTGCAGAATGCCACGCTCTACGAAGCGCTCGACTACGTGAGTCTGCTGGCCAAGGCCTACTGGAAACCGCTGACGAAGAACGCCATCTTCGTCACGAATGACAGCCAAAACAAAAGGCGCGAATTCGATGACGAGGTCGTCAAGACGTTCTATTTGACGAACGTCTCGACGCCGCAGGAACTGCAGGAGATCGCGACCGCGATTCGCGGTCTTACTGATCTCCGCCGCTTGTTCCCGGTCAACTCAATGAACGCCCTGATTGTGCGCGGTCCGGCCGACAAGATTGCGCTGGCCGAAAAAGTGATCGTTGACGTCGACAAAGCGCGTGCTGAAGTCATCGTCGACATACTGGTGCTGGAAACCAGCAAATCGGCCACGCGGAATCTGGGGATTGCGCCTATCTCAGGCGGCGCGGCCGGTTTGAGCTTCCCCGTTACGTTCACGGGCGAGGGGGTCGCCGCCGGCGACGGTGGCGGCGTGCCGTTGACGAACCTCGGCAACTTGAGCGGACGCGATTGGTCGACAACTCTGCCGGGCGGAACGATCGAGGCGCTCTTGAGCCGCTCCGACACACGTTTGCTGCAATCGCCGCGCGTGCGTTCACAAGATAACTTCCAGGCAAGCCTGCGTATCGGCCAGCGAATTCCCATCGCGACGGGCAGCTTCCAGCCCGGTATCGGCGGCGTGGGCATCAATCCCCTCGTCAACACCCAGTTTCAGTATCAGGAGATCGGTGTGAACGTTGACATGACGCCCAAGATCCACAACGACCACGAGGTCACGATGCACATCGAGGTTGAGATCTCGAATGTGGCGGGTGTCCAGGAGATCGGCGGTATCCGGCAGCCGGTATTCGGCCAGCGCAAGGTGACACACGATGTGCGTATCGAGCAAGGGCACTCCAGCATACTCGGCGGCCTGCTCGAGACACAAACGTTTACGACCAAGGGCGGCGTGCCCCTGCTATCGGATATCCCGATCGTTGGGCGACTTTTCAGCACCGAGGAGGTGATGGTCACCGAGAACGAGATTCTGATTGTGCTGATACCGCACATTGTGCGCATGCCGGAAGTTGAGTACGCGAACCTGAAGTCTGTGGCGTCGGGTACTGACCAGATCTTCCGGGTGCGCTACGAGGACGAAGAGAACGGCAGATCACCGTTGCGGAGTCACGGTAACGACCAGACGCCCGATGAGCCGGCTGAGAAGCCGCTGGCCGTAGCCGAAGCGCAACCGGCTCCTACGCCCACGGCTCCTACGCCCACGGCTCCTACGCCCACGGCTCCCACGCCCACGGCTCCCACGCCCACGGCGGAGACGCCCCAGCCGACACTACAAGCGGCAGCCCCTCAGCCGACGGCTCAACCCGCCGCGCCGCAGCCGCAAACCCAGCCTACGACAGCGGAGCCCGCGACTCCTGCCCCGGCGCCCGCGACACCGGCTGCCGAACCAGCCCCGACGCCTGAGGCGGCGCCGGTAGAGACGGAGCCTCCTCCCGCGGCCCCCGAGGGCTCAGGTGCGCGGTTCGTGCTGAACCCGGCGACTCCGGCGGTGGCCGTCGGTCAAAAAACTCGTATCGACGTGGTTGTGCAGAACGTCGACCAGATGTTCGGCGCTCCGATGCGGGTTCGTTTTGATCAGCGCGTCATGCGTATCGCCGACATCGAGAAGGGTACGTTCCTCGAGGGTGACGAGAGCGATTTGATTTTCTCGAAGAATGTCCGCAACGAAGTCGGCCAAGCGGCGGTGAACATTTCACGCTTTCCGGGAACCGGCGGTGTTGACGGCCAGGGCGTCGTAATTACGTTGATCGTCGAGGGTGTGGCGGCGGGCGAATCGAGGCTGCGAGTGATTCCCACCGGTGCACGCAACGGCGAGTCGCAGCCTTTGCAAATCGAATCGGCGGAAACCAATGTCACCGTCAAGTAGGTCACTAGAATAAGTGTGATGTGCAGAATTCGAAATCGTTCGGGGCTCACGCTGATCGAGTTGATCGTGGCGTTCGCGATTTTGACGACCCTGTCGTTGATGGCTCTGCCGTTGGCCCACGTGAAGGTGCAGCGCGAGAAGGAACGCCTCTTGCGAGAGCGATTGGATGATATGCGCAAGGCGGTCGATCGTTATAAGGATGCTGCTGACGCCGGCCTGCTCGGCGGCGAACTCGACCCCGACAACCATGGATACCCGGAAAGCCTCGAAATTCTCGTGGAAGGCGTTCCGGCCTCGGGCGGCGGTATGGGCGGAATGGGGATGGGCATGGGCATGGGCCAGCAAGGCGGTGGCGTGGGCCAGCAAGGCGGTGGCATGGGCCAGCAAGGCGGTGGCGTGGGCCAGCAAGGCGGTGGCATGGGCCAGCAAGGCGGTGGCATGGGCCAGCAAGGCGGTGGCTTCGGTCAGCAAGGTGGTGGCTTCGGCCAGCAAGGTGGTGGCTTCGGCCAGCAAGGTGGTGGCTTCGGCCAGCAAGGTGGTGGATTCGGGCAGCGACGCGAGGGGGGCGGTAACCAGCGCGGCAGTGGATTCGGCAATCAAGGCGGTGGATCGCGCGGCGGGTTGGGAGGTTCGGGTCGCGGCTTGGACCGCAGTTCGCTGAACGATGACGAGGAAGGGGAGGAGTCGACGATTCGGTTCCTCCGCAAGATCCCCGAGGACCCCATGACGGGATTCGCCGATTGGGGCATGCGCTCGCTCAATGACGATCCGGGGTCGTTTAGCTGGGGCGGCAGCAACGTCTTCGATGTCTTCTCCAAAAGCATGGATCAGGCTTTGGATGGCACTTACTACCGTGACTGGTAAATCACAGCAACGGTTGCGCGGCTTCACCCTTGTGGAGTTGATGGTTGTGTTGGCGATTCTGCTGACGATCATCTCGATCGCCATTCCGATGTATCACACCGCGCTCACGCGCTCGAAAGAGGCCGTGTTGAATAGCAATCTGTTTACGATGCGCCACCTCATCGATCAGTACACCTACGACAAGGAAGCGCCGCCACAGTCACTCGAAGACTTGGTCTCCGAGGGATACATTCGTTCGATTCCCTACGATCCGTTCACTGGGGAGAATGACACCTGGGAGGAAGTTAGCGACACCGGGCCGACCGGCGAGTCCGGCTTGTTCAACGTGCACAGCGGATCGGACCTGACGGGTTCCAACGGCAAACCATACAAGGAGTGGTAGGTCCTCTTGCGCCCCTCATGAACGATCGCCATCGCGTATCGAGCGGCAAGGAAGCAGCGGCGGATGCGGCGGGTGCCTACCTGCTCGACTGTTTGCGAACCGCTCTCGACACGCGCGATATCGCAACTTGTGCCCTTTCAGGTGGCTCGACGCCGGCCTTGATGTTCCGCTACCTGGCCGAGCAGGAGTTGCCCTGGGAGCGCGTCCATTTCTTCTGGGTGGATGAACGCTGCGTTTCGCCGTATCACGAAGAAAGCAATTTCGGCGTGACGAAGGCCCTTCTGCTTGATCCACTCGGGATCAGCGAACAGCAAATCCACCGCATCGAGGGCGAACGCGAGCCGGACGACGCGGCCGACCGCTATGTGCGCGAGATCGGAGAGTTCTTCGATTTGAGCGCCGGTCAGATGCCCCCCTTTGATGTGCTGCACCTCGGCATGGGAGCCGATGCCCACACCGCAAGCCTGTTTCCCGGATCTGAGTTGATCCGCGACCGCTCAGGCATCGCTGCTGCTGTCTACGTAGCCGCCCGCTCCGCTTATCGTGTGACTTTGCTGCCGCGGGCCATCCTCGAAGCGCGCCGCATTTTCTTCCTCGTCACGGGCGACGACAAACAGGCGGCGCTGCAAGCCGTGATCGCCGGTCCATATGAGCCTGTGTCACGGCCCGCGCAACTGTTCGACCGTGAAGCGAACGATGTCGTTTGGTTCTTGGACCAGGCGAGTTAGGAGGTGCGGGTTATGATAAGTTCATAACCTAAATGACGAAACTTGCCGAATCAAATATAGAAGCAGCGCTGGCGAACCTGCCGGGCTGGAGTGTCGTTGACGAAAAGCTTCACCGGGAATACAAATTCCCTGATTTCGTCCATGCCTTCGGTTTCATGGCAGCGGCCGCCTTGGTGATCGAGGCGATGGGACATCATCCGGAGTGGTTCAACGTCTACCACACGGTAAAGGTTGACCTCACGACCCACGACGCCGGCGGCATTACGGGAAAAGACATTGAACTCGCGGCTAAGCTTGAAGCCATCGCCAAGAAGCTGCTGTCTTAGCCTTTCGCGAAAGCGGGCGGATCACCATGCGAAAAACCAAGATCGTCGCTACGCTGGGGCCCGCGTCCAGCCAGCCGGAGGTCATTTCGGCTCTTATCGAAGCGGGCGTGAACGTGGTGCGGATGAATTTCTCCCATGGCACTCACGAGGATCATGCTGAACATATCCGGCGGGTTCGCGGCGCGGCGTCGCAGCGCGGCCTGACGATCGCAATCATTGCCGACCTGCAAGGACCGAAAATTCGCACCGGAAAGTTGACCGGAGGCGTCCCGATTCAGTTGAACTCCGGGGCGGAGTTCTGTCTGACGACGCGCCAGATCACGGGCGATGAGCGTGGCGTATCGATCGATTACAGCGGTTTTCCCAACGAGGTGAGCCCCTGCGACAGGGTGCTGTTGGCCGATGGCGCCATCGAACTCGAGGTCAATCGCGTTGAGGCAGAGGACGTCGTGTGCCAAGTTGTCACCGGGGGAACTCTCGGCGAACGCAAGGGCGTTAATATTCCGGGGGCCGAGATCGACCTTCCTTCGATGACCGCCAAGGATGAGGCCGATCTGACGTTCGCTTTGGAGCAGGAAGTCGATTACGTTGCCCTTTCGTTCGTCCGGAAACCGGAGGATGTTCACGAGGCCAAGAAGCGCATCGCCGCTGCTGGATCCGACGTTCAATTGATCGCCAAGATTGAGAAACCACAAGCGCTTGCGAAGTTGGACGAAATTCTGGCGGCGGCCGACGGCGTCATGGTCGCGCGCGGCGACCTCGGCGTCGAGATGTCCCCCTGGATCGTGCCGATCGAACAGAAGCGCATCATTCGGCACGCCGCTGCACTGCGCAAGCCGGTGATCACGGCCACACAGATGCTGGAATCGATGATCAATGGTCCGCGGCCGACCCGCGCCGAGGCCAGCGATGTCGCCAACGCCGTGCTCGACGGCTCGGACGCCGTCATGCTGTCAGGCGAAACAGCAGTCGGCCGGTACCCTCTCGAAGCCGTGCGCATGATGAGCAACATCATTGAGGCGGCGGAGTCACTTCTCGTTCCCACCGATCTGGCGGCCCCCATCGCGAGGGATGGGGACCTGCTTCTTTCCGACGCCGTGGCTGCCAGCGCCGTCGAGATTACCGGGCGCGTCAACGCGCGTTGCCTCGTGGTTTACTCCGAGAGTGGTTTCTCGGCCCGCTTGCTTTCCAAGCACCGCCCCGGTTGCCCGATTCTAGCGCTATCCGGCCGCCCCGAGATTTGCCGCCGCATGTCGCTGTATTGGGGCGTTGAGACACGTCTGGTCAAACCTTATGAGCACGTCGATGACCTGATCCGGGCCGTCGATCCAATGCTTGTCGGCATGGGCTGGGCAAAGCGCGGCGACCGGATCTGTTTCGTGGCCGGCACACCGTTGCGGGTCCAAGGTAAGACCGATCTGATCAAGGTTCATCGCGTCGGTGAGACCTAGCGCATCCACTGTGCCTACGCAGGCTGACGCCCGCGGCTCTGCGTGTGTGCGGGGAGGCTTGGACGCAGATGGGGTGTTTGGTTGGTTTGGGTGTGGCGGTTGGTGGTGGTTTTTCGTGTTTGACTGGCTCCTTGGGGGCTGGGTGCCTGGGCTCCGACGGCGTTAGGAACGGGATTCGTCGGAGGTGGCGCGGCCGGGTGGGTCGGATGTTGTTGGTTTCGTGGACGTTA
>JAQBUE010000136.1 GCA_027624045.1 Acidobacteriota bacterium
TGGCGCGCCGCTGGCCACCCCGCTGCTTCTCGCCGCCTGAAAACAGGGTATTCTGCCACAGGCTGCTACCGGATGGAGTTCGCTGACTTTCCTGGAGAGAGATCACAAGAAGCCGCTGAAGAGCGGTGGCGCGCCAGAGATCGCATCTTCGAAGAGGGATCACGTGAAGCCTCTGGCGAGGGGTGGCAGCCCAGCGATCGTATCTTCGACGAGAGATCACAAAAAAACACAAGTGAAGGGGAATGGCTTCACAGAAATTCTTTCTTCAGGTGGATGCTAGACGCAAACGCTCTCATCTTTGTCGTCGATCTTGCACCGTACCTAGGCAGTGACGACAGCAGAGATTACGTGGCACGGATGACGAAAGCAATCCGCGCCACGTGGCAGCACCTCCGGGAGGCGGATGGCAACAGCGATGCACCACCCGTCGAGGAGAGGCCGACCGTTCTCGTCTTCGCCAAAGCTGATCTGTTTGGAATTACAACAGAGCCTAACCCTTCGAGCAAGACCCAAGAACTCATTGCCAGCCTGGGACTCGGGGAACGGGTACCTCAGGTCCAGGACATAGACGAGGCTGCCTTCGCGGTCGGCAAGGAGAAGGCATTGGCCGACTTCAGAGATATTGTCAGCTTTCTCGAGAGCCAGACATCGCGATTCACGGTAGTCTTCACTAGTTGCTTCGGTAGGGCGAACGGTCAGCTGCTCGGTCTGCGTGAAGTACTGAATGGTGTAGTTCCGCGAAGAACACTAGGTCTGTTCCCGACGAGACAGGCCGGGCGACGGGGGGAGGCACCTCCGGAGTGGTCGAGTCGTAAGCGACCAGGGACCGCGAGGGGACCGCGAGGACCGCGAGGGACAGGCACCTAAACCCAGGTGCTCAAAATTGAATATGGCTCATAACTCCCATTCTATCAATACTATACAGCGATCGAGCCCCCTCGATTGAGCTCGGGCAGGTTTCGGCGGGTCACAGACAACTCCTTTGCCCTCAGCGATTTAAAGAGCCCGCCACCCTGCCTCGGAGCACGAATCTGACTGTCCCGCTGTCAAGGGCAGTGGTCCGCCATCCCCTCCCCAATCAACCGCAAAATACCAAACGAACCCATCCACCCAGCGACCGCAAGCTCAACAACTCCACCGATCCAGGTTTTCACGAATCACGAGCGAGAGCCAGTCACAAGCCGGGCAAGTTTATTCCGCCCAATCCCTACAACAACTTACCGCCCCATCATCCTCGGACCACCCCGGAAAACTTGACCCCCCATGCTACTCTCCAACCAAGGCCGGTAAGGATTGTTCATCGAATCAACCCGACCGCGCTTGGCCAAGACAGTTCGAGGTTGCTCTTCCGTTGGAAATGCCCCGCGGACACGATTCAAAGCCTGATTTCGGCGCGGCAGCGGCACGAAAGGGTGTCGCCGCGAAAACCGTGCGGGAGCACTACGCCCGTATCGCCGCATCAGGCCTAGGAGTCATCCGCTCAACCTTCACCCATTGCGTCTGCTGGGGTGGAGCCACTGAGGCAAGTTCAGCAGCGCAAACTGAGGCGCGCCTCAGCATTTCTTAGTGAACGGCTCGAACCGTCCGACAAGACGAGACCCATAGCGCGGTCCCCGGTTTTGGGGTCCGCGGCTTTTGCCACACATGAAGCCCCATCCAATGCGACCGCAAGCCGCGCGTCGAGCCAGCCTCGCCCAGCCCGTCTGCGAAAACGTCCCAAAATCGGGCTTTCCCAGGGATATTTCGGGGCAATGGGGCGCTCGCGACGGAACGATACCACACCCCGTTGCAACCAAGGGCATCACAACACGCGAAACCCCTCTAAATCCTGGCCTACGAGCGCCCTGAGGCGTCGCGAGACAATCTCCCCAGTGTGGTAAAACGTTGCAAACTGTGGCACGGAAAGTCGGCGTGGCGCGCGATACCTGGTGCCCGCGAATCATCCTTCGTTTACAATGGCGGCGGGCTCTGGTCGGCTTGCATTCAGGAAGCGCAGGCCCGGAAACGACAATGAAACCACGTTGCCTCACTCGACCCGCCTTCCTGACGATCGTTCTCGGCGTAAGTTCCGCTCTGGCGGCGACCAGCGTTGAACCCAGCCAGGCCGTCCGCTGGCAGCCAGTCAGCTTGACGTTCGACGGCCCACAATCTTCCGAGGCCGCGGCGCCGAACCCGTTTCGTGATTACCGCATGAGTGTCACGTTCCGTCACGAGGGATCGGGAAGGGAACTGGCCGCGCAGGGTTTCTTTGCCGCTGACGGAGAGGCGGCGGAATCGTCGGGTACTTCGGGGGCGAAATGGCGCGTCCGCTTCACGCCGCCGGAAGCGGGCCGATGGCGCTGGTATGCCGCGTTCCGCAGCGGAAAGAATGTCGCTCTGAGCAGTGAGGCTTCAGCCGGTGAGGCGGCGGCATTCGATGGCGAGAGCGGGTTTTTTGACGTTGCCGCCGTGCCCAGTAACGCGACCGGATTCCAGGCGCAAGGTTTCTTACGGCATACCGGCGGCCACTACCTGCAGTTCGAAAACGGAGATTACTTTCTGAAGGGTGGCGCGGATTCCCCTGAGAACTTTCTGGGGTATTTCGAGTTTGATGGGACACACGATACCGCAGCTCATACGGGCGTCGCGACCGACACGGGGACGTTCCTGCACAAGTACGAACCGCACGCGCGCGATTGGCGGCCAGGCGACCCTACCTGGAAGCGCGGGAAGGGTAGGAATATCATTGGTGCACTGAATTATCTCGCTTCAAAACAGGTGAATAGCGTCTATTTTCTCACCTATAACATTGATGGGGGCGACGGCAAGGATACCTGGGTTTGGACTGACCCCGAGGTCCGTGACCGCTTCGACGTTTCCAAGCTGGCGCAGTGGGAGATCGTCTTCGCGCACATGGAGCGGCTCGGCATCATGATGCACGTCGTGATCCAGGAAACCGAGAATGACGAAGTGCTCGGTGACACGGCCAGCCTCAATGATCTTCGCAAACTCTACTTGCGGGAACTGCTGGCACGTTTCGGCCACCACTTGGCGATCGTCTGGAATCTGGGCGAAGAGAACGATACGCCCGTGGGTGATCGTCGGGACATCGCGGCGTACATTCACCAGATGGATCCGAATGGCCACGCGGTCACGGTTCATACGCACAATACCCGCGGCCTGCGCTCCTATACCGGGATACTGGGTGCGCCGGAGTTCGACGCGACGTCGATTCAAGGGCTGATGGAGCACGCCAACCGGGAAACGACTTTCTTGCGGATGCGGTCCGCGGCGGCAGGGCGTCCGTGGGCGATCTTTCACGATGAGCAGACACCTTCGTCGGTCGGCGTGATGCCCGATGCCGAAGATCCGCTTCATGACAAGCCGCGTAAGGAAGAGCTGTGGGGCAACTTGATGGCGGGCGGCTCGGGCGTTGAGTGGTATTTCGGCTACGGGTACGACCACATGGACCTGAACTGTGAAGACTGGCGTTCGCGCGACATCATGTGGGACCAGACCCGTCACGCTATCGAGTTTTTCCAGCGGTACTTGCCGTTCTCGGAGATGTGGCCGGCGAATGACTTGGCGGATGGTGGGGACGCGTACGTCTTCGCGAAGGAGGGTGAGGTTTATGCCGTCTATCTGCTGGAGGGTGGCCGAACACGCCTGACGCTCGCGCCTGGCGAGTATCAATTGCGCTGGTACGATCCGCGCAATGGAGGCGAGTTGCAAACCGGACGCGATGCCACCCTGCTGGTCGGCGAGGCCACGATGCGCGATGAGGGCACTGTGACGATTAGCCCTCCGCATCATCCCGGCAAAGACTGGGTGGCGCTGATTGAGAAAACGCCGTCGCGGTAGTTGACGCGAATCTCGGAGTTGTCAGCAAACTCGCGGAAACCAATGTGGCCTCGTAAACGTTGTTAGTACAGTCGCCGCGACACTGCCATGCATCGCAATCTTATTTCCGCTGGCATTCCAGCGATTAGCGTTCTGTTGCTGCTACCGTGCGTTCTTCCCGCGCAAGCCATCATCACGGGACGTATCGAAGAGAGGCGCGGCGAACGGCTGGCGCCGATCCGGCACTGCACTGTTTTCGCCTCGTCGCTGGATGACGGCCCGCTAGTCGGTGAGTTTCCCGACAGTCAGGGCAACTTCCTACTGGACTTCGAGCCCAACGGCCGCGTCAGGGTTGGCACGATCTGTCGCGGCTATCGCGTCGTGGCCGTGAACGGACGCGAGCTTTCAACGCTCACTTACAATTGCTCCCAGCCAGGCCGCTGCGCCGACGTCCGGCTCACTCTTGAACCGCTGGCTGTCGTCGAAGGACACGTCGTTGATCAGAACGGCATGCCCATCGAAGACATTCGCTTGGAATTAACGCACGTGGGTGGCGACCGGCCGTCGCGCCGCCACAATAAGGTTTCTGATAGCAGCGGCTATTTTCGTTTCTACTACTTACCGCCGGGAACGTACGAGTTGGGGCCCAACACGCATCGCGGTGTGGGGCAGGGGATCAATTGGGAGGGGGACTCACAGCGAATCGTGCTCGGCCCTGGGGATCTGGAATCCGGCGTCCAAGTCGCAATGCGGCCTGTCGAACTGATAGAACTAACGGGGCGCATCGAGGGACTGCCTCCCGATACGAACCAGGTATATCTGGAACTACGGGAGATAGCTAGCGGAGCCCACTCGGCCCGGACGGTGCAAGTCGATTCCGAAGGCCGTTTTCGCATGCCGGGGTTGCCTGGCGGGAAGTATCGCATCCGCATGAACCCGATGGCCCCGACGGGTGAGATGGTTGAGGGTCGGCAAACGTACCTTGGGTCCGTTGAACTTGGCATGGAAGGTGCTGGACGCACTTTCGCCGCGCGTGAACCTACACGTTTAACGGGCACGGTCGAAGTTGAGTGGACGCAAGCAGATTTCGGGCATCGCGACGGCGTCTCGTTTCAACTCGTGGGTGAAGACGGTTACGAAGAGAGTCTTTACGCCTATCCACCTGACTACAATTACGAGACGTCGGGTCTGGCGCCCGGGCGCTACAAGCTCAAGGTTTCAGGCCCGGGACCGAAAATATCGCGGAGGAATCGGTCAGGAGAATGGGAACCGTTCGACGAGGTCATACTGAAAGAAGGCACGACAACCGAGCTCGATCTGCACTTCCGATTTGAACTCGGCAGCCTCAACGTTTTCGTCCGGCCGGCGGCGGGATCGGACGACGCCCAGCAGGACCGCCCGGCCGCTCATTATGTCATTGCGATCCGCGGAGACGACCGCCTTCAGATCTACCCAACCGATCAAAATGGACTGCTCGAACTGCGCTACTTCACTCGCGGCGATTATGAGATCTGCGCCTGGCGCGATATCACGCGCCGGCAGGCCGAAGATCCAACCACATGGGAAAAGGCCGGCGACGCCGTTCGGAGTTTCCGTCATGACGACGGTGTGGATATGGAGATCACGCTAACGGCCGCGCCATGAAATCGAGCGTTCTTTTTGTAATCCTGGCTCTGCCTGCGGCCGCTCAACTGCGACCGCTGCCGGAAGCGGCGCAGGCCGAGGTCGCGCCACAGACTGACGGTGTGATTACCGCCAAGGTGGTCGATGCGCGCGGCAGGCCCATCGCCGGCGCATGGGTAGTCTTGAAGGGCTATATAGGCGCGAGGGGCGCGACTGAGAGTTCCCACCAGGGAACCTCGAACGCGGGTGGACAAGTGCGCTTCAGCAGTCTCCCCAACGGACATTACCGCTTTGAAGTTCAGATGGCCGGTTACAGGCACGAACGCGCCGGCGGCAGCGACGCTCAGCTAAACGGCCCGGAGGCGGAGCAAGAAGTCGAGCTTCTGTTGCTGCGCCGTCCCGTAATGAAGGGCCGGGTGGTCGACGGACGCGGCGAGCCGATGTACAACGCCACGGTTAACGTCCTGATGCGGACGCGAGTCGACGGCGTGGAATCGGTGGTCCAACAGGCGAGCGCGAGGACGGACGACCGGGGCGTCTATCGTATTACTCTCCCCGACCCCGGCCGGTATTGGCTGATGGCAACCCATATGGAAGCCTCGTTTCCGCGTGGGTCGGCGCCCCACCCTACTGGAGTCACTTTCTATCCAAACTCACCCGACCTTCTTACAGCGGCGGCGGTTGAGGTACGCCCTGACCAGCCTGAGACCGCTTTTGACATTATGCTGACCAACGCGCCGGATACTCAGATCAGCGCGCGGATTGTTTCCGGTTCCGGCGGAGGGCCATGTATCCGATGCCGATACAGCTTGCGGAGAGCGGAGGGCTCTTTCAACTACGAACTCGTCGGTGGCGGGACGGCGCGAACAGGGGGGTTCCAATATACGGGGCTGCCGGCGGGGCGTTACGTTATCTACGTAGAGGATGGCAGAGGAAGCTCCGGCTGGTGGGCAACGGCGGAAGCGAATATGGTGGAGGGGCGTCCGGTTGCGCTGGTGATTGAGACGAGTCCGCCCACTTATCTCTCAGGGCGCGTGAAACTTGAAGGGCCGCCGGTCCAAGTGCTGGAAGCAAATCGGGAGCGAGACGATGCGGTGCAGATCAGTCTGGAGGCTCGGGGCCGGCCTTTCTTCCACGCACCGTCCGAGGCGCTGAGTGTGCAGTTGAAGCTTGATGAGCGTGAGTTTGAGCTCGGCCCGCTGCCGCCGGAAAAGTTTCGAGTCGAAGCGCGGGTCCTGGGCGGAGGCGGCTATCTGTCGGGGTTGTCGCTGGCGGAGCGTCCTGTCGACTCACCGCTGCTTGACTTCTCGCAAGCGGGTGGTTGGAGCAACCTGGAGTTGACGGTTCGCTTCGATTTAGCGACGATTGATATCCGGGTCGCCGGGGAAGAAGACAGCGGCGAGCAGCGATCGATTAGAACGCTGGTCCTTGTGCCGGATGCGCGCGAAAATCCCTTTGGTCAAGGACTTATTGGCAGATGTTACGAAGGGCGCTGCCAGGCGTCGTCGGTTCGGCCGGGGCGCTATTGGGCGGTGATTGTTCCGGGAGCTGTTCAGTCGACGGGGGGGGCGGGGAGATTCGGATATCCGGGCCAGGCTGGGCCCCTGGGGGAAGGAGATCGACGTAGGGCCAGGGGAGAACCCACGAATCGAAATCGCAACGGCACCGGAAGATGTCGTCAAGGAAATGGAAGAGTACTAACCCTACCAGAGACGGATGCCGACGTTTAGCGCGGCTCCGCCGCCGGGAGGGACAGCGACGCCGAGGTTGAAGCGGGGCGGCCCGTCTTCAGGCGAACGCCTGGTGACGGTGCGGCCGACGATATAGCCGATGGTGGCGCCCGCCAGAACGTCGGTTAAATGGTGCTTCTGACTTCTGATGCGGCTGGCCCCGACATACGAAGCTGCTGCGTAGGCGGGGAGAGCTTTTCTCCAGCCATAGTGCCGCGACACTATGGTGGCCAATATAAACGAGTTCGCTGTGTGGCCTGAGGGGAAGGAGTAGTTGTTAGCGCCGTCGGGTCTGGTTCTCCCGCTGACCTTCTTCAGACCCGCCGTGACGGTGTTGGACACAAGAAAGCCTTGAGCTGCATCGTAGGTAACCCTCTGGAACTTCGCATTGTCGGTAAGCCGGCTGGCAAGAAACGATACACCAATCACCGGGCCTAGGAGCTGAGACTTACCGAGCTGCTTGCCAGTGGCGGCGAAACCGTCTGTGGCGACAGGGTCGAAGAATTTCTGCTTGACATGATGGTCGGCGGGTATGCCCGCGGTCACAGCGCCCGCGCCTACGAGTAACGGAACGAGGTTGTCTTTGGACCAAAGCCCCGCGAAGTTACCGAGCAGGTCCTTCGGGAAGTCGCCAATGGCGGGAGCTTCTTCGACCGAACTCGGCAGGAAGTATTGTGGCGCCAGCTGCTCTTGGCAGAGTCCGAGGACGTTAGCGGCGCAGAGGGCTAGGACGAGAACTCGTGAGGAGAATCGCATGAACGGATTCAATCGCTTCGGTGGATGCCGTCGCTGATCACTCTTCAAGCTAGGAATAGCACAAGAGGGTTACGAACGCAACCTAAAGTCGAGCGAAGAAGCCGACTCCGAGCCTGCGCCACGAACCCTATGTCAAGGCCGTATACTCCACGTGTTGGTTACGATGAACCACTATGAAGTTTTCAGCGCTTTTGACTGATTCGATTCGGCAGTCCGAGATTCCTTTGCGGTTTGAGCCAGGGGCGGAGGAGGCGGTGGCGCGGCCCGTGATCGAGATGCTGAAGGCTTGGGTCGCGGCTCATGATCCGGAGGCAGCGTCGGTGGAGTTCGAGTATGGGCAGAAGGCGCTGGTCGTCCGGTTGCTGCAAGAGCTCGGGGATGAAGTCGAGTTGCCGGTCGAGGGCGAGTGAATGACGGTTGTGGATCAGGCCGGGTCGCTGCGGGACCATGTTCTGGAGTTGCTTCGGGGGAAGGAGGCCCATGCATCGTTCGATGTCGTGGTTGCGGATTGGCCAGAGGAATTGAGGGGAGCAAAGGCTGCCGGAGTGCCTTATACGGCGTGGCAGATTCTTGAGCATATGAGAATCGCGCAGTGGGACATTCTCGAATTTAGCCGGAATGCTAACCATGTATCACCGCAGCATCCGGATGGCTATTGGCCCGATCGCGAGAGGCCACAGTCCGCGGAGGACTGGGAGAAAAGTGTGCATACATTCACGGCGGACATGGACCAGATGAAGGCGTTGGTCGAGGACGAGTCGCTGGATCTATTCAAGCCGTTTGCGCATGGGTCGGGGCAAACGCTGTTGCGCGAAGCGTTGCTTGTCGCGGACCACAATGCGTACCACGTAGGGCAGCTGGTGGTCTTAAGGCGCTTGCTGGGAACTTGGCTGACCTGAGAGAACAGGGGCAGGGTTTGTGGCAGGCGCCGCTTGGAACCGGGATTATAATTGGGGCACGTGCGGGTTCCGACCTGATGAGTGATCTTCCTTCCGCTATTCAGTTGGCTTTACCAGGTGCTTCCGGAGCGATCTCCAAATGCGCCTTGACTGAATCTTCTTGTGACGCGCTGCTACGCGAGGCGGTTCGTCTGGGTGTGTTCGCGGCGGTGTATTCGAATCTGCGCCAAGCGGGGTACCGGCCTCGGAATGAGAACGAGTTGGATCGTCGCTGGCAGGCTAGCGGGGCCCGGAATCTGTTCTTGAAGCGCGAGCAGGAGCGCGTACTAACTGGTTTGCGAGACGCGGGCGTTGCGTGCCTGCCGGTGCGTGGGGTAGCGCTGACCGAGGCCCTGTATCCCGATGTTTTCTGGCGCGAGATCGCGGACATCGATTTATTGATCGCGCCGGAGGATGTGTCACGGGCGTATCGGGTACTGAAAGCGATGGGCCTGGGTGACGCTGAGAAGCCCTGGACGGAGCCAGCACTTGAGCGGCTAGCGCGCCGAGCGTCGTATCACTTCCCGGAGATTCGCATGACGGGGCACCATGCGGTCGCAGTAGAGTTGCACTGGGACTGGGTAGCGGCGGAATTGCCAGACGGTGATTTATTTCTTGATCCTGAAGCGTGTCTTGTATATTTATCTCGACATGCTGCTAAACACCTCTGGCTCGACTTGAGGTGGTTGGCAGACATTGAACTGTTTCTGCGCGAGCGGGGGACAGTGCTCAACTGGGACCGTTTCTGAGGATTGGCGCAGGCCGTAGGAGCGACCCGGGGATGCGCGGGGAGTCTGGAATTGTGCGGACGTTTGTTTGCGGGCGCCCCGGCAAGCCGCTACGCCGTGCCCCGGCCTTTCTCCTCTAGCGGACGGCGCTTGGCGCTGCAGGCGGAGGGATGGCTTATCAACGGCAAGTCGTCGCCGTTTTGGCACCATCCGACGATGCAGCTTCTGCGGATGGACAGCCCCGGGCAGGGCGCACGACGGATTGCTAGCTGGCTAATACCGGCGCCGCGGCATTGGAGCCGCCCGGACGGTTCGACGCCTTCAACGGGAGAGGTATGGGTGCACCGCTACCGCAACTTGGCTCTGCGGGGCGCTGCGGCAATCTGTCCGTCGCTGAATTGGCGTCGCCGTTTAACCCAGGCGGCGGAGTGGTCAAGCCGCGATTGGGGCGTCCTTGCGCGCGCTTGGTGCTTGCTGCCGATCATCGCGGCGGGAGTGCGGGGAAGGCGGTTTCCTCGGACACATGCCTGGGCGGCGACGGTCCGCGCGGTAGAGCCGCCGAAGCGGCCCTCGGAGCGAGCGGCTCAAGTGGGTGTATTGGTCAAAGTGGCGGCGCAGCGGCATATTGGGCGATTTGCCTGCCTGCCGCGATCGTTAACCTTGCTTCGGCTGCTGGGCCAGGAAGGCATGAGTGCCGAACTTAAACTGGGCGTGCGACACGAGAATGGTAAGGTCGAAGGCCATGCCTGGGTGGAGCATGTGGGAGTGGCGATCAATGAGCCTGGTGATCCGAACACTGATTTTCAGCCGCTGTTAGGCGCGCGGGGAGTGCCGGTTCTGGCGGTCGGCCGGAAGTCGGAGTAGTCGATTACCTCATCGAACTCAACCGCAAGAGCGCGACCCAAAGGGCTTCGAGTGCCGGTTTGGGATAATGACATTGCCCCCCGGTTCCGATCGATCTCCTTGGGGCCTTGGGACTTTGAACCAGCCGATGCCAGACGCAAATCCAGAAGCGAGTGGGTGGAAAATTCCCGAGCACGTTATCTTTCAGGTGCTGGACGGTGAGGCCGTTGTCCTCAACGTAGAGAGCGGACGCTACTTCGGCCTCAATGAGGTAGGGACGCGGTTCTGGCAGGGGTTGGAACAGGGTCACAGCGGCGAGCAGATCACGGAACTTCTGCTCGGCGAGTACGATGTCGAACGGCCGGAGCTTCAGCGGGACCTAGCCGAGTTGATTGCAGCGCTCAAGGAGCGCAACCTGCTGGAGGAAGCCGGCAACCTTTCATCCTGACGTGCCTACGTTCTCCGAGTCTCCGCTCTCGTTCAAGCCTCGCCCGGAAGTGGCGATGCGGGAGTGTCCTGTCGCGGGCTTGATGGTGACAACCAACCGGCCCGTCGCTGAACAGAAGGACGGCCGCTCGGTGGATGGTGAGGTTCAAGTCTTGTTTCGGCGCGCGCTGGACCGGAGCCGCTTCACGAATGAATGGCATCTTTTAGATCAAGCGGGAATGCCTCCGGCCTATTTTCGCGGAGATGGCATGCAAGTTGAACTAGAAGATATTGGCCCTTCGACTGTGAACTACGGGGCGGAACTGCGCCGAGTCGTGCCATTCGCATCGGCATTGCAGGGGAAGATCGTCGTTCATGGTTCGGCCGTGCGTTTTGGCGAGTGGGTCGTCGCGTTCCTGGGGGGGCAGTGGGGCAGGGAAATCGACTTTGGCCAGCACCCTTTGTGAACAGGGCTTGACTCGGATCGCCGACGATCTGCTTCCCGTGCGTATGAGAAACGATTGCGTCGTCGTACCTTGGGTGGAGGGCGGGGCAACGGTCGCCCTGCGTCTCGGCGCGATCTGCTTCTTGGGCCGATCGGCATTCGGGCAAGGTCTTGTGACGACGGCGCTTGACAAGAAAGAGGCCTTGGCTGGTCTGTGTCAAAACTCGTTTGGCGAGCTCCGTTCCGCTAGCAGCTGGCGCGTGCAGTTTCACGGTCTGGGCAGGATCGCGGATCGCGTGGCGGCGTTTTCAGTGGTACTCCCCCACGATATTCAAGGTCTGCCGGCGCATGCGCGGCAACTTCGCCGAGAGGTGTTCCCAATGATCGAAGGGCCGGGCCAGTCGCAATGAGTGGTATCGCCGGGATCATTCAGTGGGACGGCGCGCCTGTCCCCGCTGATAATTTAGAACGCATGATGCGCCTGATGGCTCACCGCGGGCCGGACGGTGTGCAGTCTGAAATCGACGGGTTGGTCGGGTTGGCACATGCGCGCATGGCCCTTCGCCACGACGAGCTGAAGTGGCGGGCTCAGCCGGTCTGGTTGCCGAATCGCTCGAAGGCCATCGTGGCCGACGCACGGCTCTATAACCGAACTGATCTGCTGTCGCGTTTGGGAGCCGTGGAGTGGTTTCGCGACTTGGTGTCAGACGCGGAAATCATCTTGGCTTTGTTCGAGCGGTACGGTGAGGCGACCCCAGACCTGCTGGATGGCGACTTTGCTTTCGTCATTTGGGATGCTGGTTCGCGGCGAGTCTTCGCGGCTCGGGACCCGTTTGGAGTGAAGCCGCTGGTGTATTGGTCGCGGGGCGACCGCTTTGTGTTCGCCTCTGAACCGAAGCAGATTCTATGCCTGCCCTATGTGCCCGTGGAGCCGGATGACTTGGCGGTCGGGGAAGTGCTTGTCAATCGCTATCAGGACGCTGGGCGAACGTTTTTCGAGGACGTCAGATTTGTGCGCTCCGGCCATATGCTATCGGGCGGGGCGGGTGACGCTCTGCAAGAGACCCGACACTGGCATCCCGATCCTGGCCGCAGCCATACGTTCGCCAATCAGACGGAGCTCTTTGAGGGCGTTCGATTTCATCTCAAGGAGGCCGTCGTGCGACGGCTTCAGATGGACTGCCCGGCGATTGCTGAACTGAGTGGAGGCTACGATTCGTCAGCAGTGGTTGTAATGGCGGCGGCTGGATATCGAGAGGGTTCGATCGCTTGTCCGAAGCTGGAGACCCTGTCGGCACTCTACCCGGGTCTAGATTGCGACGAGCGCGAGTATAGCGAAAGTATTTCGTCGCACGTGCCGTTTGCGCGGCGTACCTACGTGGCGTTGGAACCGGAGCAATCGGTTGGCCTGCTGGAGGAGTTCCGGCGTCTGGACGCACCGTACGCGCAACTTCCTGACGGTGAAAGTCTGGCCGTGCCCGAGAGCTTTGCCGCTAGCGGCGCACGTGTGGTTCTGACGGGTACGGGTGGCGATCAGGTATTGTTCGACGCTCACATCTTGCGCGATCTGAGCGCGGCGGGATCATATCTAGCTTTGGCGCGGCTGCTGTGGTCGATTGACCGGATAGTGGGGCGGCGCTGGACGCACTACCCGAGGGCGCTGGCGCGCCTGGCCGCGCCCGCCATCTTGAAGCGGTCATTGCGGCGCATTCGCCCGCACGCGCCGTGGCGAGCACCTGGCTGGCTTCGTCCGGATTTTGCGGCCGAAATGGAAAGCTATGTGGCTTCGGAACAGCGACCGCGCCGCCTCTATCCTTCCGTCGTACAACAGACGGTATTCACGACACTGGCAAGTGCCCGGGTGAGCCGGATACTCGAAATACTCGAACAGCGCCGGGCGCACATGGGTGTTGAGTTGCGGCATCCCTTCCTTGACCGACGGTTCGTCGAGTTTGTCTTGGCGATTCCGTTTTATGCAAGAATCCCGGATTCAGGGCGGCCTAAATACTTGTTGCGTCAAGCGCTGCACCGGGATCTGCCCGCCAAGGTAAGGGACCGCGTTGACAAGGCGGCATTTGGCGCGGTGCAACGGCGCGGCCTAGAGGACCTGGGAGGGGTCGCCGCGGAGCCTGCGGAGTGGGCGCTGTGGGAGACTGTATCATCCCGCTGCGAGACCTCGGTTCCGATATTGCTGATGTAGAGACCTCAATCAGCAATCTGCCAGCCGCGGCCGGAGGTGGCTCCCTGCCGGAAATTACCACCGAGGCGCTAAGGACCGTGTTGCAGGCTCTTCCGCAGACCCCCAGCATGATCGGCGGACCGGGCCCGGATGCAACGTTTCCCCTTGCACTGCCGGTTTCGGCCAACGACTGGCCACGGCTGCAATGGAATGACTGGACCGGCACGTTTACCGCCCCGACGAAGGTCATCTTCCTCATCACCGACAACGCACCGGGCGGCACGGATAGTCGCTATAACTTCATCGGCACCGAAGACAGCGATCAGGCGGCTGCCATGGCGGCGGAGGCTGCTTTGCAGGGTGTGATCATCCAACCGATTCTTGTCGCTCTCAGTGATGGAAGCTACAACGCTGACGCACTGACCACCATGACTGATTACGCAAATGCCACGGGCGGGCAACTCACACAGGTTCCCTTCAGCGGCGAAGGCACGGCCCTGTCGATCATTTCGATCATTTCGATCATTGAGAACTGCGGCGACAACCCGGAACCGAAGCAAGGCCGTATGACCGGTGGCGGCAGCGTCTTCCACGAGAACGACAATAAGAACCCGCGCGTAACTCATGGCTTCACGCTGCATTGTGACGGTGGGCCCAACAACCTCGAAGTCAACTGGCCTGGACATCGCTTCCATATGGAATTATTGACCGAGGCGATCTGCACCGATGACCCCGAAAAGGATGAGCAGAACCCGGTAGCGGGCTTCGACACGATGACAGGCCGTGGCCTTGGCCGCTTGAACGGCGTGTCAGGTGCGACGATCGCGTTCACGTTCGTTGATGACGGCGAGCCGGGCAAGGTTTCCGACACCGCCAGGATGGTCATCTCGGACAGTGACGGAGTCGTACTCGAAGTGGAAGGTACGATCACGAAGGGCAACCAACAGGCCCACTCAGAGAACTAGAGGGCTGGACTCCTACCCCTCACAACCAAGGGGCCACGGTTCGTTTCGAACCGTGGCCCCTTTTTCTAT
>JAQBUE010000137.1 GCA_027624045.1 Acidobacteriota bacterium
CAGGGGAACGTTCTACTTTGCTCAATCAGGGGATCTTTCTAAATTGCGTTGACACGATCAATATATGGCTAGTCAGTCTTCGGGCTAAGGCGACGGCTAGGAGGTTCCTGTCCGAGCCGCCTGCCGCAAACCGACCGTTAGAGCCTCGAGTGCGATCTGTTTCTGGATATTGCGCCGCTGTAGCGCGTCGAGGTCCGCTAGCTCTTTGACAGCTCGTTCAATCCAGTCAAACGACGCTACCCGCGCCAAGCCCTCCAGGTCGCCACGAATGTCTTCATGCATTAGTGGACGCGCCGAGCCGTGCCGCAGGTGCAGTAGGTCTTGCAGCAGGCCGTAGAGTGATTCGGTGAGCAGGTCCAGGCGCTCGTGACGATTGCGAGCGAGCGCGTCGGTGTGGGCTACAAGATTGCCGAACGAGGAAACTCCCAGCGAACTGCTGAGCAGCGCGAGCATGGCGCGGCGGCGTTCGGCATATTCATCGATATCAAGCGCCAAGGCGCGTCCGGGGCTGCCCTGGGCCCAACCGACAAGCCGGCCGCGATCAGCAGCGGGAATCGACGGATGCGCATCGAGGAAGCGCTCCATCTCAGTCCCAGAAAGCGGCGCGAAGTAAAACGGGATCGAGCGGGATCGAATCGTCGGCAGCAGGAAGTAGGGGTTTTCGGCCGTCAAGATCAGGGTCAGGGAATCAGCCGGCTCTTCGAGCGTCTTGAGCAGCGAGTTGGCCGCTTCGTTGTTGGCCCTGTCGACGTGATCGATAAGGAAGATCCGGCGGCGGCCTTCCGACGGCCGGTACTGGGCGGCGTCGCGCAGCAGACGTGCCTGCTCGATCGTGATCATCCGCAAAGGCCCGTCGGGCGGAAAGATCAGAAAGTCAGGATGCGTCGAAACGACCAACGGGTTCTCCGACCGCTTCGCTGACGGCAGCTTCTCTCTTTCGGCGATCTGCTGCCGGAATTCTTCCCGCGAAAGATCGGCCTGCAGTGTACGCAGACAGTTCGAACAAGCGCCACAGATATCGCCCACCGCGCGGTCACAATTGATCGCCGCCGCGATGAGCCGGGCGAGCGTAGCTTTGCCCACACCGGCCGGGCCCGCGAACAGCAGCGTCTGCGGAAGACGCTGCGCGACGATCATCCGCCGAAGTGCCGCCACGTTAGAAGCGTTGCCGATAAAGTTGTCGAACGTCATGCCGGGCTCCGGGAACCTCGGGGAATCTTCGGGGACCTCCGGCTGAGAAAACTCTCAACTTCCGATTCGATAGCGGCGGCCACGTCATCAATGGTGCCGTCGGCATCGATCTTCTTGATTCGTTCGGGCTCTGCTTGCAGCAAGTGGTCGTATCCTTCGGCGACCCGCCGGTAGAACTCGCGGCTCTCGTGCTCCATGCGGCTCTCGTCGTCGCGTTGATGGGCGTTGCGGTCGAGGGCGCGGCGCACGCCGCTCGCCGGGTCGATTGCAAGTAACAGCGTGAGGTCCGGCTTCACGCCGCCGCAAGCAATAGCCTCGATACACCGCACGGCATCGCCGCCGAGTTCGCGGCCGTAACCCTGATACGCCATGGTGGCGTCAGTGAAGCGGTCGGCCAAAACGACGCCGCCCCCTTCGAGCGCCGGCAGAATTACTTCCTCGATGTTCTGTGCACGCGACGCGAAATACAGTAGTAATTCGGGGATCGCCCGCAAATCGGAATTGGCCTTATCGAGCAAGAGCTTTCGAATCTCGCCGCCCACACGCGTCCCGCCGGGTTCCTGGGCAAGGGTAACCGCATGGCCGCGAGCCGAGAGAAACGAAGCCAGCCGGCGAAGCTGCGTCGTCTTGCCGCTGCCGTCGATACCTTCGAAACTGATGAACGCGCCGGGCCAACTCAAGCTGCGATTATAACGTCCGAGGCCATAACATCTTGGCAATGTGCGGTCTTTGAGAAGACCAACGTGATTGATTTCTACAGAACATTCGGCAAGGCGCTTCGGCGCATTGGGCGCATCTTATTTGGGCCGTAAGTATCGACTCGGTAGAATGGGGCAATGATCAGCGAGCGTCTTAGCCGGGTTCAGGAGCGCATCGCTCAGGCGGCGCGTCAGGCCGGCAGGAACCCCGACGAGATCACGCTCGTTGCCGTTTCGAAAACCAAGCCCGCCGCCGACATCCGTGCCGTCTACGAAGCCGGCCAGAGGCAGTTCGGAGAGAACTACATTCAGGACTTCGACGCGAAGTCGGGCGAACTCGGCGACCTGCCCGAGGCTGTGTTCCACTTCATCGGCAAGCTCCAAAGCAACAAGACCAAGCAGGCGGCGCGCTTGTTCCAAGTGATTCAAACTGTCGACAGCATCAAACTTGCGCGGCGCTTGAACGACTGCGGCGAGCCACTCGACGTTTTCCTCGAAGTAAAACTTTCGACGGAAGAATCCAAGGGCGGACTCGAAGAGACAAAAATCGCCGAGGTGGCGGACTATGTTCGCGGCCTGTCTCACTTGAGCTTGAGAGGCTTGATGACGATGCCGCCGTGGTCTGAGGATTCTGAGGCGGCCCGGCCCTATTTCCGCCGGCTGCGCGCACTCGGGGAGCAGCACAACCTCGCTGAGCTCTCGATGGGGATGAGTCACGATCTTGAGGTTGCGATCGAGGAAGGTTCTACCCTCGTGCGTGTCGGCACGGCGATCTTCGGCGAGCGGACCTACAAGGCGTGAAAGTCGCGCTCGTCTCTCCTCTTCCGCCGACCCGCTCCGGCATTGCTGACTATGCCGCACGCCTCGGGCGCGAGCTCGCCAAGCACATGGATGTCGTCGAGATCGACCCACCTGATCTCAACCGCATCGATCAATGCGACGTTGCGCTCTACCACATGGGCAATAGCGGCCTGCACGGGGCGGTCTACGAAGCCGCTCTCGCCAAACCGGGCGTCGTTGTTCTGCACGACGCCATGCTGCAGCACTTCGCGCTCGGCTGGTTCCCGCGAGAGCAGTACGTCGAAGAGTTCGTCTACAACTACGGCGAATGGTCGCGTGATCGCGCCGAACAGCTTTGGTTGCAACGGCGTGTTTCGGCCGCTGATCAGCGCTACTTCCGGCATCCCCTGTTGCGCCGCTTGGTTGAGCACAGCAGGGCTATCATCGTTCACAATCCCGCCGCTGCCCACATGGCTCGTCAGGCCGTCCCAGCCGGAAACGCGCCGACGCCGGTGTATGAGGTTCCGCACTTCATCGACCAAGCGGCGGCTAGTTCTTCGAAAGAGCGCCAGGCGATTCGCTCGGAACTAAGTGTGGCGGACGGCGAGACGCTGATCTCGTGCCTGGGATATCTGCGCCCGGCGAAAAGGGTGCGGACGCTGCTGGACGCCGCGGGGCTCCTCTCCGCCCCACATCGGCTCCTACTCGCCGGTGAATTCAGCGCTCCCGATTACGAGCAGGCTCTCTCACCGCGACTCGACAACGAGCGCGTTATCCGGCGGCCCTATGTAAGTGAAAGAGAGTTCGAACGGCTGCTGCAGGCAACCGACATCGGCGTCAATCTCCGTTACCCATCGGCTGGCGAAACGTCGGGGCTGGTGATGTGCATGATGGCACACGGCAAGGCGGTTCTTGTCACGCGTAACGAGGAAAACTCAGCTCTTCCCGATGACGCGGTTATCCGCGTCGATCCAGGAGAATCGGAAACTGAGATGCTCGCTTTCTATCTCCAATGGCTCGTCGAAGACGCCGATGCCCGCGCCTACTTCGGACGAAACGCGGCGGCCTACGTGAACCGCCGCCACTCCTTGGAAGAGGTCGCCGGCCACTATCTGGGCATTCTGGAAACCCATTGGGTTCCGGAAAACTCTGAACCACCCTTTACAACCGGCGGCCCTTCGGTGGTAGAATCCAACCGGGATTGAGCTGATGCCGTGGCCGCGCTGTAGCCCGCGTCGCTCTTTCTCGAACCGAGACATGGGAAAGGAGGAGGCTATGAATCGTCTCCAAATCGCTCTTGCTGTTCTCTTGGTGGCTTTCTTGCCACTGTTGACGGGTTGCGGCTCCGAACCCGATGTCGCGAAGTCGGAACCGAAGGTCGAGAAGGAGGTGGAGAAGCCCCCGGAGCCTCTGACCGGAAAGCATCTCGTGCTCGTTGAGACAACCAAGGGCGATTTTACGATCGAACTTGACGCGGACGCGGCACCCAAAACGGTGGAAAATTTCCTCTCGTATGTCGACCAGAAGTTCTACGACCACTCGCTGTTCCATCGCGTCCTTAAGAATTTCATGGTCCAGGGCGGAGGGTTTTCGCTTGGCACGGCCGGCTTGACGACCAAGTGGACTCGTGACCCGATCCCCAATGAATCGAGCAACGGTTTGAAGAACCTCAAAGCAACGGTCGCGATGGCTCGAGGCGAGGACCCGCAAAGCGGCACGTCGCAGTTCTTCGTCAATGTGCGCAATAACCCTCAGTTGGATCCGGAGAAGCACAAGGACGGTGTCGGATACTGCGTTTTTGGCAAGGTCGTCAAGGGTATGGATGTTATTGAGGCCATCAGCCGCGTCGAGACAACGGAGAAAGGGAGCCAGAAAAACATTCCGGCAGTCCCGATCTTCATACAGACGATACGGCGTGCTCCGGCGGAAGCTGCCTCTGGAACAAGCGGCAGTTAGGTCGGTTCGCCGCCAGGCTGCTGCCGAGGGTCGGCCTCACAGGACCGGGTCCGTACGCGTTGACTAACAGAGTCGACGGACCGCATCCGGCCACTCAAAGCCTGGCAGATTAGAATGAGCGATGCGCTGGGTCCTTAGCCGCCGCATTCCCGATGTGCAACGAATCCTGCTCATTGAGAGCGGCAACCGCGAAGTCGCCGAAAAGCTCATCCCGCACCTGCGGAGGGACTTCGGCGAGCAAGTCGTCATCGACCTGCTCACCTGCCTGCCCGGGCGGCCGGAGAATCTCAGCTCCGATACCGCCGCGAAGGAATGGCGCGTCACTGACTTCACGGACGACCACGCGCGCTGGCGGTTGCTGCGTGAGATTCGAGGTTACCGCCACTCGATCGCCGCCGTGCTCTATGACGACCTGCCGATCATGGCGCGCTGGCGGTTTGCCGCGTTGTGTCTTCTGCCCGCGAAGTTCCTGATCGCGAACGAGAACGCGGATTACTTCTGGCTCGACCGCGCCCACTTTGATCACCTCGTCCGCTTCTGGATGTACAGGACCGGCCTGCTCGATGAATCCGCGGCGCGCACGATCGCTCAATTCCTGGCCTTCCCGTTTGCGCTGATCTACCTGGCGGGCTATGCCGCCTATGCGCACGCTGTCCGGCTCGCACGGATGGCTTTGGGGCAACATCGCGGGTGAAGAATCCAGGTCTGTTTCGCCACCGGAGGGGCTGGATACTTCGGGGCTCGCGGCCGGTCGAGGGTTCGCACCGCTCCTTGCCAGTCGCGGCTCGGCTTGAAGATGGCCGCTGGGTGGCGGAGGATTCAGATTTTGGAATGGAAGTTGCGGGTTAGGATGAAGTTGGCTGATGCGGGGCAGGCCCGCTCGCAATGAAGCTTCCCATCTACATGGATCACCATGCGACCACACCCGTGGATCCGCGTGTCGTCGAGGCGATGCTGCCCTATTTCAGCGAGCACTTCGGGAACCCCGCCAGCCGCAATCACGCCTTCGGCTGGCGTGCCGAACAGGCGGTCGAAACGGCGAGAGCCCAGGTTGCCGATCTACTCGGTGCGCGAAGCCGCGAAATCGTCTTCACCAGCGGTGCCACCGAGTCGATCAACACGGCGCTCAAGGGAGTGGCGGCCGCGAGACGCCCAAAGGGCAACCACATCATTGCTCTGCAAACCGAGCACAAGGCCGTGCTCGATTCGTTGCAGCGCCTCGAACAGGGCGACTACCGTGTCAGTTACATCCCCGTCGAGCCGGACGGCCTGGTAGCGGTCGATCGTATCGCGCGGGCCATCAGCGGCGACACCATTCTCATTTCGATCCTGCACGCGAACAACGAGATCGGGGTGATCCAGCCGGTCACCGAAATCGGCGCACTCGCGCGGCAACACGGTGTGACAATGCACGTCGACGCTGCACAGGCTGCCGGCAAGATCCCCATCGACGTTGAAGCCGACCGAATTGACCTACTCTCACTCACCGCGCACAAACTCTACGGACCCAAGGGTGTCGGGGCGCTGTACATTCGGCGGCGTGATCCGCGTGTTGAAATGACACCTCTGATCGACGGCGGCGGCCACGAGCGCGGATTTCGCTCCGGTACACTCAACGTCCCCGGAATTGTAGGACTCGGGAAGGCCTGTGAGATCGCGTCCGCCGAGATGGCGACTGAATCAATGCGCCTCTGCGCGCTACGCGATCGATTGCTCGACGGGCTGCGAAAGGCAACGGATGACATTGCTGTCAACGGCAGCCTCGAATTGCGCCTGCCGCATAACCTCAACGTCAGCTTCGCGGGCGTCGACGGCGAGACCCTGCTGATGGGGCTCGATGACATTGCTGTTTCCAGCGGCTCGGCCTGTACGACGGCAACGCCGCAGCCCAGTCACGTGCTCCGCGCGCTGGGTATCGGCGACTCCCTGGCGCAAGCGTCGCTGCGCTTCGGACTCGGCCGCTGGAACACGGAAGAGGAAGTTGACTACGCCGTCGAGAAGGTCAGCCGCATCGTCAAACGCTTGCGCGAGCTCTCCCCGATCCAGCATTGATTCGCGGACCCGCCCGCAAATGGATATCCTAGAGTTCGGAGCCTTTTATCCGCCGTACTCTCATGACATCGAAATATCCCGTTTTTGATCGCAGCCGCCTTCGCCTGCGCCCGTTGGCCGAGCGAGTTCACGACATGGATCTGCGCTATGTCCTGAAGCTCGACGGCGATGCGCTGCCTTTCGAGCATCCAGACCTTCCCGTGATCGCGTCCGAAGCGCACGCCGCCCAAGACCGCAATGCCGCGCGTCTCTGGATGATGGGCGCCCACGTCATCAAGATGGGAACATCGCGGCACATCATCGACTTGCTGCGGCGCGGCTGGATCACGCATCTTGCCGTCAACGGCGCCTGCGCCATCCACGACTACGAACTGGCCCGCATTGGCGCCACAACCGAAAGCGTCGCCCGCTACATCCGCAGCGGCGAGTTCGGCCTGTGGGAAGAAACCGGCCTGCTGAACGATTGGGCCCGCGAGGCGGCTGATTCCAATTTGGGGCTCGGTGAGAATATCGGACGCCGTATTTTCGAAAGCGACTATCCACACCGCGACGTCAGCATCCTGGGCGCGGCCTACGAACTTTCGATTCCGATTTCCGTTCACGTTGGCATCGGCTACGACATCACGCACGAACACCCGAACTGTGACGGTGCCGCGCTCGGGGAAGCCAGCTACCGCGATTTCCTGATCTTTACCCGCGCCGTTGAGCAGCTCGAAGGCGGCGTCATGTTCAGCTTCGGGTCGGCCATCATGGGTCCTGAGGTCTATCTCAAGGCGCTCTCGATGGCTCGCAACGTCGCGCATCAGGAAGACCGTCAGATCCGCGATTTCACAACCGCTGTTTTCGACCTGGTTCCGATCCAAGGTGACTACCAAAAAGAGCTTCCGAAAACCGATCCCGGCTACTATTTCCGCCCACACAAGACCATACTTGTGCGAACGGTCGTCGATGGCGGACGCAGCTACTATGTTTGCGGCGACCACCGCGCCACCGTGCCGGCTCTGCGGAGGGCATTGATCGGAGACGAGACATCATGAAGGCCAGCACTCTCGTAAGGCGGTTCAAACGGATTCGGGCGCTTGTGGTCGGCGATATTTGCCTCGACCGTTGGTGCCACTATGATCCCCGCGAGTCCGACCCGTCGCGCGAAACCCAGATTCCGCGGCTGGGCATCGTGCGCACCGAAGTCAGCACGGGCGCCGGCGGAACCGTTGCCAACAACCTCGCTGCGCTCGGTGCCGGATACGTGGCGGTCATCGGCGCCATCGGCCAGGACGGCTTCGGCTTTGAACTCCAGCGGGCGCTGGCCTCCCGCAACATCGACTACAGCCTCCTCGTCGCCTCGGACAAGCTCCAAACCTACACCTACAGCAAGCTGATCAACACCAAGACCGGCAAGGAAGACAAGCCCCGCGTCGACTTCATCAACAACCAGCCGCTCGCGAGCGAAGTCGAAGACCAGCTGATCGCGAACTTCCACTCTGTGTTTCAGGACTTCGACGTTATCGTCATTTCCGATCAATCCGAAACCGAACACGGTGGCATCATGTCCGATGCTTTCCGCGAAGTGGTCACCGATGTCGCCGAGCGTTTCCCCGACAAGGTCGTGCTTGCCGATTCGCGCACCCGCATCGAGCGGTTCCGTCACACTCTGGCCAAAGCCAATCAGCGCGAAGCCATCGCGGCCTGTAAGAAGCTTTTCGGGAAGATCGACTATCCGCGCCTGCGGCGGACCATCGGGTTCGCGCCCCTCGTCGTCACTCGCGGCAGCAAGGGAACGATGCTGTTCGACGACGAGGGACGCAAGACCGTCTCCGCCATCGCGCCCGAAGCACTCGTTGATGATTGCGGTGCGGGAGACAGTTTTGCCGCCGGCTTGGTGCTGGCCCTGAAAGCGTCGGGCAATCTGGAGCAGGCCGCACGCTTTGGCAACCTCGTCTCCAGCGTTACGATCGCGAAATCGGGTACCGGCGTCGCCACCGCCCGCGAAGTCATCGCGCGCGCGCAAGTTCTTGAGAACGGCGCCGTCCGGTCAAAATCATGACGTTTCCCGCCGACTATAAGAACCGGCTCGATGCCACGCTGAGTTCCATCGAACTGCCCAAGGTGGATGAGGCGATCCGCGTTCTCGTCGAGGCACGCGCCGAAGACCGTCAGATCTTCGTCTGCGGCAACGGCGGCAGTGCCGCCACGGCCAATCACTTCGCCTGCGACATGGTCAAGGGTGCGAGTTACGGACGCGAACAGCGTTTCCGCATCATGGCGCTCAGCGAGCAGGTCGCCACGCTGACCGCCTACGCCAACGATGTCGGCTACGACGCCGTCTTCGCCGAACACCTCAAGAACTTCGCCCGCCCCAACGACGTTGTCATGGCCATCAGCGGCAGCGGCAACTCCCCCAACGTCATCCACGCCATCGAATACGCGCGCTCGGCCGGCTGCTATACCATCGGACTGAGCGGCCGCGACGGAGGCAAATTGCGGCCCTTGGTTGACCTAAGCCTGCACGTTGACGAACCTCACATGGGCCGCATCGAAGATGCCCACATGATCATCTGCCACATGATCTGCTATCACTTCATGGACACTGAGTCGCCCACCTGAATCTAAAGCTCTTCCCTCTGTAAGTGCCTTATAAAGATCGCTTTATCATTGACATTGACGGACGGTCACTGTCACACTGAGACAGTCGAAACGCACAAATGCGCGGACACGGTGCGGACATGAGGGGGCGACCTTGCGACTCACAGAGAAGACCATCAAGGCCCTGGAACCGCCCGAACGCGGGAACCGGATCAGCTACGACGATGAGGTCAGCGGTTTCGGAGTTCGTGTCACCACGGGCGGACACCGGGCCTTCATCCTGAACTATCGAACCGAAGGACGAGAACGACGGCTGACGATAGGTTCATGGCCTGCCTGGAGCGCCACAGGCGCACGACGGCGCGCGAAAGACCTCCGCGTCCTAATTGACCAGGGCGAAGATCCCCTGGCTGAGAAACAGGAGCGCCGGGCGGCTCCTACGGTTGCTCACATCGCGGCTGAATACTTGGCTCGCCATGCTTCCAGAAAGAAAACAGGAAACGCAGACCGGCTCTACCTGGAGCGGGATGTGCTACCCGGTTGGGGCAATCTCAAAGCGAAGGACATCCGGCGACGCGACGTGATTCGGCTTGTCGAGACAAAAGCACATGCAACCCCGATTGCTGGCAATTATCTACTGAGCGTGATTCGGACCCTCTTTGATTGGGCAGTTGAGCGGGAGCTTGTCGAGGCGAATCCTTGCTGGGGAGTTAAGCCTCCCGCCAAGAAATCTTCGCGTGACCGCGTTCTGAGTGAGGATGAAATCCGCACGGTATGGGGGAAGCTTGACGACGCGGCCATGGGGCCGGAATCGCGGCTTGCGGTGCGGTTCATGCTTGCGACCGGACAGCGGAGCGGCGAAGCATGCGGGCTGACCTGGGACGAACTGGACGCGGCCCGCGAGTGGTGGACTATTCCCAAAGAACGAAGCAAGAACGGCTTGGCGCACCGTGTGCCGCTAACGGCGCTTGCGCGGGAGTTACTGAAACAGGGGGCTAAGGGGAGCCGATTCGTGTTCCAGTCGTCACGAGGGCCTAAGGCGCTGACCGTGGGTGGGCTATCCAATGCCGTCAAGTGGAACCTGGACCACTTCGACGTTGTGCACTTCACGCCTCACGACTTGCGACGCTCAGTTGCGTCTCATCTCGCGTCGCTTGGTGTCGAGCGCCTGGTAATCGGGAAGATTCTCAATCACACAGAGAAGGGCGTTACCTCGGTCTACGACCGACACGGCTACGATCAAGAAAAGCGCAGGGCGCTCATGAAATGGGATCGGCGGCTTCGCGAGATTGTCGGCGGAACAGAGTCGGCGAAGGTCGTGGCAATAGATGGCTAACAGGGGGCTTTATCAGCTTTGACTACTGTTTGGTGAGCTTTGGGAAGCCAAGGGCGATACCGGCGAGCACGGGGACCGACCGCGAATAGTTACGGGAGCGGATCGAGCCGCGAGGGGCATGCACGATACCGGACGTCTGAGCGGCGAAAAGGCCGAAGTCGTCACGATTTAGCGAAGCGGAGTGATCCTCCCCAAGCCTGGACCCAGCGGCGGACAGTCGATTCCCTCGACCCAACCTTTTTCGCAATCTTCGATGACGGAACGCCTTGTCGAAAGAGCGCGCTAGCGTCGCGTTTGCGCTTCCGAAACTCCATCATCGCTAGATCTTTATCGACCCCTCTATCTCGACAGTCATCACAAAACTTGCGTTGGCCGGGCGAAGGCGCTTTTGCTGGAAAGTAACCAAATCCGCATCCCGAGCAGATAGCGACGACGCGACGGGTTGAAACGGAGAGCGTCAGTTGATAGGCGATGGCAGGGTACAACCCCGGCTGATGCATCTTCACTTGTGAGGGCTTTGACTGCCAATCCTCCCAGTGCAGGACGGGGCGGACGTCGCCGAGGATCAACCATTCGTTCACGACATCCGCGATCTTAACCCGCTCGAAATCGACTCCGTCGTCACGCCTCCACCACGGAGCAGGGTGTGTCGATCCCGACCGCGAGTAGACGCGCTGCCAGTCCAACGCCTTGGGCAATCGGCCCTCCCGGAGTTCCCCGATAATGTTGAGAATCGATCTAGCCGCCCTTGACCAATGTCGCCAGTCGTCCAGCGGCTCCCAGAACAACCCGTCCGGCCTTTTGTCTGTATAAAGGCCACGCGGTGCGCACCAAGACACGGTGCTGCCCATTCTATTCCATGGTCGAGGTGGGTTGTGGTAATACGGCAATCCGCAAGAGCAGATCCGTAAGGATCCCCACTTCCGAGCGTAGCGCTCAATGTTGTGGTCGGGTTCGTCCGCAAGGCGAACAAACTCTTCAAGCAGCCCAGGCCGTGGAGACACGGCTCGTGCAGAATCCGATTCAGGACTGTACACAAGCGCACCGCGGTCGATCCCCACCTCGTTCGACGGGAACCACACCTCGGCGTCTAGTAGCTTCGTCTTTGCGTGCAATATCAAAACAATATTTTAGCTGTTTACCACCTTGTCTTTCAATGAGATAAATGAATCATGAAAGACGATCAATCGGTACTTAGCGACTACCTAACGAAGGCCGAACTGGCGCAACAGCTGGGTCGCTCTGAGCGCACGCTCGACCGCTGGGCAGTTCTCCGGACAGGACCACCGCGCACGCGCGCCGGAGGGCGGAAGATCCTGTACAACCGAGGTCGCGTCGAGCAGTGGCTAGAGCGCCAGACTGAGCAACCGCCCGGCATGAAAGAAGAGCAAAACCCGGTGGGTCGGCGACGGCTTCGCTCCCGCGTCACGGGTGGGCAGTATTCGTGAGGGCCCGCGACGTAGGACTGGAGACCTCCGGGGAGGGTATCTACTACCGCTATGAGCGGCGCGGCATGTCCACACCACCGTGGCACCGGCGACCGCTCTGTCGCGTGTTGGCACGGCTACTGCCCTGGGGGTCGGCGTGAAACTATCCCGGAACGAGAGTCGCGCTTACTACGCGTACCGCCTACCGAAGGCTCGCCGGACACAGAGCGGCGAGTTACGTGGGCCTTGTCCGATCCACAAAGGCAAGCAGGATTCCTTCGCAATCGATCCCGAAAGCGGTCTGTGGTTTTGTCACTCCGGCTGCGGCCGAGGCGGCTCAGCGGTCGATCTTGAGATGGCTCTAACCGGGCGCGACTTCCGAGACGCGGCGGCGGCTGTGCGGGAGATCGCGGGGTGTGCGGCGACAACAACGGCAAGGCGACCGGTGCGAGCCGTGGTTGCTGAGTACACCTACCGCGATGAGCATGGCGCACCGCTTTACCGCGTCGTCAGAACCGAACCGAAAGGCTTTTATCAGCAGCGCTGGAGTGGTGTCGAGTGGGTCAACGGCATTGGCCAGACGCGGCGCGTTTTATATCGGCTGCCGGAGGTGCTTGAAGCTGCAATCGTGTTCGTTGTCGAGGGCGAAAAAGATGTCGAAACGTTGCGCAAATGGGGGTTTACCGCGAGCACGACGTCGGGAGGTAGCGGGGCGAAGTGGTTGCCCGAATTCACAGACGCACTGCGCGGCCGCGAGGTAATTGTGATTCCCGACAACGATGGGCCCGGATGGGAGCGTGCCGTATCAATTCTCCGCGAGCTGGTGGGCAACGTTGCACGGTTGCGGCTCTACGATCTCCCTGCGGAGACAAAAGACATAACGGATTGGTTCGCCGCTGGACACTCCGAGGTCGAGCTGATTGCAACCCTGGAGGGCGTCCATGCCGTTTGAGGTCAGTAGCCCGGCAGTCGTTGCGGAGATAGAAAACGTGGCGGTTAAGCACGGGGCTACGCTGCGGCAGGGCGTGAACGGTGCAGCGGCCGGCGAACCACGGGCCCTTGTTGGTGACGACTGCGCGGCAGTGATGCGAGAGGAAATCAAGCCCATGGAATGGACCATCGACGGCCTCTTACCGAAGGGCCTATACCTGCTCTGCGATCGCGAGAAAGGCGGAAAGAGCTATCTCGCGATTCAAATGGGGTTGGCCGTTGCCTGCGGACGGGGCGTGTTCCGAAACAGCGACAAGTTTACGCCCGCAAAGGGCGGGCGAGTCCACTACTTTGACCTGGAAATGGACAAAGCGACTTTTCAAGAGCGGCTGCATTTCCTGGACGCCAAGGCCCTGCTGCCGGGCCGCATGCAGCGGTTTTCTGAGTTGGGGCGTTTGACCGAAACCGGCATGCCCGAACTCGCCTCGCTTCTCGATCGCGACGCGGCGGACTTCATCATCATCGACACGCTTGCAGCCGCAACGCGAAGCAGCGGCGCGAGAACGCAAGACGTGTTCAAGAGCGAATACGAAGAATTGGCTCGGGTTCGAGACTTGGCGCACGCGCGGAACATCACTGTTCTGATCTTGCATCACACAAACAAGGCAATTACAGAAAACGCCTTTGATGCAATCTCTGGCACGCGAGCTCGCGGCGCGGCCACAGACGGGAATCTCGTTATCAGCCGAAAGCGAGGCATTGTCACGCTTCACGGTGTGGGCCGCCGTCTTGGCGAGCTCGAAATTGCTATCAAGCTGTGGCGCAACGGTGTTCCTGGTTGGAGCCTATTAGGCGACGCTGCCGACGTGCGACGCAGCGCGGAGCGCGACGCGGTGCTAAACGTGCTCTCCAGCGGCGAACCGATGACATCGAGCGGCACGGCGAAGGCGCTAAGCAAGAACCGCAACACGGTGCGCTGGCTGCTCTGCGAGATGGCCAAGGACGGCGAGATCGAACGCGACGGCGAAGGGCGCTACAAGGCCGTTTTGACGCCTCGAACGGCAGGGAGTTCAGCCCTGTGAAACGTCCCCAACAGTCTAAACCAACAGGGCGCGAGTCTTTGTTTTCAACAAGAAAGGTGTTACCTGTTGGGGGTGTTTGGCCTTATAGGGGGGGGTTAAAGGGGGGAAAACCAACAGGCACCAACAGGCAAGAACACTGCAACGGCCATTCACGCCTGCGCGAAGCAAGCGCCACCGGGGCCTGGCCTATCGCGCGCGCGAGGGGGCCAGGGGACGCCGCCAGGGGGGAGGGCGGGTTTCCATCTCCAGGGAGGCCCAACCGGTAACCGTGCGCCCGCTAGCAAATAAAAGGCCTAGATTTGGAGATTTTCACGCGCGCGCGCGCGGATTGTCAAGGGCGGAGAGAAATTAGACCACTTCGGCGGAGTAAAAATAGACCAGTTGGGGGAGTGGTA
>JAQBUE010000138.1 GCA_027624045.1 Acidobacteriota bacterium
AGCTGGCGCGCCGCTGGCCACCCCGCTGCTTCTCGCCGCCTGAAAACAGGGTATTCTGCCACAGGCTGTTAGCCCGAATGGCTTCGTCGTATTCGAGATTGTAGAAGTGATCGTGAGCAAGCGCATAGTCGTCGGGGTCGGCTGCCGGCGCCAAGACAGCGGCGGCGAGGATCAGGACAACGAACTGCGCGGCTGGGAAAAAGCGGAGCATCCAGTCTCTTAGACGCAGGTTAACGTATGGCGATTACTTCCCGGATGCTGTCTCGTGTCAAAAAGAACTTCACCGAGCTAAAGCCAGCGAACAAGCGCTCAAGGCTTCGATTGTTAAACGTATGAGGCAGCGGGCGCCGCCGCAGCGGGCGCAGGCGCAAGGTCTCGTCGTTCTCGATCTGATACTGATTCAAAGTGACGAGTTCGCCTCTCGATTGGTTGTGGAAGAAAGTCAGCAGCGAACCGCTGGGGCGAAGGATTTGTCCCAAACGTGACACGGCCAGCTCAAGGACTTCCTCGTCGAGGTACTCGAGGACGTCCCACACGAGGATCGCCTCGAAATTCGCGGGAGGGAATCCGAGGTACTCTTCAATAAACGCTTCGGCGTCACCGGGGCCGAGACCTCGGCCGGGCAGGCTTGAGCGGAAGGCATCGAACAGCGCCAGTAAATCGAGGGCGTGAATCTTGCAACCCAGGGCGCTGAGGAAGCTGACGTTCGACTCGCTCAGTCCACCGAGGTCGAGCACCTGGAGGGAGCCATTTTCGGGCAGCGCCGCCAGGAAGTGGCGCAGGCCACGGCTGGGCCGGCGCAGGGGATCCTGGTGTGGGTCTTGTTGTACGAAAGCAGACACGTCCTTCTCACTGGCCGGCGGACGAGGCCCGGACTCCGTCGCTTCCCCGTCACGTCAGCCCGTTACGTCAGCGCGATAAGTCCCATGGACAAGCACACTCGCATCAGGCCGTCTACCCGTTGCGTCGTAGCGAACTCCACGAACGGCCGATGCTCCGCTCGAAGGCAGTGGTTACGACTTCGAATTACCGGCCGATCCGGCTGCCGGAGCGGTGACCGACGAGGCGCCAGCGGCTGTGGCGATTGCCGGAGGGGCCTTCTGAGGTTTCACCGGAGCATGCAGCGAAGCATTGCCGGAAGCAGGAGCAGACTGCGCGGGCGCGGGCCTCAAAATGTCGATGCTCCCGCGAAACACGGCTCCGTCTTCGATCACGACTCTCGGGGTGACGAGATCACCTTCGAGCGAGCCTGTCTTGCGGATCTCAATCCGTTCACTGGCCGTTACATTTCCTTCCAAGCGGCCCAGGACAGTAATGGAACGAGCTTTAACGTGGGCTCGCACATTGCCGTTCGGGCCCACGGTAAGACCGTTATCCCGAAGCTCGATCGTCCCCTCGACCTCGCCGTCAATGTAAACATCCTCGCTGCCGGTGATTTCGCCCTTCAGTTTGAGGGCCTTCCCGATTTGGGCCTGAGAGCGGGAGCTACGGTCCGCCCCGGGGGACGGTCTGGCCGCGACGCTCTCGGCTTGAGATCGGCCGGTGTCATGCGATGCCGCCGGACGAACAGCGGGCGTATCGGTCGAAGGTGCTGCTGATTCCTCTTTGCGTCCCCACATATTATCCCTCTCCGTGTCCCAAAACTTTTATAATACACCCATTTGCACCCTCCAAACCTGCCAAGCCCGCAAGCCCCTTTCCAGTCCATCGATCGCCGGATCGCTTACGAGACACCTTGGTTTCGTATCGAGGAACATCAGGTCGAAAAGAAGAGCGATGGACATCGCTTCACTTACTCCTACTTGGCATCGTCACCGTCGGTGATGGTTATCGCGGTCACTTCCGAGGGTGATATCGTACTGATCAAGCAGTTTCGCTTCCCGAGCCGCGAGTTTGCTTTCGAGTTGCCGGGCGGCGGAAGCGGCGGTCAAACACCTCTTGATGCGGCGGCGAGGGAACTGCGTGAAGAGACAGGATACACGGCTGGACGTCTCACGGAGCTGGGAAACTTCGTTGTCTACTGCGGACTCTCCGACGAGGTTTGCCACGTATTTCTGGCGCAAGATCTGGAGACGGGGCAACAGGTGCTCGATCAGACCGAAGACATCGCCGTCCACAGGGTTGCGTACGGCGAATTGAAGCGCATGATCGGCAGCGGAGAGTTTCGCGACGGCATGGGGCTGGCCGCCCTGCAAATCGCAATGCCCCATCTGGAGTCAGGGCTGACGCCGGATCCGACAACGGAGTGACAGGGCCGGCTGTCGAGCGATTCGGCAGCGCGGGCGCGGCACGCCGTGCCCCTACGTTTACCTGTGGGATCCGCGCCTGACCAAGGCTGACTCAGCCAAGTCGCGAGTACTGGCGAGTGCTAGGGTTTGGCGGCGGTGGCTGGCGCGACGGGCGCAACTGAACTTGTAGCAGCGGCGGCGGGATGCTTCTGATCGTACAGTTCGATGATCTCATTCGTGATGAGCAGTTCGGTCTTGGCGTCCACGACCGGGGTCTGCTGTGCAGAAATATCGAGAATGAGCGAGTAGCCTTTTTCGAGCATGTAGTCATGAATGACGGTGCGAACCCTGCCGTAGACGTCCTGCTGAAAGGCCTGTACATCTCTTTGATACTCGGCCTCGGCATCCTCCATCATGCGCTGAGCGTCACGCTGCGCCGACTGGATGTCGCGCTGAAGCTTGCGCGTCTGATCGTCGCTCATGATGTTGGCGCCGTCGGCCAACTGCTTCTGAAGGCGACCGATATCACCCTGTTTCGTTTCGATTTGCTGTTGAGCCGGTTGATACTTCTCTCGCAGCTCCTGGGTCCGCTTTTGCCCTTCCTGCGTGCGGGTGATAGTGTCCTGAATACTGACGAGAGCGACACGTGTGCCGCCCGCTTCCTGGCCGAAAGCCGGCAGGCCGGCGAGGCCGATGAGCAGGGTAAAAGACGCAACGAGAGCCTGTGTTCGCAACATGATAATCCTCGATTCCGATACGGAATTGACTCAGTCTAACATAAGGGACGGTCTGTTTCGCCTTTAGAACGTGCGGCTTACAGTGAAGCGGAAGGTCTTCTGCTTCTCGAAGAAAGGCAACGGCCGTCCAAACGGCGAGATGGCTTGGACGAAGGAGGTGCGGTTCGGAAACATCGACCGGTCGGCGATGATGGGGGGTTGCAGAAACTCCTCGACCCGCATTGGGTTATAGGCCCAATAGAAGCGGAAAGGCGCCTGCACAACCGGCATCATGACCTGCAACTCAAGACCGGTCGAAACGCGCGTCTTCTGAGTGGCGGGAATGACTTGAATCTGCCGCTCGATTCCCGCTTGCGGGAACATCGCGTTCAACTCGGCGACACGGTCGACGTTCATTCGGACCTGATTGCTGAGCAGGATCTTGTTGAAGCCGATATCGAAGAACGGCGCCAGCGTCACGGGTCCGAAAATAGGAATGCGGTACTCAAAGTTATAGATCATGCGCGTGTCGCCACCGGGAAACGAAAGCCGGTAGACAGGCACGGTCGTAAACTGCGGCACTTCCGTCTCGACCCCTTCGACGATCAGATTCTGGGTTCTTGGCGTGCCGTTGTCGTTGAAGATCGGCACGGTCGTGGTGTCGGGGATCCAGACCATGGGGCTGATACCGAAGATTTCGAAACCTCGGATGTCGTTTTCACCGCCCATATAGGAGCGCCGGAAAGGCGGCGGCACTTTGCCGCCGTAGCCGCTCACGATCGACGTCATGAAGCGCATCGCGATCACATGCCCGCGGGCGCCAACTTTTTTGAAATACTTCGCCTCGATCGTGGGCTGAACGAAACTCGTGTTCCCACCAAGGCCAGCGAGGGCGACGCTGGCAAAGAGGCTGCTGCCGCCGCTGGGCGTGATCGGATGATTGACGGTGTTATGGAAAAAGCCGGGCGTAATTTCGCTGGTTGTGATGCCTTCGAGGGAGTTTGGTCCGGACACGCCGAGGAAGTTCTGGAAGCGAAACAGGTTCTCGGCGGATTGGCTGAACGTCCTCAGGTCATCCCTCTGAAATCGGTAGGTGAGACTGAGACGCTTGAAGTTCCGCATCGGATAGCTAACGAACGTCGTGAAGCCCTGCGTATTCTGCCGGAAGTCCAGGAAGTTGTCCTGGCCTAACTGGTTGAACAAGGGGACCAGGTTTTGGCCCGAAAAGATCGACGCCTCGCGGCCTTGATTGAAGTTAAAGCGGCTCGTGAAGACAGTGAAGCCGGTCTGGATCGGGCGGTCAAACAAATAGGGCTCGGTGAACCCGAATGTCAGGGCGCGCTGGCGGCTGCCGAGCTGCGCGTCGAAGCTGAGCGTTTCGCCGAGGCCGAGGAAGTTGTTTGTCGCATAACCGAAACCGACGAAGCTTCCCGCGAAACCGGAGACGCCGCCGTTCAAGCTGACGGTGTTCTTGCCGCGTTCTTTGACGTTGAGCGTCAGGTCCACAAGGCCGTTGCGGGTATCGCGCCGGATTTCGGTCGCGTCCTCTTCCTTGAGGGGCTCGAAGTAACCAAGCTGATTCAGACGCAGGATGCTCAAGTCCCAGACGCGGGTGTTGAACATGTCACCCTCGTCCAAGAGCAACTCACGCCGGATGACCTTGTCGCGTGTTGTATCGTTGCCGCTAAAGTTAATGCGCCGGACGAAGAACTGCTTCCCCTCATCCACTGACAAGTTCAGATCCACCTTGGGGGGAGCTTCGGCGTCGCGAAACTCGAAGTTCGGCTCACCCACGAAGTCGATGTAACCGAACTCGCCGTAGAGCTTCTTGAGGTTGTCGAGGCCCTCACGGAGCTTCTTGATGTCGAAGATGTCGCCGTCCCGCATCTGAAAGACACGCTGCAGGAGGGTCGGATCGCGGAACAGCTCAACGTCGGTGAAGCTCAGTTTCCCGAGCCGATACTCGCCACCTTCCTCGACGTGCACTGTCACGTCGGTCCGCTTGCCGCTCTTCTTGAACAAGTAAGGCACAGGGAACATGTTGCGGCCCGTCGCGTCTCGTGTATTCAATTCGTGTCGCGTAACGGTGGCCTTGAAGTGTCCTCGCTCCTGATACATGTTGCGGACACGCTCTTTATCTTCTTCGAGCTTGCGGATATCGAACGTCTTCTTGAAGAGCTTCTCGAAGATCAGGCTGTGCGGCAGACCCATGGGACTCAGGTTCTTCATGGCCTTGCGCACGTCTTTGTCGGATACAACCTGGTTGCCGTCAATGAGGATTTTTCCGACCTTCACCTTCGGCCCTTCATCCACGTTGAAGATCACCTCGATCGACGAGGGCGGAATCTGCGACACCTGCGGCTCAATAGTCGCGTACTGCCGTCCGCGCTCGCCCAACAAGGCCCGCAGCACGACGACAGCGCGCTGGACGCGGGTTGGGTCGTAGCGAGACTCAACGCTGAGGCCGACGCGGCGCTCCTTGAATCGTTCGAGGACATCGGAGATAGTCGCCGACTTGAGGCCCTCATACTTGATGCTGCGTATGACGCGGCGCTCGGTGGCGACGAAGCGGACAATCTTGCCTTGCTCACCGGCTTCCATCTCGAGCCGCAAGTCGTCGAAGTAGCCGGTATTCCAGAGCACCATGTAGTCGCGGCGAAGGATATCGGCGTCGACGAGGTCGCCCTCTTTACTAAAAATACGCGCCAGCAGACCCTCGCGCGGAATCCGGCGCGTCCCCCGAAACTGGATCGACTCGATGATGTCGCCTCGGGGAGAGATCGGCGTGGGCTCGGCTTCTCCATCCGGGACTTCCTCGAAAGGCGACGGCGGGCGTTGTCCCTCGGGCGTTGCCTCGGGGACTTCTTCGAAGGGAGACGGAGGCGCCTGCTTCTGTCCTTGCGCCTCGGGAACTTCCTCAAAAGGCGATGGAGTCTTCTGCGCACCCGCCTGCTGGGCAAGCAAGATCATCGACTGCCCCTCGGAGGGGGGCCGCTGGGAACTTGGTTCTGGTTGAAGATAGGCCGGCAGGGAATTCGAATGGGGATCGGCGTTCTTGAGGTCAGATTGCCCTGTAAGGGGTGTTATTACGACCTGCAGGAACGTCAGAAGGAAGAACCCAACGAAGACCAGGCGCCGGACACGGCGACCTAGCATACGTACTCGATACCTCGTCTGGCAACGGTCAAGGGGTAGATACGCACGGTCTATCTCGGTGGTTTCACGCGGTGCTCACCACCCCTGCGCCACAAGCCACCATTGTAGCCGAACTCCCGCGCCGTCTCCAGCCGGGGTCTGTACGAGGCAATACGGACGCTTTCGCGGGGGATTCGGTTTGCGCGGGATCGGCGATGCGTACCGGCGCCGCGGCGTCGCGGCGACTCAATTCGGTTTCCTAACATGCAACCGGTAGAGCCGGATGAAGTTCGTTTCACCTATGGATTCCGGCTGAGTGAAATATTCGCGGAGAAACGGATGGGAAACAGTGAAGCTGCCGACGCTGAACGTGAGGAATTGGCGGCGGGGCGGGTCCTTCTCTTCGACGACGTAGAACGTAGCGTCGCTGCCGCCGGCCACCGCAGCCCTCACTTCACTGATGTCCCGGACCGACCGGGTATCAAGGCCCAGGCGCCGCGCGTGGAGCCGCAGAGGCTCATTCAGGGGTATCGACGCCAGGATGATATCGCCCTGCCGCATCTCGGCCTTGAGCTTCACCCCCACGGCGGGCAGGTCATCGAACACCCGCCCCTGACCGCGCCGTTCGAGAGTGCTGTCGATACCTGCCGCCAGAACCGCAAGGAACGCAGCCGCCACGGCCAGACGCTTTCCGGTTCGCCCCATGCGGTCAGCAAAACGCTCAAAGACGACGCAGAGCCCGGCCGCCGCCAGACCATAGTACAAGGGCAAGAAAGCGAGGAAGACCCGCTCGTAGGGCAAGACGCGCTGCAGCACCACGATAGCGGGAACCGATAGCAATACTGAAAAATGTAACGAGCGGGGTTCCCTGCCCCGCAGCGCCGGGGCGAAGAACGAAACCGCCAAACCGGCGAGCAGCACCACGAGCAGACCTGTTGCCGGAGCCCAGTAGCGGGCCAGGCCGGCCACGAACGCCGGTAGATTGTCTAAGAAGACGTCGTTCGGCAGGGGGCTGACGAAACGATTCGCCACGAGGGCGTCCACTCCCACCCGGACAGCGATGGGGGCATAGAGCAGGCACGTCAACACGGAGACAGCCGCAGCGGCGGCGGATAGCTCCCAAAAGATCGCGCGGCGCCTCCCGCCGGTCGAAGAGAGCAGCAACCATACCCCCAACGCGCAGGCGCCGTAGAGCATCACCGGCACGGTAAAGAAACCTAGTGTGAGCAGCACTACGAAAAGCGCCCAGGCAAAAACATTGCGGCGGTCCCTGAGGCGCGCGCCGACAGAGAAAGCGAGCAGCAGCAGCAAGGTGAGAAGCGTGTAGCCGCGGCCACTGGCCGAATAGGCGATCAATGCCGGAGAGGATGCCGTTAACCCAGCCGCGAAAAGCGCCGCGTCGTCTCCGAGAGTGCGGCGCAGGGACCAGAAGGCGGCCGGTATGACGAGCAGGCCCGCGAGAAACGCCGGCAGCCGTATCGCAAGCGGCGAGTCTCCGAAAAGAAGAAACCCGCAGCGCATGAGCACACTGTGGAAAACGTGGTTATTGGGCGTCGTGTAGTCAGAGATAAGATTCAGAAACGGCGTCGATGCATGGACGTTGAACGAGTACGCCTCATCGAAGCGAACCGATCCACCGAGCGACACAGCTCGCAGCACGAACCCCGCCGCGATCACCAAGCCGAGGATGATCAGCTTCGATCGATGGGGAGTGGCCACCAACGCTCGGAATTCGCTGGCCACATCGCGAAAATAGCTTCGTGTATCGTCAACGGCCAGATCGAGACACGTGACAAAGAACGCCTTGCGCCAGCGTGTCACAGCTAGCAATAGGAGGAACGCAAAACCGCCGGCCAAGCATAGGCGGCGCAGCAGATGAACCAGGGGAAGCCGCAGCAGCGACGTCGATCCGTTGTGGTCGACGAGCACGACGGCGTTCTGTAGCCAGGCGACCGGCACGAAGTACACGGTCCAACCCAAGACAGCACCCAGCGCGAGCAAGGCCAGCAGCCAACGCCAGGCCGTCTCACCAGCGGTTCGTCGTTTAGTTGACATTATCCATCCGCAACCCCATCCATCCGCAACCCCGGTTGCATAGTGTAGTATTTAAGGCGATGTTGCGGCGACTAGCGACGCTGCCGGCCCGGCAGAGACTCCTCGGAATCCTGTTGGCGGCTTGGTTCTTATCCCCGCCTGCTCAGGCGCAGGTAGAATCATCGGTGGCAGGATTGACGCCGGTAGAATTAGCGTCGGCCGCCGCCCCGCAACCGATCACGAGCAGTCAACCGCGGGCAGACCGTCCTACCTCCGGCGTCATCGCCGATCTTCTAAGTCTGATCAAACAGATTGAGCCGTTGCGCGTGACAGTGCTTCACCTCGATTACCACGATCAGGCCCTCGCCGCCCAGACGAAGCATCAGCAAATGCGACGGCGGGCGGGAATTGGTACGCCTCCGCGCGCCAACCTGCGCGCCTCGTACTGACGGGCCTCTCACGCACTTCGCCTCGCCACGTGATGAGAAATACAGGCTAGCAGCGGCGGTTCGGAACCCGGTCATTAGAGCGGGCGACTCTGAGCGGGAAGGTTCCCTGGAAAGCCTCGGCTCACAGCTTCTGATTCGTACCTCCCTGCATGGCGTTGACGATCGCGTCGACGTCGAAAACGCATCCTGCCCAAGGCCCGCCGCCGGCAGCCTGAAGAGCGGCCCACAGGCGCGTGTCATCCGGCAGGTCGGGATGCGCGGCTAGGTCGGCGGGAGGCGGCCTGGCCGCCAGCACCGCCTCGCCTTGTTCAGGCCCAAACAGCGCGCCATTCTCGCCGACGAAGTCGATCGTGCCGTGCAGCCGGTTGCGGTCGATGACAATCTGAATTTGATCTCCCTCGCGCACCTTGCCGATCGGACCGCCAGCCAACGCCTCGGGCCCGACGTGACCGATGCAGGCGCCGGTCGAGACTCCGGAGAAACGGGCATCCGTGATGACGGCAACATACTTGCCGAACGAAAGATGTTTCAACGCGGAGGTAATCTGATAAATCTCCTCCATACCCGAGCCCATCGGCCCGACGCACGAGAGAACTATAACGTCGCCGCGCCGAATACGCCCCGCTTTGATCGCTTCCATGGCCGCTGTTTCCCGGCGGAAAATTCGGGCTGGCCCGGTGATCCGAAAAACGCCGTCATCGTCAACAAGAGACGGATCAATCGCCGTACTCTTCACGACAGAACCCTGCGGAGCCAGATTCCCCTGGCAGAACGTAATAGTGCTTGTCAGTCCGGCGGCGCGGGCTTTGTCGGGCGGCAGAATGACATCGTCCGAATCCACGCGGTCGGCATCACTGAGGTGCTTGCGCAAGACCGTGCGCCGCTCGCATCCTTCCCAGGCATCGAGCACAGCGTCCAATGTTTCGCCGGTCGCGGTTAGAACGCCCAGATCGAGCAGGCCCAGCCGCCGCAGGTGCAGCATCACTTCGGGTACTCCGCCGGCGAGGAAGACGCGTACGGTCGGGTGCATACGTGGGCCATTGGGGAGGACGTCGACCAGCCGCGGCACAGCACGATTGATCTCCGTCCAGTCCTCTACCGTCGGGCGGCGCACGCCCGCCGCATACGCCACGGCCGGCAGGTGCAGCAACAAGTTCGTGGAGCCTCCGAATGCCGCGTGTACGGTCATCGCGTTGCGAACGGCGGCCTCGGTGACGATGTCTTTGGTCGTTATGCCTGCTGCCTCCATCGACATCACGGCGCGGGCGCTGCGGCGAGCCGCGTCTTTCCAAATAGCCTGCCCCGAGGGCGCCAGCGCGGTGTGAGGAAGCGAGAGGCCGAGCGCTTCGCTGACGACTTGGGCTGTGGCCGCCGTCCCAAGAAATTGGCAGCCACCGCCCGGAGATCCGCAGGCGCGGCAACCAAGGTCCTGTGCTTGGGCTAACGACAGCTCGCCGTGCGAGAAGCGGGCGCCAATCGTTTGCACCTTACCCGCATCCTCGCCATCACTCGCGGGCAGAGTGACGCCTCCGGGAACCAGCACCGTGGGCAGGTCGTGCATCGAGGCGAGCGCAATCATCATCGCCGGCAGGCCTTTGTCACAGGTGGCGACTCCGATGACTCCACGGCGCGTCGGCAGTGAGCGGATCAATCGCCGGAAAACCTGAGCAGCGTCGTTACGATAGGCAAGACTATCCATCATGCCCGTTGTGCCCTGTGTTCGGCCGTCACAGGGGTCGCTGCAGAATCCCGCGAACGGGATGGCGCCGTGCTTCTTCAGTTCGTGGGCGGCCTCTTCCATCAACAGGCCGACTTCGAAATGCCCCGTGTGGTAGCCCAACGCGATCGGGCTGCCATCCGGTGCGCGAATGCCGCCCTGCGTGCTCAGGATGAGGAACTCCTTGGATCCGAGCGTGGCAGGCTCCCATCCCATGCCGGCGTTCTGCGTCCAGCCGAAGATGTCGCCGCTGGGCCGGTTGCGAAGCATGTCCTCGGTCAGCGGCAGCGCGCCTTTAGGACCTTCGGCGGCTGTGCGGATCTCGTACAGCGATGGATCAGCCACGGGAAAAATCTCGTTCGCCATAGCTACGAGTATGACGGAAGCCGGTGGTAGGACAGGCTTGGGGTTGTACGGGCGATCTCGAGATCGCCGGGGCGTCGCTGTTCTTCGTTAAGCGCGAGCAGGGCTACGGGGAATCGCAGGTCACGACATTCGCGCTAGCTTGATACGGCAAGCCGCCGGTCACGTTATCGACGCAGAACGTGAAATTCACATTGCCCTTGACGGTTCCACTTGTCTGGATCGTCGCCGATCCACTCCCGTTGGTCGTACCGCTGCGGGTCTCATTGAAACCGCCGCTAAATGTCCCCGTGACCGTGACGGAACCGACAAGGCCCCCCAGGTTATCGACGATGACCGCATCGGCGCGGCCGCGTTTTCGATTTCCACCGGCGTTGACCGTTGACGCAACGAGCGAAGCCACATGCACGCTCGTCACCGAGCCCGGCGCAGCCGGGGTCGCCATGGCTTCCCCACTCGCGACGCTTTCGTTGTTGCTCATATCAACGGCGGTTACGATATAAAAGTACGTTGTACCGTTGGCAACGGTGTCGTCTTGAAAATCGCTTACGGCGACGAGCGGCGGGCCGATCGGAACATACCCTGTGCCACTCGTGGTGGAGCGGAAGACACGGTACCCCTCCAGGTCTGGCTCGGCGTTGTCCGCCCAGTCGAGGCTCACGTTGCCGTCGCTTCCGAGAGCACTCAGCCCTGTGGGCGCCGTCGGCGGGAAGATGTCCGGACCGCCTATAGCCGTCGTCACGTCCATGTAGTCCACGAAGAGCGTATCGCGGCTACCGTTCCCCTGAGAGTTGTTGGTATCCACAACGCGGATGTAGAGAGTGCCGGCAATGGCGGCTGGGAATGCGAATGTCTGCGCCACGTTGTTGTCGACGGTCTTCGTCACAGTCAACATGTTTGTGAACGTCGAGTTATCGGTGGAGTAGGCGAAGGTAAAATCGTCGCCCTCGGAGTTTTGTGTGTGATGGGCCTCGACGCTAAAAGATTGCGCCGTTCCCGAGGGCACGGAGATCGTCCAAGTGTGAGTCACAGAGCTCCGCACCTTGTTCTTTCTGCCCGTTTGTTGTTCCAACAGTTGTTCGTAGCTACCGTCCGAGGCATGGGTATTATTGTGGGAGCTGCCGTTGATAATCGACCCTTCCGCGGTCGAAAAATCGGCAGTGGTCAGGCTCTGGACTATCGTCGGAGGCGGGGGAGTGCTATTCACCGTCACCGTCGCCATCGCCGAATTGTTGGTGTCGTTGTCGTCGGGTAGCCGGTCATGTGTGGCCGTCAGAGTATGGTCCTGGATGGTGGCTCCGCCCGTGTCCCACGTGAAGTTCAAGGTCGTTGACGCACCCGCCGTTAGCGCGATCGTTTGCGTAGGCGAAACCGATCCAGCCGTCGCTCCAAGACTCACTCCGAGGTTCGTGACGTCTTGATTGCCGACGTTGTTCACCGTCACCATCACTGTCGGTGTATCGCCCACGGTTACCGACGCGGGCGCACTGACGCTGGTGATCGCGATGTCCGTTACTGGCGCGGCGTTTACCGTTACGGACGTTCCCAACGAGTTATTCGCCGCATTGTCATCCGAGAAGCCATGGGCGGCAGTCAGAGTGTGGAGGCCGCCTGTTGCTCCCGCGCTGTTCCAGGTGAACTGCAATTGCGTCGACGCCCCGACCGCCAATCCACCAACAATTGTTTGAGGATTGCCGGTCACCGCTCCACCGCTCCCGTCCGGACTCAGGGTCACAGCGATGTTGTCCGTGACAGACTGGTTGCCGAGATTCTGAACCGTCACCGTCACCGGCGTACTATCACCTTCGTTCACCGACGCGGGCGCAACGACGTTTGTGATAGCGATGTCGGTCAGCGGGATGAGCGTGGCGTTGAGGCGCACGTTATCGAGCTGGAAGAATGCAAAGCCCGTTGCCGGCTCGGGGATGTTCCAAACGAACTTGATGCGGACAGCCTGCCCGGCAAAATCGCTCAAGTCGACAATTCCGTCCGGGTATCCGTTCGGATAAGGAGGGTTCGGCGCTATGCCGGTATCCGTATCTTGTTCGAATCCCCCGTTGACCGCCAATAATATGATGTCCGCGGGCCGCAACAGCGCCCCTCCTCCGGCCGGTTCGATCTCCACACTGAAAACGCGATCCATCGTCGAGCCAAACCGGAACAGCTCCCACGCAGCTCGATAATCGAACTCGAGCGTCGTCACCGTGGCGGGAAGGGTTACGTCCTGAAAGAGTTCCCGACGGTTGGTCGTATTGGAGGTTGCCGGGTCGTCACCATTGAAGTCATGCAGCGCCGCGTAAATTCCATCCGTGGGTTCACTCCCGAAATAATCGAGCTCACAGAAGAAGCCACAAGGGAACTTATCCAACGGGTACTGCACACCCGCCGTGTCAACTGTCAACGGCAGGTTGGGAGTCGACGCTGAGTTAAGCTCCTTGATGGTCCAACCGGTGAAATCTCCGGTCTCGAAACTTCCGTTCACGATCGGGTTGAGCGGATCTGGAGAGATCGTGATCAGGGCCGAGGCGAGCGAATTGTTGGACTCGTCGGTCTCACCGATCGCGTTGAGCTGGTCAGCGATTGCACCCACGTAGTAAATCCCGGGCACGAGTGACGGGACATCAACAGGTCCGTTGCAGGTGCCACCCGCACCAGTTAGCAAACCTGCAATATTGCATTTCGTGACGCTGGCTACGTCGTCAATGGTAATAATTGGGTCCGGCGAGAAATAGAACCCGACTTCGAAGGCTGCCGCATCTACCGACCCCTGATTAGTAAAGTCCGAGGTGACTGCGATCTGGCCGCCAACCGTGCCGTCGGCCGGGGCCGTCACGGAGTCCATCTGAAGGTCGGGGGCCGGACCCGAAACGGGCGCCCAGCAATTCAAGATTCCGATGTCGCCCAGGTCAACCGTATCTCCCGCCGCGAGCAAGCCAACGCTCGCGAGCAGATCAAACTCCGTACTTTGGCCAGGAGGAGTCTTCGTGTTGGAGTTGATGGTCGTGAAGCTGTACCGGAACGCCGAGTAAAGACCGGCTGAGGCTGTGTTGTCGTCTTCCAGCGTGCGGGCGTAGATCGTGTAGGGGCCGCCGGGTGGAACGTTCAGTTTCACCGAACCGTTGTAAGGATCGCCCAGCGGATCTCGGAATTCCGATCCGCTGAAGGTCTCCACGCGGTTCGCGCCATCGATTCCTCCGGCGGTCTCATAAGCCCACACCGACACACCTGTCGCGGGCTCGCAAGCCGTGCCCTTGCGTAGGGTGAACTGAATCAGACTGCGGCCGCCCGCGGTCTGCTCGATCGGCGGCGTCGCGTTTCTGGCGTAGGTTCGTATCAAGGAAGCGATATCGTCCTGCACCAGACTGCGCAAGTCGATATTGTTACTGACGCCCGCCGGCACCATGGTCGCGGTCTCCGCGTTCAAGCCCGGGGCAGCAAGACCAACCGTCGAATGGGATACTCCCAGAAAGTGGCCCCCTTCGTGGGTGGCTACCGATTGAACATCGAACTGACCTGAGAGTTGTCCAATGCAAGATGATCCTGAAAGGAGGGAGTGTTTCCAATACAAGATGATCCTGAA
>JAQBUE010000139.1 GCA_027624045.1 Acidobacteriota bacterium
CACACCCTATTTCGTCCCCGGCCTCGACCTACCGCATTTCAGGATCATTCTTGGATTGGAAAATGCTGCTACCCGCTACGGCAAGTCGAACGGCGTCGGGTGTTTCAGCTCGCCGCCGTGCAACGGCCTTCGGCTACGTGTTAACATCATCGAACTCGGTTTGGCAAGTGCGGTCCCGCGCGAGCCCTTCATTAGGATCATCTAGAAAGCATGCCTGTTACTTCGTCTACCCCTCTTCTCGAAACCAATCTGTCCGGCATCGAGCCAATCGCGCGCGGAAAAGTGCGCGATATATACGATGCCGGGGAACATCTGCTCTTCGTCGCGACCGACCGCATCTCGGCGTTCGACGTCGTGCTGCCGAACGGCATCCCGCACAAGGGCGAGGTGCTGACGAAACTCTCGATGTTTTGGTTCAACTTTCTCAAGGACGTTGTGCCGACCCACTTCGTCACCGCCAATGTCGACGAATATCCGGAGAACTTCCGCCAGCATCGCGAGCAGCTTGATGGCCGCTCGATGCTCGTCCAGAAGTTGGACATGGTTCCCATCGAGTGTGTCGCGCGCGGCTATATCTCGGGCTCTGGTTGGAAAGATTACCAGAAAACGGGCGCCATCTGCGGCGTCAAGCTACCTGAAGGTCTCCGGATGAACGGACTGCTGGCCGAGCCGGTCTTTACACCCGCGACCAAAGCCCAGACAGGGCACGATGAGAATATCACGTTTGAGCAGGCCTGCGGCATCATTGGCGAAGACCTTTGCTCGAAACTACGTGATCTCACTCTCGACATTTACCTGCGCGCCGGACAGCACGCACTGGCCTGTGGCGTTGTGCTGGCCGACACGAAGTTCGAGTTTGGACGCCAGAATGGCGAGATCATCCTGGCCGACGAAGTTCTCACCCCCGACTCGTCGCGCTACTGGCCGCTTGAGTTCTACCAGGCTGGGAAAGAGCAGATCTCGTTCGATAAACAGTTTGTCCGCAATTATCTTGAGACCCTTGACTGGGACAAGACGCCCCCGGGGCCCGAACTTCCGGCGAACATCGTCGCCAAGACGTCGGAGAAATATCTTGAGGCGTATTACACGCTGACTGACGAAGATCTGTAGCGTTGGGAGAGCGGTCATCCGTGGGTTGCCCGCCGCCCGGCACTGCTATACTCTTGCTAAATCCCTTCCGCGACGCCCCCGTAAGCGGCGCGGCCAGCTCATTCGGAGCACCGTTATGAATTGGCTCGATATTCTGCTTGCGGCCATCCTTTTACTCTCTTTCGTCGGCGCGCTTCGAAACGGCATCACGCGAGAGATCATCCGCATCGTTGCCCTGATCGTGGGTATCGCCGGCGGCATGTGGTGGTACGCGAGTGTGGCTGAGCGGTTCTCGCCCTACTTGCCGGACCGGGCCGTGGCGTCCTTTGCGGCGTTCATTGCAATCGTTGCCGGCTCGCTGATCGCCGGGGGTGTCGTGGCGTGGCTGCTGGCGAAGGTGCTCCATTGGTCCGGACTGCGTTGGTTCGACCGGCTGCTGGGAGGCGCTTTCGGCCTACTGCGGGGTATGCTGGCCGCCACGGCTCTCGTTCTGGGTGTCGTCGCTTTCTCACCTACCTTGGGCTCGTCGGAAACTGTGGCGTCCTCGCGTATTGCCCCTTGGGTCCTGCACAGCGCCCGCTTTACCGCCGCTTTCGCACCCGAGAGTTTGCGAGTTCCGTTCTTTGAAGGCTTCGACCGGGTTCGAGCGCGCTGGTCCGAGCCGGGCGGTGAAGCGATTGTCAGGAACCACGACGACTCAAGTCCGCTGGAGCGCCAAGCGGTCAGCCCGATTCGACGCTAGAGATCGAGCGGCCTCGGCGGCGCGTTCGGGCTCCAGGCGAGCTTCCTGTCACTTTGAATATGCAGCAGCAAGATGGAATCGAAAACCCTTTCCTCGACACCGGACTGCCTTGCCCCTGACCACTCCGAGATTAGGCTGCTCGCGGCCACAGGCCGAGTCAGTACCGTGCATTGCAGCTTGCCCGCTGGACAGGCATCCCTGGCCGTCGCCCACAAGTCCGTCGAAGAAATCTGGTACTTCCTCGAAGGTCAAGGCGAAGTTTGGCGTAGGCAGGGCGACGACGAGGAAGTAACCGCCGCTGTCCCCGGCGTTTCGTTGACGATCCCCACGGGAACCCACTTTCAGTTCCGCAACACGGGCGCGGCCCCGTTGCGTTTTCTGTGCGTCACTGTTCCTGCCTGGCCCGGTGAAGACGAAGCCTACCGCGTTAAAGACTACTGGGCGGTCGACTCCTAAAGAGACAGGCGGCACGGGCAGTTTGTGGACCCAGTGAGGCTTGCGGCCACGGGCGGATGACGTGTTTTCCCCGTGCTAAGATTCAACCACCATGAAGCACGTCCACAGCCATTCCCGCCGGCAGTTCCTTCGCAAAACCGCCATCGGATCGAGCCTCGTTTGCGGGCTTATCCCTGAAGAGAGCGGCCTGCTCAAAGCGCAGACGCCGCGCAGTTACAAGTACGACTTGCTCGTCAAAGGCGGCCGGCTCGTCGACCCCACGCAAGAGATTTCGACGAATCGGGATATCGCGATTTCCGGCGGGAAGGTAGCGCTACTGGCGCAGAACATTCCGGAGTCGGAAGCGCTGCATGTGCTGCGCGCGCACGGCAAGATCGTCACGCCGGGCCTGATCGACATGCACGTACACGTCTATGACGGCGTGGCGCCGCTGTCGATTCCCTGCGACCCGAACCACATCGCGAAGGGCGTCACAACCGTCGTCGATGCCGGGTCAGCGGGGGCCAACACGTTTCCGGGCTTCCGCAAATATATCGTCAATCAAGCCGACACGCGCGTCAAAGCGATGCTCAACATCTCGGTTGTGGGCCAGTCAACGCTTTCGCGTGACAACGTTTGGGGCGAGCTGCTGGAACTTCGCTTCGCGAACCCGAAGCTCACCGCGGCGACGATCGAGCAACACCGTGACGTGATCCTCGGCGTCAAGATTCGCCTGACGCAGAACATCGCCGGCACACACGATCTGCAAGCTCTCGGCATGGCCCGCGAGGCGGCGGACGCCGTGAAACTGCCGCTGATGGTTCACATCGGAGGTTCCCACTCGTCGATCAAAGACATCATGGCGATGCTCAAGAAGGGCGACGTCGTGACGCACAGTTTTCGCGGCGGCGACGGCGGCATTATCGACGACAATGGGCGCGTGTTGCCCGCGGTTCATCAGGCGCTGGCGCGCGGCGTTCACCTCGATATCGGACATGGCGCCGGAAGTTTTTCGTTCGACACCGCCGAGCACGTTCTCAAGCAAGATGTGCTGCCCGGCACGATATCGAGCGATGTTCACCAGTGGAATGTCAACGGTCCGGTGTTTGACTTGGCGACAACTCTTTCAAAGTTCATGCAGCTTGGCCTCAGCCTCGATCAAGTGATCGAAAGGGCTACGAAGAATCCGTCACTGGTTCACAGGCAACTCAACGGACTCGGTACGCTCAAGGTTGGGGCTGAAGCCGATGTGGCGGTATTTGATCTTGAGGAGGGCGATTTCGTTTTCACTGACGCGCTCGGGGCAACCCGCATCGGGCATCAACTGCTGCGTCCGGTTGCGACGGTGAAGGGTGGTCACCTCTACGGCATGGCGTCGATTCCGGTGACGCGTCTTTAGGTGCCGGTTCGAGAATCGATGGGCATGTTCTCTCTAGTTCGGCGTCGGGATCTGATCCGCTTCACAGGGGCGGCTTTACTCATATCGCTGCTGGGGTGCGCTGCTCCCGAGTCGAGTGTTCGCTCGCTCACCATCCTGCACAGCAGCGATCTTCACGCACGTTTCCTTTCCGACACCCAGGGCCGCGGCGGATTCGCGCAGGTCGCAACAGCTATTCGGGAGGAGAGGGCGAAAAGCCCACAGTCCACAATTGTCCTGCACGCCGGCGATTTCGTTCAGGGGAGCCCTGTTTCTACTATTTTTGAGGGGACGCCCGTTTGGGAAGTCGCCAACCATCTGGGCATCGACGTCAATACGCTGGGGAACCACGAGTTCGACTACGGCTGGCGGAAGATTAAGGAATTTCTGTCGCACGCGGAGTTCCCCACGGTCACGGCGAATCTGGTCGACGATCAAGACCGATTGCTGACCGACGAGCCTTACGTCATCCGCGAAATCAACGGCATCAGGGTAGCCATCATCGGGGCAATCACGGTGGACTTGCCGAAGCTCACCAGAACTGAATTTCGCGGCCCGTGGCGCGCCCTGCCTGTCGCCGAGACGGTCCAGCGCTATGCCGCTGAGCTTCAGGGCAAGGTCGACATCGTGATCGTTCTCTCACACACTTTCGATTACGAAGACGATGAAGTTCTAGAACGGGCGCCCGATGTTGACATCATCGTCGCCGGGCACAATCACGGCGGTCAGAAAGACATCAAGGAACTCGACGGCCGGCTGTGCGTGAAGGTCCAAGCCTATGGCCGGGAACTCGGGCGGCTTGATCTCACGGTCGACACCGAGGCGGACCGCGTTGTCTCCCGCAAATGGGAACGCATCCCGATCACTACGGCGAAGTATGCACCCGACCCCGCCGTGGCTGGGCTTGTCGACAAATGGGAATCGAAGGTTGCGGAGGTTGTTGACGTACCAATCGGGCGCTCTGTAAAGCGACTCGGAAGCCGTGACCTCCAGCCAATCTTCGAAGACGTGATACGGAAAGCAGTTGGCGCCGACATCGCTTACATGAATCGCGGCGGGATTCGTGACGCGCTGCCCGAAGGGGAGATCCTGGCGCGGCATGTTTGGAACATCCTGCCTTTCGGCAATACGATTTACAAAGGGACGATCCAGGGCAGCAATCTACCTAAAGAGATTGCCGAAGGCCGCTCGATCGATCCCCGGCGACGGTACGTGGTGGCGACCAATAGTTTCATTGGAGATCAGTGGGTCGAGAAGGGCCTGAAGATGGAAGACCAGGGCATCCTCGTGCGAGACAAAGTGATTGAGTGGATCAAGCAGGCGGAGGTTGTCGGCCACTAACCCACCTCAAACCAACCCTAGAATCTGGGAGTGGGTCATTTCGCCACGCAGGCCAAGAGTCGCGAGGGATCGTCTCGACTTCGCCGTGGTTAGGCGCTGAGCCTGTTCTTTGACAGGAACGACACGACCTTGTGCCCCGACCGGCGTTGTCGTTTCCTTGCCGCTTCGGCTCAGCCACGAGGTCGGGTAGCTCGGTATGGTTGTCTCCACGTACGGTTTCGGTTTCATTCTGATCCGGTACCGCTTCGGGCCTGGCTAACGGGTCGGAGGTGAGCGGCAAACGTAGTGAGTCCGCTCGATCTCCGGGTTAGCCAGAGGCTGGCACCTACTCAGCACTCTGTCCACTCATCTCAAGCCAGGACTTGTTCCAGGCGATGCGCCACTTGCCTATCGTCTCCACAGTCGACCCCATGATGTCTGGCGCCTTGATTCTGCGGATTCTCTGGAGTCGCAGCGTGCACACAAGATCCTCGCCGAGGCCGAAGCCGCTGAGTCGCCGGCTGCGGAAGTCGCTGCGGAAGACAGCGACGTAGGCGTATCCAAGAGGCAGGGCGCGCAGCCCCATCTGGCGAGTCAGCTTCCGCGCCTTTCTGTGAGCCACCCGGACTATTCTCCTACGGTGCTTGCGAATCACAGCGGATATGTCGCCTCCCCCGAAGTCCTCGCACACGACCTCCGCATTGAGCACGGTTCTCCATCCATTCCGATGGAGCTTGGCTCCGCGACAGGTGATTTGCGGGATACCGAGATTCGTTCGAATCTGTTGGAAGGCGATTGGCATGTTGATTCGGAAGCTCTGCCAGAACCTGTCGAACTTTCCAAGGAACGGTGGGAGTGCCGGCTTAGGAACTTAGAAGATGAAGTCGTCTACCAGGACACCTTTGTACCGATCGAGACTGCTCGCACGTTCTTCACGAAGACGACCTAGCATCTGGCCATCAAAGGCGGCCCATCCCGGCCAAGCCACAGACGAGCGGAGCGACAAGAAGTAGCGATCGAAGCCCGGGGCGAAGTACTCCGCCAGGATTCCCGTTTGGATGCTAGACCACCGTACCTTGTCGACATGTCGAGTGCTGGGTCGCACGTAGACAACCAGCTGGGTCTTGTCTGCCACCACCGAGTCAACGCATCCCTCAACAGTCCACCACGGAGTGCGCGTTTCCTCCAGTAGTTCCTCGAACAACACCTCCCTCGGCGGGGGGGTAGTCCGCTTCACGAGAAGTGACGAAGAACACTCGGAGTGCAGCCGCCATTCCATTACACGCGTCGAGAAGATCATCCAACAGCCTGATGATGGCCGAGGCAGTGAAGCTCTCGGTGTTCCCCTTCTTATCGCGATACTGAATCTCGCACTGCCCGTACGTGATCCCACCGTGGCCTATGCCATTGCGAATAGTATTCACATACGAGGCACAGAGATTCCCCGATGGGCCCCCACTTAGCTCCTGCACCACAGACCACGTGTCGAGTCCCTCCGGCTTCTTCTCGCGGTCAAGCCTTGAGAAGTGTGCGACCAGTCGCGCGAAGGGTGTCATCACAGCCTCCACGACGCGAAGGTAAGTTGGGTGGATGCGCTGGTCGATGAATCGAACGAGGTCGTAGTCATCTTTAGGGTCAAGCCGTTCGTCATGCCAGTCGTACGCATTGACCTCGCGCAGGAACATAATCGCTTGGTCTAGCTCCGTCGAGTGGGCGGCCAGATAATGCTGAAGGCCACGCCTGTCTCTGGCATCCCGATCCTGCGCCCAGGCGAGGTACGTGCGATACACGTTCCTGTCCATGAACCGCTCGGGGCAGCCGTACAGGTACCTTCGCAGCGCGAGAATGTGGGGCACCTCGTTCGGGTTCAGCTCAGGGAACGCCGAAGCCAGTCGTTCGCGGTCTTGCTGGTCGCGCAATCGGGTCAGTGGGTTCCTGAGCTGTTCGTAGAGAGCAAGCATCTCAGCTGCAGAGGTGAACGGGGCCTCTGCGGTACTCAGGAGCCTAGCATGCAGGGCCGACACCCCGATCTGCTCGCATTCAGAAGGTCATTCGCACGCCAACGCAACGACTCAATGGCGAACTACTGTTTAAGCCGACCTGCATAAAACCTAGTCCTGGTCCGCCTACAGTAAGAAAAGTCGCCCGCAGGCCTCGCCCACAAGCATCTGTGCTGTAACTATTCCATTCTATTCCCCAAGTCGCCGCCAGCTGTGAGGCCGACCGGTCGGTACGTTCCATTTCTTGGCTTTGATGAAGATTCTCGCGTTCCGCGCGGCATCTTGGAGAACGCGGCGGGTTGCACGAGTTCCTAAACTGCCGTTATGAGAGGTCGCGCCGATACCTTGACGCAAAACGCCCTGCCCGAGGAACTGTCGATTTACTCCCTCTAACCCGATCAAACACCCAGAATCCCGGCGCCGTTGCCCCAAACGATCTTCTGAAACGCCTCGTCGTTCGGAACAAGCCCTCGCAGTGCCTCCAGGCAGCTTGCCGCGACGCAGAGGCCGTCGCTGCGCCCTGTCCCTTTCGCGTCGGGGCAGGGGCAATCCGATCCCCAGACGAGCTTGTCCTGGTGGCGCTCGACGAAGCCGCGGGCGAAGTCCTTGTCGCGGGTCAGCGCGTTGCGGCCTGAGCCGGCCGAGAGGTCGCCGTACATGTTCGGGTAGTCGGAGAGCAGCCGGTCGGTGAGGCCGCCGAGCTTGACCGGGCCGGTAGGATACATGTCAGCTTGATCCTGGTCCGCGCCAATGTTGCCCCACCAGGTTTGGGCGTGCCCGAGGAAGTTCACGCCGGGATACGCCTCGAGGATCTTCGAGAAGTTCTGGATGCCGAGGTTATACATCTCGTGTTCGAAATGCACGACCACTGGAACTTTGCGTTCCCGCGCGAGGTCGAAGATGCGCCGCATCTGCTTGCCGTCCACGGGCACGTTGAACTTCTGCTCACCAATTCCGCGCGCATCGCCGTCCAGCCAAGCCGCAAGCGTACTCACAGCATCATCTTCCGCCGAGTCCGCATTCGCGAACAGCACGAAGCGATCGGGATCGGTCTTGGCAAGCTCAGCGCAGTGTTCATTGCCCCCGATGCGCTCCAGCAGCCAGCCTGCACCGGGGAGCAAGACAGTTTTGGTAACGCCCAGCGCCGCCTGGTGCGTCACGAGTTGCTCGTTGGTGCGGCCCAGATGAAGCGTGTGGCAGTGGAAGTCGAGAATCGGCTGGACAGCCGCAGTTTCCCGCTCGGAGGCAGGCGGCGGCCCGGATGAACAGGCTGCGGCGCCCGCGAGTACTGACAAGAAAGCTCTGCGATCGAGAGAAAACATGTTGATCTCCTAAAGGTGACGCCAGCGCTTCACGCGCGCGGAAAACCTGCACGTCGCTTAACAGCCTCGGCCTGCGCCAAATGGCGCCGCTCGTGTGCGGCGATAATCGCGAACGTCTCGCCCAGGCTGAACTTCAATAGAGGCACGGCGGGCGATCTCACCTTCGTCCGCCAAAGATCAATTCCCTGCGAGGCGAGCAGCCGTTCCTGGACCTGAACCTGCCAACGGATGAACTCCGGGACGACTTCGTCGAGCGGCTTGCCGTTGTCGGGCACGAACGCGCCGGGTGCTTTGAAACGGCGCTTGATGGGGAATTCGAGGGTGTTCAGCATCCAGCGGCCCAGCAAGCCGCGGCGCGGCAGGTCATCGGGCGAGGGCGCGGGTCGCGCGGCTGGCAGGGCTCGGTCGATGGCCGAAACATAGAGCGAGGCTGTCACGTTCAAATGCACCAAACACTCGGAAATCGACCAGCGGTTCGGCTCGGGCCGCCACAGGAAGCCGGCGTCATCAACTCCGAACATGAGCTGCTGGAGCTGCGAGCGAACGTCTTCAATCTGCTGATGGACATCGCGCAGGTCAAGAGCGAGCGTACCTAGGTCCGGAGCCGCCGCGTCGGTTGTGGACATCGTTGATTCTGAACCTCCCAGTGGCCGGTACGTTGTCCGAACCCCTGCCGGTCCGTATGATAGAGCATTCAGGGCGGATTCATGGGAAACAAGATTCGAGTTGGCATTGTTGGCTTTACAGGCTATAGCGGCGCGGAGTTGGTGAAGATCCTTGAGCGGCATTCCGGCGTCAAGCCGGTGCTGCTGGAGCACCGCACGCAGACTGAGGACGAGAAGCATTTCCTCAACGGGCAGCGGGAGAGGATGCCGTGGAGCGAGGAAACGCTACAGAACGGTGACCTCGGGGCCATATTTTTCGCGACACCGCACGAGGTTTCACTCGATCTTGTGCCCCAGGCGCTCGACGCCGGGATCAAGGTAGTCGACCTCAGCGGCGCCTTTCGCCTGCGGACGGCGGATAACTACGAACGCTGGTATAACATGGCGCATAACCGGCCCGACCTGCTTACGGAGGCCGTGTACGGGTTGCCGGAATACTTTCGGAACGTCACGAAGATGGCGCGCTTGGTTTCGAACCCTGGCTGCTATCCCACGGCGGCGAACTTATCGCTGCGCCCGTTGGTGGTGGAGGGCGTGCTGGACCGTGGAGCGGGCATCGTCTGCGATGCGAAGTCAGGCGTCAGCGGCGCGGGCAAAAAGCCTTCGGGCAAGACGCACTTCTCGTCGGTGACGGAGAATTTCAGCGCGTACGCGGTGCTGACGCATCGCCATGTTCCCGAGGTTTTGCTCACGTCCGATCTCGCCGAGCACGAGCTGAGTTTCACGGCTCAACTGCTGCCCGTTCACAGGGGCATCCTTGAAACGATCTATGTCCGTACAGCCGAGCCGATGAGCTACGACGATATCGCGGCCATTTACACGAAGAACTACAAAGATGAACCGTTCGTGCGGATTTTCCCGGAAGGGCAACTGCCCGATCTTCAAAGCGTGAACTACACGAATTTCTGCGATATCGGCATCAAGGCCGACCCCACGACCAAACGTGTCGTCATCGTGGCGGCGATCGATAACCTAGTCAAGGGAGCGGCGGGACAGGCGGTTCAGAACATGAACCTGATTCTCGGATTCCCAGAGGCCGAGGCTTTGCTGTAGCCGGTCAGCCAATGGTAGGATTGCTTTCCTCGTAGGAAACTCGCGTAAGGGAGGCTGCACCGTGAAACTGCTTGTCAAGATCGGCGGGACGCTCATCGATACCTCCGAGCGCCGCCTAGCTATCGCCGGGAAGCTCGCCGCCATCACCGGACGGCACCAGACGGTTGTCGTACACGGCGGCGGCAAGCAGCTCAGTCACTACCTGAAGGAGCACGGCATCGAGAGCGAGTTCCGCGGCGGGCTCCGCGTCACGCCACCGCCCATACTTGATGCGGTGATACGGACTCTCGCCGGGGTGGTGAACCATCGGCTGGTGGCCGCGCTTCAGGAATGCGGCGTGCAGGCCGTGGGGTTGTCGGGTATCGACGCCGGTATTGCGCATGCGCGTCAGCTCTCTCCTGCTCTGGGAGCCGTCGGAGAGGTCGAAACGACCGATCCAGCGCTGCTTGAACTGCTCAGTTCGCATGGTTACTTGCCGACGGTGGCCTGCATTGCGGGCGGACGCCAGAGTGGGATCTTCAACGTAAACGCCGATCAAATGGCTGTTGCCGTCGCTGGAGCGTTCAAGGCCGAGCAGCTCATTTTCCTCACTGATGTTGAAGGTGTCTTAGACGGGGACAAGCGACGTATTATCCGCCTGTCGTCACAGGAAGCGCTCACCCTGATCGAGACAGGCGTCGCGCACGGCGGGATGGAGGCCAAGCTCAGATCCGCCATGAAGGGCATCGCGCAAGGTGTTTCCCAAGTTCGCATCGTCCCCGGCGGCGAGCCGGACGTGTTGCAGCGCCTGCTCGAAGGCCAGGAGCTAGGGACGACGCTCGTCGCCTAAAGGCGTTCAGAATACCCTGTATTGCCGCGATAACTGCCTCTCTTTTTCACTCCTTTCTGACAGAGATAGGAGTATTTCGCGCCCAGTGGACTGCACTCTGCGCGGCGCTACACATGCTGTAAGCATGGCCTTATCAGTATTTCCTTGTTTAGGCGCTGCCTGCCAACTCGACGTCAGAACGGTGTAAATAGAATCTATATAATACTTATGTTAACGACTTTTTACAGAACATGTGTGATACACTGACGCCAGATTTACAGAGCAGTTGCGAGTTTTTCCTAAATAGACCCCGGAGAGGCGCAGTGAAAGCTCAAGCCGTACATGTTGGTTCCGCAGTCGGGCAAGTTCTCTGCGCGCCGATCTTCCATGTGGGTGGTAAGAAGCTGCTGGCCAAGGGTCACCAGATCCGCGAAGAAGATGTTCGGCTTCTGAGTCTCGAGGGTCACGCCGAGGTTGTGGTGGCGGTGATCGAGGCGGATGAGATCCCCGAAGATCGGGCGGCCCTTGATCTGGCAACAGCGGCGGCGTGCGGCTCGCTGGAGATCCGATTGGCGGCGGGTGGCCGGGTCAATTTGATTGCGACGGAGAATTGCTGTCTATTGCTGGACGAGGCGGTACTGGGGCGCTTCAACGAGAGTGGTAACGTTTCGATCGCGACAATGCCGAATTTCTCGTTCGCGGCGGCCGGGCAGCGTTTGGCGAGCGTGAAGACGGCCCCGTTCATGATTCCCAAGGCGGACTTTTTGAAGGCGCAGCGCTTGCTGAAGACAAAGGGACCGATATTGCAGGCGCGTCCGATTCAAGAGCCGACGGTAGCCATCCTGTACAGCGATGCCCGCGAGGCAGAGCGAGCGCGAAGACTTTACGAAGGAATCATGCGGACTAGGCTCGAGCGTTTCGGCGCGGCGGCGGCCTTTGTGCTGACGGCTATCGAGGACGAAAACTCCGTCGCAAGGGCATTGGACCACCTGCTGCGAGCTCGGCCGACTATGGTCCTGATGGCGTCGACGACGGCGCCGGCGGGGCCGGATGATACGGTGGGCCGGGCGATTCAGAAGGTCGGGTGCAAGCTGGAAAGCTTCCTGGCTCCAGTCGAGCCGGGCAATCTGCTGTTACTCAGTTATGCGGGCGATGTTCCGGTCGTGGCTGCTCCGGGCTGCTTCCGGTCCCCGCGACCGAATGTCGTGGATCTCGTTTTGCCGCCACTGCTTGCGAACTATCACTTGACGGCCCACGAGGTATCATCGCTGGGCCATGGCGGTCTGTTGTCCTGAGACCCGGCCGCATCGACTAGCCCCGGCGCCCTCCAATAGGCGCCTCAACGCTTGGCCCACTGGGTGACGCGATGCTAGCATGAGGCGCATGATGCCGGTCATGCGGATCGTGGCCGCCGCCGGGGACGAAATCAAAAAGTTTGTCCCGAAGGTTTGGCGACTCGCGCGGGAGCTTTTCCAAGAAGTAACGGGTTTCATTTTTGTGGCCCTGGCACTCTTGTTCACATTCGGGGCCGGAGGTTTGCTGCACAGCTACCGCCTGATGGATGGCGGTGTCGACAGCATGGTACGAGTCGCCTTTGTGGCTGGTTTCGTGCTCATGATGGGAGGATTCGGCGTATCATGCTTCCTGCGGGCCCGCCGTATCTCACGCGACCGGTAGTCCCGCCCCAAAGGGCGTCTGGCCATGCAGTACTCGTCGTGCCGCTGAATCAACGCCGATGAATCGACAAGACTCTTCCACGGACGCGGCAGCGCGACCAGGCGAGTTTCCCTACACGCGCGGGGTCTATCCCGGCATGTACCGCGACAGGCTGTGGACCATGCGGCAGTATGCCGGCATGGGCGATGCCGCCGAATCGAACCGCCGCTACCGCTACTTGCTTTCGCAGGGCATCACAGGCCTTTCGGTGGCATTCGATCTGCCCACGCAGATGGGCTACGACTCGGACCATCCGCGCGCGCTCGGCGAAGTGGGCCGGGCAGGGGTGACAATCAGCTCGTTGCGCGACATGGAGGAGCTTTTCGACGGCATTCCGCAAGCAGATGTCTCGACCTCGATGACTATCAACTCGACGGCAGGCATCGTGCTGGCTCTCTATTTTGCCGTCGCGCGGCGCCGCGGGACCGAGACCACCCAGCTGCGCGGCACCGTTCAGAACGACATCCTGAAGGAGTACATCGCCCGCGGGACGTACATCTATCCGCCGGCGCCCTCGATGCGGCTCGTGACAGACTTGTTTGCATGGGCGGCCCGCGAGATGCCGAGCTGGAACGTCATCTCGATCAGCGGCTATCACATGCGGGAAGCGGGAGCGACGGCGGCCCAGGAAGTGGCGTTTACGATCGCGAACGCCTTCGCTTACATCGAAGCCGCGATCGGCGCTGGGCTCGCAGTCGATGCCTTCGCGCCGCGACTATCGTTCTTTTTCAGCTCAGACCGTAACTTCCTGGAAGAAATTGCTAAGTTCCGGGCCGCTCGCCGGCTCTATGCCCGATTGATGAAAGAGCGCTATCAGCCGCTTGAGGAAGCGTCGGTCACGATGCGCTTCCACGTGCAAACGGCCGGGTCGTCGCTAACGGCGCAGCAGCCCTACGTCAACGTGGTGCGTACGGCGTATGAGGCGCTGGCGGCTGTTCTCGGCGGTACGCAGTCACTGCACACAAATGGTTTCGATGAAGCGCTCGCTCTGCCCACCGAGCAGGCCGCCAAGCTTGCGCTTCGGACGCAACAAGTGATCGCCGAGGAAACGGGTGTCGTGAATACGGCGGACCCACTCGCCGGATCCTATGAAATCGAGAGACTGACGGATCAGATTGAGGGGCAGGCGCGAGGGTATCTGGACCGGATTGCTTCCCTTGGCGGTATGCCGGCGGCGATCGAGCAGGGTTATGTGCAGCGTGAGATCGAACAGGCCGCTTACGAATTTCAGCGCGAAGTCGAGTCTGGGGCGCGGAAGATCGTGGGCGTGAACGCCTTTCAATCCGACGACCAAGAACCGACACCGACGCTGCGGATCGATGCGGGATTGGAAGAACGGCGCCGCGGACAGCTCGATGATCTGCGCCGCTCACGCCAACAAGCGCCGGTTGACCGGACCCTGGAAGCCGTGGCGCAAGGGGCGCGAAGGGATACGAATCTGATGCCGCTGATCCTCGACGCGGTCGAGAGCTACGCGACACTGGGTGAGATTTCCGACGTGCTGCGAGGAGAGTTCGGAGAGTATCGGGGTGTAGCCGCTCTTTGAAAGGCAACTTGTTTCGGCCCTGATGCGTCTTTGAAATGTGAGCATTTTCCAATCCAAGAATGATCCTGAAATGCGGTAGGTCGAGGCCGGGGACGAAATAGGGTGTG
>JAQBUE010000140.1 GCA_027624045.1 Acidobacteriota bacterium
ACACCCTATTTCGTCCCCGGCCTCGACCTACCGCATTTCAGGATCATTCTTGGATTGGAAAATGCTCTCAGGCTGGTGCGGGCGTATCCAGAAAACGCCGCGTCGACATCGCCGTTCTTGACGACGATATCGACTTCGTGCAATACGTCGAAGACTTCCTCAAGGACGAAGGGCTGTACACGGTTCGAACCTTCACGGACCCCAGCGATCTGGCGGCGAGCTACGCCAAAAAGACTCCCGAGATCGTGCTGCTCGACATGAAGATGGGGCCGTTTCAGGGCCAGGAAGTGCTGGATGATCTCAAGCGCAAGCATCCCGGCATCTGCGTGATCGTGGTCACCGGCTACCCGTCGCTCGAGGACATGCGGGCAACCTTCAAGAGCCAGGCCTGCGACTACCTGGCGAAACCCTTCTCGCTCGCGCAACTCCGACAAACGCTCAAGAACGCCATCGAGAAGCACAGCCTGGGGCTGTCGCCGCGAGAGCAGTTGCGGCAGCGGCTTGGCAAGCGCCTGCGCGTGTTGCGAGTCGAGCGAGCTTGGTCGCTCAAAGAGACGGCTCGCGAGACGGCGATCAGTGTTTCCCAACTGAGCTCGATAGAGCGCGGCGCGCACATGCCGAGCATCGAGAGTTTACTGGCGTTGTGTACAGCCTATGCGGTGAAGCCCTCGGAGTTGCTGCGGTCGATTGATTTCTAGATGGTCATTTCATTTGACCTGGACAAGTTACTTGACTAACAGTAGAATCAAGATGTGACGCAGATGAACGTATCGAAGTTCAAGGAGCAATGTCTCAGTTTGCTGGATGAGTTGGGTCCAGACGGCCTCGTCATCACAAAGCGGGGCAAGCCGATCGCCAAGGTCATACCGATCACACTGGAGTGCGCCGGCCTCATTGGAAGCCTGAAGGGGCGGCTGAAACCGAAAGGCGACCTTTTGACAACGGGTCTGCGCTGGGATGCTAAATCTTGATACCCACATCCTGATTCATGCTCTCGAAGGCGACTTGACGCCCCAAGAGCGAAAACTCCTTACGAACGACCGGTGGAGTATTTCGGCGATTGTCCTTTGGGAAATAGCCAAACTCCACCAACTTGGCCGGATCGCCCTGGACGTCGATTCCGCTGACGTAGCGCGGGTTCTGGCGCCGGTCTATGTTTGGCCTTTGGACTTGGCAGTGTGCCGCCAGATCAGGCGGCTCGATTTTAAAGGCGACCCTGCCGACGAGATCATCGCCTCGACGAGCATTGTCAACAACGTCCCGCTCGTGACACGAGACAGGGTCATTCGCCGCTCGAAGATCGTACCTCTTGCGTGAGAGTGTCCTCTTCTCGGGCGACCCCAAACGCTGAAGAACGCCGTCGAAAAGCACAGCTTGGGGCTAGGCGCCGTGAGAACAGTTGCGGGAGCGGCTGAGCAAGCGGATGCTTCTGCTGCGAGCCGTGCGAAACTGGTCGCTCAAAGACACGGCTCGCGGGACGCGGATCAGTGTTTCACAGTTGAGTTCGATTGAGCGCGGCGCCCACATGCCGAGCATCGAGAGTTTACTGGCGTTGCGTACGGCTTATGCGGTAAAGCCTTCGAAGTTGCCGCGGTCGATCGATTTCTGACCGTTCGCGGAAGCCGTTCTACCAGGCTGTCAGGTAGGGGGAACGCAGGATGTGTTTCTGATTCCGCTAGGGCCTGAACTCCGCTTCGGGTAGGGCGACTGAGGGCTCCTAAAACCTCCCGCTATGGGATACTCTCTGTGGAACGGAATACCGCCCGATGAATGCAGAAGATTTTCGCCGGCTTGCTCTAACACTTGAGGGCGCCGAAGAGGGCTCGCACATGGGTGCGCCCGACTTCCGTGTAGGAGGTCGGATATTCGCCACACTCGCTTCACACGACCAAGGCTACGGCAACTTGATGCTCACGGCCGAGGTACAGGCGGAATTCGTAGAAGATCTCCCGCGGGTATTCGTGCCCATTCCTGGCGGATGGGGACGAATGGGAGCGACGCATGTCCGGCTAACCGAAGCCGACGAGAATCTGTTGCTTGGCGCACTGCGCACCGCATGGAGGCTACGGATTGAAAAGAACGCGAGGGTGAGGCAGAACAGGCAACCTTCCAAAGCGCGAGCAGCAGCCACGAACAACAAGCCTAAGCAACGTTGACGCGAGACAACACGCTGGCGGGAAAACGCGCTACCCCGGGTTGCGCTCTATTGCGAAGTCTTGATTCCTTCGTGGGTTCCGAGTAGGTTCTACTCCGCTTCAAACAATCCGAACGTAACAACGTCCGCTGCGTTGGCGATGGTCACATACTGCTTGCCATCAATGGCCCACGTCATCGGTGAAGCGTAAATCATGTGGCCCATGTTGAAGTGCCACAGGTCTTCCCCGGTCTTCGCATCGAGCGCCACGAGATTGCCGTCGTCGTCCCCGGCGAAGATTAGACCGCCTGCCGTCGCCACCGTCCCTGCCCACGCGATCGCCGGCCCCGGCATCGGATACTCCCACTTGATATCTACTGTTTCAGGATCAATCGCGCGGAGATAGAACTCACCGGGCTCGGCCGGGATTTGCGCCCCGCCCGTTCCCCGGAAGCCGCTATCAGGCACCGGCTCCTTAGCGGACGCATAGTAGATGTCGCACTGCTCAAGCGTCACGATGTAAATGAGCCCGGTTTCCGGCACATAACTCGGCGACATCCAGTTGCTCGCTCCGCGCACCGCCGGACACACCTTCACGCCCGCCGCTGTCGGCGTCGTGTTAGGACGCACGATCGGGCGGCCCTTCTCGTCGAGCCCATCCGCCCAGTCGAGTTTCTCGACGAAAGGTTTCCCCAGCAGGTATTCGCCCGTCGCGCGGTCGAGCACATAGAAGAAGCCGTTGCGGTTTGCTTGCAGCATCACCTTGCGCATCTCGCCGCGAAACTTCATGTCAACGAGGACCGGCGTTTCGTTGGCGTCCCAATCCCAAACGTCGTGCGGCGTGAACTGGAAGTACCACTTCATCTCGCCCGTGTCGGCGTCGAGCGCAAGCACGCTGTCGGAATAAAGGTTGTCGCCGAGGCGCCGTCCGCCGTAGAAATCAGGCCAGGGGTTGCCCGTCGGCCAGTAGATCAGATTCAGCTCGGGGTCAAACGAACCGGTCGTCCAGGTCGGCGCGCCGCCCCATTTCGACGGAAAGCCGCCCCATGTGTCGTACCCTGGTTCGCCTTCGGCGGGGACAGTCCAGGTTCGCCAAAGCTCTTCACCGGTCGAGGCATCGATCGACGCCACAAAGCCTCGCTGCCCCGAACCGCCGCCGCCGACTCCGACCATGACCTGGTTCTTGAGCACCATCGGCGCGACCGACGAATGATAGCCCTCGTCGGTGTCGGCGAACTCCATATCCCAAATCAAGGCGCCAGTCACGCGGTGCAGAGCCACGAGGTGGCAGTCGCTTGTGACGAGGTAGATGCGGTCGCCCAGGATCGCAACGCCGCGATTGGCGCGGCTGCGCTTCACGTTCTCAGCGAGATAACCCCACAGCTTGCGTCCCGTGCGGGCATCGAGCGCATGCACCTCGTTCGTGTTCGTGACATACATAATGCCGTCGTAAACGATCGGCGTCGATTCGAGGCGGCGCGCATTCGGAAAATTATAGATCCACTTAGGGACGACCGATTTCACGTTGCCGGTCGTGATCTGCTCGAGCGGGCTATAGCGCTGCGAGGCATAATCGCCCGCGTAGGTCAGCCAATTCTCGGTAGGCCCTTTCTTAATCTCTTCGTACGTGACCTGGCCCATCGCACGTAACAGGAACAGAAGCATCAGAATCAGCGGCTTCATCGTTGAATCCTACTTTCGCAGCGTCTGGCGGCTTAGGAACGCCAGCAGGTCCTGCATTTCTTTCTCTGACAAGCGGTCGCCGTAATCGGCGGGCATCAGCGACCCGGCGGGGTACGCTATCTGTTGCAGCTCTTTCTTCCGCAGGAAGTGCAGCCGCCCTTCGCGGTCGAGAAGCGTGAGCGTATAGTTGTTCTCAAACTTCGCGATCCCCTTCACGTCCTTGCCGCCGGGGAGCGTGACTTCCACGGCGCGGAAGCCGTCGGCTACGGCCTCGCTCGGCTTGGTGATGGATGTGGCGAGTTGATCGCCACGGCGCAAGGTCGCGATGTCCGTCAGGTCAGGACCGATGACGCCGCCCTGCCCGCGAATCGAATGGCAACTTGAGCAGCCGCCGCGTCCCCAGAATATTTCACCGCCCGCTTGGATGTCGCCCGGCGCGGGTTGTTCGGCGGCCGGGGCGATGAGGCTGCGGCTGAACGCGACAATCTGCCAGATCTGCTCGTCGGACAGCGGGAAGCCGGACATATCGGTCCCTGGCACTCCGTTTTTGACTGAGCTGTACAGTTCCGGGTCCGACAACCGCCGGATGCCGCGGCCTTCAACGAGGCTCGGTCCGTGGCCGCCTTCGCCGCTCGGCCCATGGCAGGGACTGCACTTTTCAACGAAGAGCCCACGGCCGGCTACGACCGCTTCGGGATCGTTCGCGAGCGGATTGCGAACTTGGCGATTCTGGCCCTCCGCCACAGCTAGCAGAAAAACGGCGATAAGCAGAAAACGAGCGGCTGCGAACGGCATACGAGCGTACCTACGATAGCACCGGTGATTCTAGCCCCTCAAGGCAGTGAAGCGTCCACCATTTCCCTGCCCCACTACAATGGCAACACGAGGATCGCCTTTCTTTGCATCTACGCCACTGGATTCTGCTTGTTCTCACCCAATCGCTTTGGGCGGCAAGTTACCTCGGCATGAAGGTCGCCGGGCAGGAAATGCCGGTCGGCGTCGTCGTCTTTCTGCGCTACGGGATGGCCAGCATGCTGCTGCTGTCGGTTGCTCCATGGAATGGGCTGCCGCGGCTGGAGCGGCGTGACTGGCTGCTGGTGGTCGGTCTCGGCGCACTGAACTTCACCCTGGCGCCAACGCTTCAGATCACAAGCCTGAAGTACACGCAGGCGATTGACGTCTCGATTCTCATCGCGCTCGAGCCGATGCTGACGGTCTTGCTTGCGACACTGGCGCTGCGGGAAAGGCCGACGCGAAGCACGATTTGGGCGCTCGCTGCCGGCTCGCTCGGTATGCTGGTCCTATCCGGCGTCGGGTTCAGCGGCGAGGTCGCTACGGCGCCGAATCGCCTGTTCGGTAACGTGCTGTTCACGGCGTCGCTGTTGTGCGAAGCCTCCGTAACGGTCGCGGGTGGCAGACTGGCGGGACGCTATCCCGCAAGTCATTCGGTCCTGGCCATGAAGGCCGCCGGCTTTATTGCAGCTGCTGTCTTCTTCAGCCCTGTGATTCTCAGCACAAACTTCGTTGAGATCTCTTGGAGGGGCTGGGCGGCGGTCGCGTTCCTGGCCGTGTTGCCGTCGGTCGTCTGTTACACGCTCTGGTACCGGGTTATCAAAGTCGTGCCCGTAAATCATGTCGCGCTGAGCCTTTTCGTCCAGCCCATCGTAGGCACTGCAATCGGCTACACTTTACTCGGTGAAACGATCGGCTACGAAACGGTTCTCGGCGCTCTTCTCGTCTGTGCCAGCTTGGCGTGGTGGCAGGTGAGGGCGTTGCGGACTGCCCATACCGCGACCGTAATTCCCCAAGGCATTCCCTAGGAAACCAACCATGAACCCCACTCGACGCGAATTCCTCTACACCGCGGCCGGAGCCGCCGCCGCGGGCCTCGCCGCTTTCAGCGGACCCGAAGGCCGGCTAGCCGCCGCGCAGGAAAAGGCCAAGCCCCTCAACCTGAAGATCACTGGCCTGAAGACCTACATCATCAGCCGCGGCGGCCGGCCCAACGACTCCAATTACGTCTTCGTTCGCATCTTCACAAACCAGGGCATCATCGGCACCGGTGAAGGCTCCGTCACCAGCAAGGCAAAGACGATGGCTGCCGCTATCGAGGAACACGAGCGGCTGCTCGTCGGCAAAGATCCGACTGACATCGAGATGCACTGGCAGGCGATGTTCCGTTGGGCGCGCTGGCGTGGTGGTCCGATCCTGAACTCCGCCATCAGCGCTGTCGAGATCGCCCTGTGGGACATCCTCGGGCAAGCGCTCGGCCAGCCGATCTACATCCTGCTCGGCGGCAAGGCCCGCGAACGCGTACAGATGTACGTCCATGCCGCTGGTAACACCCCGCAAGAATATGCCCGCAACTGGAAGGAAGTTCAGGACGAAGGCTGGACTGCTTGCAAAGGCGGCTTCATCACAACGCAAGGGGATCAAATCGAACGAGTCCGCTCCGTGCGTGACGGGATCGCAAACCTCAAGGCCGTCCGCGAAGCCGTCGGCCCCGATTTCCGCATCTGTATCGATGCACACGGCAAAGCCACGCCCACGATGGCTGTCGACTTCTGCCGCCGCGCCGAAGAGTACGCGCCTTACTTTGTGGAGGAAGCAACGCAGATCGAAGATATCGACGAACTCGCGCATCTCCGCGAGAAGACGACGATTCCCCTGGCGACCGGCGAACGCTTGTTCACGAAGTGGGGATTCACCGAAATCTGCGAGCGTCATCTTGTCGACTTCGTGCAACCCGACGTCGTTCACTGCGGCGGCATATCGGAGATGAAGAAGATTGGCATCATCGCCGAAGCCCATCGCGTCGAACTTGCCCCACACAACCCGCAAAGCAACGTCAGCACGATGGCGTCGTTACACGTCGACTTCTCAACGCCCAGCTTTGCCATCCAGGAAATCAGCCACCGCGGCAACGACCCCTTCTGGACCGACCTATTCCAGGGCGGAGAACCGACTTACGAATCCGGCTTCGCTCTGCCGCCCGACAAGCCGGGCCTGGGCGTCGGCTTCGACGAGGCAGTCGCCGGAAAGCGTCCCTACACACCGCACATCCGCCAGCAGCTTCGCTTCCCTGACGGCGGTATCGCGGACCACTAGCCGTTCAAACAAACGTCACGGCCACGGCGGCCCCGATACCGAACAGCAACCGTGCCGAACAGCAACTGGGCCCAACAGCCACTGGGCCCAACAGCCACACAGTAACCGACGAAGGCATGGCGGCGTCCCAAGCACAAGCCCTACGCTGAAGCGAGTGACCGACGGGTGATCAACTCGGAGTGACCCAACAGCCGCCGCGATCCGTATTACACCTAACCGCAAGCACGATGTTCCGCATATTCCTATTGCTCCTAGCCTTGCTGGCGCCTGCCTGGGCGGCCGAGCCTGACCTGCTTGACCTCGTTCCGGCCGAGATGCGGATGGTAACGATCCAGAACCCGTCGCAGTTTCGCGGCACTCCGCTGTCGTCGGCATGGCAGGCGCATCCGTTCGGCGGCGATTTCCCGATGGAAGCGGTTGCAGAGGTCGTGTCGGCGTTTGGCGCCGGCGACGAAGACGGCCAGAGCTTCCTGCTGTATTTACTTCGAGTCGATCCCCTCGTTCTGCGCAAAACGACGCAGGCGGCCATTCGCATCGAGCGAGTTGGTGACACAGAGATCGTCCACCTGCCGGCCAACGACGGGCGTCAGGCGATGGTCTTCGGCAGCTCGGTGATGGCATGGGGAGATACGCCGCAAGTCGAGGCGGCGGCGGAATTGTTCCGCGGCGGGAAGGCGGCCAGTCTGCCCGCGGGAGTCCGTCCTCACCTCAACAGCCTCCGCGAAACCTCGTTGAGCGTGACCTGGTTGATGCCCCCGAAGTACCCCTACCCTCCCGAAGGCCCGGAAACCATTGCCGATCAAATTGAGTTCCTGGCCGAGCAGGCATACTCGACGATCCGCTGGGCGGATGGTTCGGTCGAGTCACGGGAGGAGTTTGTGACTGACTCGGCCGAGAGTGCGGGCCGCCTGGCCGGGCTCATTCGCAAGATTGTTAAGGACGGCGCCGAGCCGGACGAGGGCACTCAGCTGAGCGATCTACTACGGCAGTACCATCGGAATTTCGGCGAGTCGGCAGAAGTTTCCGAAGAGGGCGCCAGTGTTCAGATTTCGGTGCTTCTTACGCCTGCACAGTTTGAAAAGCTACGCCAAGAAGCGGATAGCGAGTCCCCGGAGGCTCTACCGGCCGAGCCTCGCGATGCCGCACCTCGCTAGCGTCGCTCCTGACGCCGGGAGCGCCTAGTCCGCGACAAGACACTCAAGCTCCGGAACGAATATTTACCCAGGTGTGGACATGCGGGGCCCCGCGGAAGTACCAAACCATGGATGGGCCCTCCAGCTGCCAAACATCCCAAACACCATCGTCGCCGACATCCATATTCTTGTAGAACGACATCGACAACGCCTCGACGCCGCCATTGGCGCGAATGAACTTCATCGCCTCCTGGCGGTCCTTGTCGCGGAAGGGGAGCAGCAGGTCGGATAGAACTTTGTCGACCAACTCTCTCTGATCACGTTGCATGTCCGCGACCGGCAGACCGGCCGGCGCCGCTCCCGGTTTAACGAGCTGTACTGTCGCGTTGGAACTCTCCTGCCGGGGGTCGCCGAGAAGCGCGGCTGCCCGCTGTTTGCCGTCGAGCGCCGCGAAGACCTCGTTGGCGCGCTGGGCCTGATACCAGTAGACGTTGCCGGGGTGGCCGGGCTGCTCGTTGAAACTTCCCGAAGCATGTCCGTAAAAAATCGGGCCCCCGAAGGCGGCGCCATTGACGGAATCACCGTCACAGCGCATCGTGCAATGGCGCCCCGTCAAGACGAACTCGAAGGCGCCTGCGCCGGGGGAGCCGAACAGCGCCACGGAGTAGTTGCCGATGTTTCCGCCGTCTTCTTCAATATGACGATACACCTTGTCGACGAATTCAGGGTTGTGCAGACCAGTGAAGATGTCGCGGATCATCGCTTGCTGGTCGGCTGTAAAGAATTCACTGATCTTCGCTGGAGTGATTTGCCAGTTGGCGTCTACCTTCGAGCGCAGCGGATCGTCGAAGGGGAAGGCGACTGTCTGCTTCTGCTCGTGTGAGAGGTTTCGATAGAGCTGCGAGACCAGAGTCTCGGAATCCGGAGAGGCCGTATTTTTGGCGGCCACGCCCGTAGCGGCCACAACGCCGCCGACAGCCGCTGCCGTGAGGAATTCTCTCCTGCTGAATCCATTACAGTCCGTGCCTGACATGGTAAATCCTCCGTGCTCGTCCTAGCGCTTTCTACCACTTTAGGCGCGGGGCGGTCAAGAAGATTCTCGGATGTTCTCATTTTCGCGGCGGGGCGAAGAGTGAGCGAAGGCGATCGGATGCGCATGATCTCCGGGGCCTGATTGATCTAACATGCGGGATTCACTTGGAAAATCGATCTTCTCGGTAGCGCGTATGAAAGTACTCAACCCCGCCCTAGTTGTGCTCGCTGGGCTATTCATGCAGCGCTTGCCTCAGGCGGCGGGGCAACTGCCTCAGAATCCGTCTCCGATGATCGAGAAGACGCGGCGGCACGAGCGTCTCCCCAAGACGGAGGTGCCGGGCAAGCGTTTCGAGCTTCCGGTTGGGAACCTGTTGCTGACGCCTGAGGCCGAACGGCGGGACCGGCTGCCGCTCATCATTCACTTTCAAGGCCAGCCCTGGGTCGCCGAATATACGGCCATCCGTAGAAAGCGCGACGCGGCCGTGATTACCGCCTACCTGGGCGCGGGCTCATCGCGATACGCTCAACCTTTCAATGATCCCGAGAGCTTTGCGAAGCTGCTGGCCGCGGCCTCCACGGCGCGTAGTGCTGATCGCCCGATGGAGTTTGACCCGATCGTCCTGTCCGGCTTCAGCGCCGGCTACGGGGCGATCCGTCAGATTCTCCGGTCCCCGGCCAATTGGGATCGTGTCGATGCGGTGGTGCTCGTGGATAGCTTACACGCGGGCTACGACCCCGGCGACAAACCGGGCCCCATCAAGGCGGCGGACCTCGATGTCTTCGTCGAGTTCGCGCGGCTCGCGGTCGAGGGTAGGAAGCAGATGATCGTCACGCATTCAACTATTTTTCCCGGCACGTTCGCGAGCACCACCGAGACAGCGGACTATCTACTGGAACAGTTGGGGCTGCGGCGCAGGCCGGTTCTGAAATGGGGGCCGCTTGGCATGCAGCAGATTAGCCACGTCCGCAAGGGGAAGTTCGAGATGCTCGGCTTCGCCGGCAATTCGGCTCCCGATCACATCGACCAATACCACGCGCTTGAAACGTGGCTGCGGCGGATCAAGTTGTAGATCGCCTTCGACAGCGAGGGTGGCGAGCAGGAAGAGTGACCCTCTGCCCACGAGTTTCTAAACGTCCGGGTGGCGCTCTTGATAGTGCTGAATTAGATTTTCGCGCGCCTCGGAGTAGCCGACTTGAGCTTTCTCAACCTCGATCTTGAGGTCGGTGAACTGCTCAACGTCGACCAAGGCCTGCAACTTGGCTCCGACGATAACGTACTTGAACGCTCTGTCGCCCAACTCATCCCGTAGCTCTTCGCAAATCTGGCAGGTTTTCGAATCGTCACTCATCCTCGCCTATCTTACCTCGTATGGGTGTTCTCAGGCCACCTACGGGCCGCAACGGGAATCGGCCATTCATTGTTCTAGATGTCCACGTGGCGGCCCCGAGCCGCCCGGATTCTCTCCGACCCGGAAGCGAACTTCATCGTGCTGCTACCGCTGATAAGGGGCTTTGGCCGCCATCAGCTGGTGAGCGAGATCCCGTCTCTGCTATGATTGCCTGCCTTGACTTCAACTCCCGAGCAAGATCGCATCCAACAGGCCGCGCGCTATCTCCCTGAGTGGGAGAGCGGCGAACTTCCCGCGGCTCCGGCGTTCCGGTTTGGCAGCATCCGGTCGCTGATCGGGCCCGGCCTGCTGATGGTCGGCGCAACGATCGGTGGCGGCGAGTGGATGTTCGGACCGATTGTTACGGCGCGCTATGGCGGCGTTGTCATGTGGATCGCTGCGCTGAGCGTGCTGTTCCAGGTCGTCTTCAACTTGTCGGTGATGCGCTACGCGCTCTACAGCGGCGAACCGATCTTCGTGGGCTACCTGCGCACGGCGCCCGGCCCGAAGTTCTGGATCTTTCTCTACTTGATCGCCGACTCGGGCTACATCTGGCCTTATGCCGCCTCGAATGCTGCCGTGCCGGTCGCCGCGGCCTGGCTCGGGCGTCTGCCGGGCCCTGGTGATGACTTGCTCGTGCGCGGCCTCGGCTACGCCATCTTTCTGGGCTGTTTCGTGCCGTTGATCTTCGGCGGCAAAGTGTACAACTCAGTCGAGAAGATCATGACCGCCAAGGTGATCTACGTCTTCGTGTTTCTGCTGGGCGTCGACCTATTCCTCGTTAGCGGCTCAAGCTGGTGGGAAATCTTCAGCGGCTTTTTCAAAGTCGGCGTCCTGCCCGAAGGTGAGATCGACTGGGCGACGCTGGCGGCATTCGCGGCGGTGGCCGGCGTCGGTGGCCTGTCGAACACTCTGTTCTCGAACTATGCGCGGGACAAGGGTTGGGGCATGGGCGCTCTCACCGGCGCGATCCCAAGCCTGGTGGGCGGAAAGAAGATAGCGCTTTCTCATGTGGGCAGGGTCTTCGGCATCACGCCCGAAAGCATGAAGCGCTGGAAGGGCTGGCTGGGCTACACGAACCGCGATCAGATCTGGATCTGGGGCTTCGGATCGCTGGTCGGCATGGCTTTGCCCGCCATGCTTTCGCTCGAGTTCCTGCGGGGTGTCGAGGTCGAAGGTCACGCCGCCGCCGCCATGACCGCCCGCGGTATCGCCGACCAGCACGGCGAAATCTTTTGGTACCTCACGCTGATCTGCGGATTCATTGTGCTGGGTATCGGCAACATCCAGACCCTTGACGGCATCGTGCGCCGCTGGACGGACGTGTTCTGGAGCGCCTCTAGGCAGCGGCGCTCAAAAAGCGGGCAAGTCAAGAACATCTACTACGTGATTCTGGTGACCTACTGCCTGTGGGGGATGCTGGCGCTGCGGCTTTCCCCGAATCCATTGATGCTGGCGATCGTGAGCAGCGTGTGCGGAAACGTCGGGCTCGGAGCCGCGTCGATCCACACCCTGGTCGTCAACCGCAAACTCATGCCGCCCGAGCTGCGTCTGCCGTGGTACCTGCAGCTAGGATTGGTCGGAGCGTTCGTGTTCTGCATCGGGATCTCAGCGATTGCGCTCAATCAGCATCTGAGCAATCTTGGGAACTGAAGCTCGTCCCTCGCGCGCGAAAAAAAATCAGTCTGGGGTCACGCCGGCGGAGGGATGCCACATAATGCATCACTTTGCAACACTTATGGGCTACTTCGCTCTCCTGGCCGGTTGATTTTAATCTGTTAACTCCTTCAAATTTAACAACTTGACGGTTGAACTTCGGTTCGGGTCTGGATTGCTGTGTGGTACTGGCTTTTCATGTCGAATGTGGGGTCAAGTATGCCCCACCACCAGAAGGCAGGGCGCAAAGCAGCCCTCGCGTCACGCTGACGGCTTCTCACGGACTTGATGGCGGCGGCGGTGTAAGTGGTTTGGTTTGAGTTGGTTGGTGGATATTGGGTTCGTTTGGTCATTTTGCGGTGTTGGCTGGTTGCTTGGTTTTGGGACAACAAGGGGCACTGGGCGGCTGGCCACGCGGGGCTGGCGGCTGCGGGCTGAAACCGCTGCCTTATGAGCTGTGGAATCGCGGGCTGAAACGGATCCCTTGCGGTCACGGCTCGGTTTGGTTGTGCGACATGCGTCATTTTGCGTCACTTTGCGTGCTGGGCGAATTGTCGTTTGGCCAGGTGGTCCCTAATACTCTTGTACCCCATGTTTAGTGGGCTGCGGGGTGTTTGAAAATGGATGTTGTTGATTTATTGGGAGATATAAATGGTTTTGGCTCGTGACTCGTGATTCGTGTCTCGTGTCCCGTAGATGGGGTCGCGGCCTAGTCCTGATGTGCGCTGCTTGTTTGTTTGGCTGTGGGCGGGGTTGTTGCGCGGGCGTTTGATTGCTGGCCGCCGGATTGACATCCGGCGCTGTGTCCCTGCTTTGGGCGCTGGCGGTGGTGGAGGCAATAGGCGCGGACGGATGTCTGGTCACGTGGCCCGTTGACGTGTTTTTCATCGGTCTGTCAAAAGTAGTAGCCCCGATTCTCTCCGAAAAGCGGATCGCGCACGTTGACCAGACCCTCGTGGGCTTTGTCCCCGCGAGGGGACGGTCGCGTGGCATATAATGGACGCGCACTTATGGCGAGGGCGGCCGGTGTGGTCGCGGTAGGCGTTCCGCATCACATCACCCAACGGGGTAATAACCGAGAGGATGTCTTCGTGGCCGACGAAGACCGGCGGCAACATCTGGAGGCACTGACTGCGGACAGCGCCCGCTACGGGATGCGTTTGCTCGGGTGGTATCTGATGACGAATCATGTTCACCTTGTTGCCGTGCCCGAGCGTGAGGATGCTTTCGCGCGCGGTTTGCAGCGCTGCCATTCGCGCTGGGCGCAACAGTTCAACCGGCAGTATTCGCGCAGCGGACATCTTTGGCAGGGGCGGTTCTTCTCCTGCGCGCTCGACCGCGACCACCTAACGACGGCCCTAGCCTACGTGGACTTGAATCCGGTGCGGGCAGGAATCGTGGGGGACGCGTTGGAGTATCCCTGGTCGAGTGCTCGGGCGCATGTGGAAGGCCGGGATGCAAGCGGAGTGCTGGACTTGGAACTTTGGCGGCAGGTGCCGGGGCACGAGCGCTGGGCGGAGGTGTTCGGGCGGCCGCTGTCGGGAGAGAGTTGCCGTGAGATTCGAGCGGCGACACAGTCGGGCCTCCCCCTCGGGAATGAGGACTTTGTCAGCCGTCTTGAGCGCCAGTTTGGGCGTCGGCTGCGGCCGAAGAAACCGGGCCCCGAGCCAAAGGCCAAGGCAGCCGCCAAGTCTTGATGTGGTGGTGTGACCCTGGGAGGGGGCGTTTTTCTTACGTGGGTTAGGGCTTTGACCCCGTGGGTTCCGTGGGTTTTGACCCCGTGGGTTAGGGCTTCGTGGGTTAGGGCTTCGTGGGTTAGGGCTTTGACCCCGAACTGCCCACAGCTTCTTGACCCCGAACTGCCCCCAAACTGCCATTGGGCCTTGAAATGCCCGAACAACTCCGCTTGACTTTGACCGGAGAATAACCCACAATATCCGTACTCTTGCAAACTATTACCGAGATCTCGTTCCGTCTTCTCTACTATTTTACGAGCGGTTCGGCGTGGAGACATGTTGCGTTTGGCAACTCCAGTTGGCCCACTTTGGCAGTTTAATTTGGCCCACCCTTTAAATCAT
>JAQBUE010000141.1 GCA_027624045.1 Acidobacteriota bacterium
CCAGAATGTCGAGGTAGGCCGCCAGGCGTTTCTGTTGAGGGCCTGGTGCCAAAGTAGTGGTGCTCATATTTTCAGGCTACCATGGTTTCTAACACAGTAGTACTAGGCGAGCAGGGTGAGACTTCGCGGCTCGAGGCGTTTAGGTCGAAGAGCAAAGATTGTGCAATTTGAGCTCCTTGTAGGATGAGAGAACGGGCGTCTAGGGAATCCGGAGTAAGAAGGTTGGAAACACCTCGACCGGCTAAATCGTAAAGCATGGCGATCTTCTCGCCGGAGACAACATGTCGCAGCAGAGTGGGGATGTGGCGCCGCGCAAAAGGCTCACTCCGGCCCTCGGCATGTTTGTGGCGCTGCCACTCACTGGGTTCCGGGGGATCCCACTTGTGCTCAGAGTCGAGTTTCAGAATATACTCGCCGGATGGCACGGGCTCGCTCGCGCCTTCTCTCGAGCGGATATGGGCGATAGCCACAAATGCGCCTGACTCGCCGTCAGTGAGGATTCGCAGGACCTGAGGCGGCTCGATCACCCAGGTGTCAATTGCCTTTCCGATGACATCAATGAACTGATGTGGGATGTCTTTTGCCATGGCGCAAGCCCTTTCAAACGTAATTCGCAGGACATGTACGATCGCAGGTGCTTTTAAATACTATCATCATGAGGTCTGTAGAGTCTCGATACCTTGGAACTGGGATTTCCTTTTTGGCCGGCCTGGCACAGAAATGGTAGTCGATCCAAGGCTACGATGCACGGCTTTTTGCACTGCGCCACGTTCGGTACTCCTTTCGCCGCTGCTCCGGCCCTCGAACACTGCCCGATCGTACCGTTCCGGCGATCGCAGAGGCCTTTTCGGGCACACCGCTCCCGCGCCGCCCCTCGGCGATCCACGTAGGCTGGTTGTTCCGGGCCGCCGGTGCTACCCTCCCGGCAGCGGCAAGGCCCAGATCCGGCTCAACATCGCTGCAAACAGCTTGCGATTCAGATGCCCTTCGGCCAACAGCATCCAGTAGTAGCGAGAAAGTCGGAGAAAGTCGGTGACAGGAGAAAGTCGGTGACAAAGAAAGTCGGTGACAGGCTACTACTTTTGACAGACCGAGAAGTCGGAGAGAAGTCGGTGACAGAGAAGTCGGTGACAGGCTACTACTATTGAGTCCGAGTGAGTCGTCACCGAGGATTGAGGGACAAAGCGAAAGCGCCGGGATAAACCAGCGGGAAGTCGGGGATGCAAGAGCCCCACAGGAAAGGAGTAGCGAACCATCCTGACCTCGAGTCATGCGCCGGCGCTGGCGACAGCGCGGGTGAAGCGTTGACTTCAGGCAGCGGCGGGCTGGGCTATGGAGCGTGAAATAACCTCATCCGGGGCGCCGACGCCTGTGCTCTGAAGCGGAAGGCAACACGGACGGGGACGCCAGCGCGAGTCCCCGTTCGGCCCTGCGCGGTCGAAGACCCCATGCACGCCGCGAAACTTCTCGCACGAGAACCGGGAGACCTCGCCGGCGTCTGCCGGCAGTAGCGGCAGACCGGTGGGCGAAGGCCACATGTCGCGACCCGAGAGCCGCCTGCGGCCTTTGAGGAAAAAAATCGCCCTGGCCTCGGATACCCCGCCCGACAATCTCAGAACCACCCGCATCAGCCCTCATTTATGGCTCCATCAACCAACCCGGTCACAGCACTTCGCAAACTAGATTTCCTTAAGAATCAACATCTTCACTCTTTCGGACCCCGCTAGCTCCGCATCCTCGGGTTATAAGGGAACCAGAGGCAAGCCACAACAATACCCTTCACTTCGGTCCACAACGAGACAGAGGCGCGCATGTAAATGTGCGCGCCCGCGGGCGGAGCCTGCGGCGGAACGGCATCATGCACCCTTCAGAACTCCCCCGAAAGCGATACCACACTACGTTGCGCCAAGCGAACAGTATTGAGGCTAGCAGTCTATCCCAAAGAACGAAAATGGCTGAATTCACACCAATATCTTGTACCCCAGGGTCACGTCCTACCGTAACTGGTAGCCGGCGAAATTCTCCGCGGCACCGACTCCGAACGGCCGCAAAGCCCGTACGTGTTGCAAAACGTTGCAAAGTGAGGCACACATGAGATTGAACGATCTGATCCCTTCCAGGGAACTGCAGCCGCAAGGCCTCGACGAACTTTCGTCTTCCCAGCAAGAAGTCATTTTCGCGCTGCTCGTCTGCCGCACGTTTACCGCGGCTGCCAAGACCGTCGGCGTCGATCGCACTACGGTCTACCGCTGGATTCGGCAGGACAAAGCCTTTCGCCGCGAACTAAGCAAGGCGCGCCTCGAGGCTCTCGCGGAGACCACCGCGCGCCTGCAACGCCTCACAAAAACCGCGGTGATTCAACTCAGCAAGATCATCAAGGACGACAAAGCCCCCGCCGCCAGCCGCGTCAGCGGCATCCGGACCACCCTCGACTTCGCTTACCGCGCCGTCGAACTGGAAGAACTCGAAGTGCGTCTCGTCGAGGTCGAAGACGCGCTGAAACAGCACGGCTCCCAGCGATAGGGCTAACGTTTCTGCCCCGCCAGGCAATCCTGCCAGAGCCGCGGTTAAAGTGCGGTCCAGCCGCCGTCGATGGTGAGAATGGAGCCGGTGACGAACTCGGCTTCGTCCGAGCACAGGTAGAGGATCATGTGGGCGATCTCTTCGGGCTTGCCCATGCGGCCGATGGGTTGGCGCGCGTGGACCTCTTTGCGCACCTTGTCCTTCTCGTGGGCGTGGAACTTTTCCAGGTAGCCCTCGACGAAAGGTGTGTGGACCGTCCCTGGACAGACGCAGTTGACGCGCACTTTTCCGGCGTATTCGGCGGCGAGTTGGCGGGTAAGAGCGACGACCGCGCCCTTCGTTGCGCAGTACGCGAAGCGGCGTTTCACGGCGACCAGGCCCGCCACGGAACCGAGGTTCACGACGCCGCCGTGCCCGGAAGCCAGCAGCAGCGGCAAGGCTTGTTTGGTAACCAGGAAGACGCCGTCGACGTTTACGTGAAAGAGCCGTTGCCAGTCGTCGAGACTGGTTTCCTCAATGCTGCCGACATGGCCGATGCCGGCGTTGTTGACCAGGATGTCGAGAGCATCGATCCCCGAGAAAGCTTCTTTGACTGACGCCTCATCGGCGATATTCATTTCGACCGCGCTGACCTGGTCGCCCAGGTCCGAGGCGAGGCGCTCGGCGGCGGCGCGGTCGAGGTCAGCGATGTAGACGAAGGCGCCGGCTTGCCAGAGGGCGCGCACGGTTTCCTCGCCGATGCCGCTGGCACCCCCGGTAACCATGGCGCGGCGGCCGTCAAGTCGAAAAGGAGTCTTCATGGGAGCATTGGCAGGTCTTCTGGGCTTAGGGGACTGTCAGGGCGTCACGTATCAGTCGGCTGAGGCATTGGCGCTGGGAAAATCAGGCAGCGCCATGATCGTCCGAATCTGCTCAATGTGCCGTCTCTTATGGTACGCGATGTAGTAGAACCATTGCAGCGCGGTGAGATCATCGTAGGTCTTGTTGGGGTGCTTGTAGACGTGAGTTTCGAGATCGGAACTCGTCTCGAACAGTTCCATCAAATTGCGGTGCGCCCGCCGGAAAAATTCCTGTACTTCCGGTTTCGAGTTCAAACGGCCGGGAACTTTGTATGACTCGGCGAGGCGTTTCGGATGAAGCATCAAATCCCTGACCGTGTCCTCCTTGCCGGCCAGTTCCTTGGCCTTAGCCGGATCGGCGTCCGCCGCGAGGGCCTTTTGGATGACTCGCTGCAGGTCGTTCTCGGCGAGAGAGATGTGTTCGGCTTCGTTACCAACGGTGTGGCGAATTTTCGGCGATTTGAAGTTCCACTGCTCGTCGGTAAGGGGTTCGATCAGCTTCACGAACTCGTCAGCGGATTCCTGCAGCTCTTTCTTCAAGCCTTCGATCTTGGCGTCGCTCTGGGCAGCGGCGAGGCCTGGCAACAGTGCCAGCAAAGTGACGCCGACGCCAAGCGCGGCTCGCGAAAGACACCTTGATATGTTTGAACTACCCATCTTTGTTCTCTCCCCGCTAACGGCGACGCACGCGGCGCCCGTTACTCATATTTTTCGTAGTGAATAGCCTGTTCGTCAAACCCGGATGCGGTTAATCGCGCCCGAACGTCATCAAGCATGCTTCTGGGGCCGCAAATATAGACGTCCGTCGAGTCGCGGCGGTTCCCGAGAGCCTTGTCGAGATGGCTCTGAACGCGGCCACGGCGCCCGGTCCAGTCCGCATGCGGGCCGCTGATGGTGGGCCAGAAACGGAATTGAGGGCGTTGAGTTTCGAGTTGTTCGAACTCACTGCGGAAGTAGAGTTCGTCAGGGCGCCGCGCGCCGAAGATAAGTGTGATGCCGCGGCCTTGATGGCGATCTTCGGGTCCGGCTAACAGATGGCGCAGCATGGCCCGGAAGGGAGTGATACCCGTACCGGCGGCGACGAAGACGGTGTCGCGCAATGGTTCGGTGAGACGAAACGTGCCTCCGGGGGCGCTGCATTCAAACTCTTCACCCGGTGCGATACGCGCCAGATGCTCGCCCAGCGGGCTGCCATCGGCAACGGGTTTGATGCAAAGCTCGAAGCGGCCGGCCGGATGCGGTCCCGACGCGATCGAGTAGTAGCGGTTTACCTTTTCGCCGTTCAGCGTCGTGCTCAAGCAGACATGCTGGCCGGGCTCGAACTCAAAGGGCTCGGCATCGGCCGGCTCGAAGGCGAGAATCCGCGCATCGGCCGACGGCGCGGCTACTTCTTTCACGCGGATACGTCGCGTTGTCATGACTTCATGAGCTGGCGGGCACGGTCAGTGAGTATATCGACCAGCGCCGGATGGCCATCGAGCGGCGGGGACTGCACGATGTCGAGGCCGGGGCGCTTGGTTGCGATCAGGCGGAGAAGCTCCGGCAGGTCGCGCTGCAGGTGAATACCCATGGTCAGGAAGTAAGGCGTGACGATGATCTTATTGGCGCCGCGGACCGTGAGCGCATCCACCGCCGACTCGAGTGTAGGCTCAGCGAGTTCAAGGAATGCAGCCTGCCACAAATCGATGCCGCAACGTTCGGCTGCCGCCGCCGCGGTGCGCCGCACAGCTTCGTTGGCTTCAACGACGCGGGAACCGTGCGCGAAAACGATCAGCCCGATGCGCGATTCCGGCACCACTGCGGCTTAGTTTATCACCCGCTATTTCACTGCCTGGGGGCGAGGATGCTATCCGCCGGGAACCACGACGGCGGGCTCGGCCTGTTTGGCTTGCTCGAAATGAAGCCTTAGGAAATCAAGATAGGCCCTGCCCTTGGGCCGGCCGTTGTCGCGGTCGAGGGCCATGCGGAGAAGGAACACCCAGGTCTTCATGATGGCCGTGTCGTGGGAGTGCGCGAAGCCCGTTTGTTGCTGCTCCTCGCGCAGGAGGTTTTCCAGGGTTTGGCGGAGGTGATCGAAGATGCGCCCGGCGTAGACCGTTTTCGGCCGCGAGTCGTAGTAGAGGCCGCTTTCGCGGGTCTTGGATGTGCGGATAAAGCCTTCCAGCGCTTCGCGTGTATCCGCGTCGACCGCACCGGGGATGGCGAGTGTCCCTTCAACGACAGCGCGGCCACAGGTCTCGACTAGTTCGCTGTGTTCGCGCAAAAATGCGGCGTCGATCTCGATCTCTTTGTACGGGAAGTCTTTAGGGTCGATACCGCCGGAGTAGTCGCGCTCGCGGCTTTGCTGAAGATAACCGCACTCCAGTGGACAGGCGATCGTCACCTCGCGATGTTCGCCGCAACAGCGCGGACAAATCTGCGCGTTCTTGGCTGGGCAAAAGCGCTTCGGCTTACGCTTCTCGCAGATCGGGCAGGCCATAGGGGCCATTATAGTGACCGCCGCCGGACGTGCAGGCTAGAATCATGGGAGGCGCGCCCAGCGCCTGCCGGGAGGGCCCTTAGCTCAGCGGTTAGAGCTGCGGACTCATAATCCGTAGGTCGTAGGTTCGAATCCTACAGGGCCCACCAATTCGCTTGTCTGCTGTCCTGCCACAGGGCGGTCGAGTGCCACCCGTTTCTGACAATGACCGCTGCCCAGAATACTCGCTGCTCAGAATGATGCTGTTGAGGCTGGGGGCGAATCTAGGAGGGTGAGCAGTTCGGTATCGAGGTCCTTGGCGGCGCGGGTTGACTGCCGGTGCGGCGGGGCCGCTCTCAAGCTTTCGAGGGCTTGCTGGTAGGATGCGCGGGCTTCGCCAGTGCGTCCCATATGGCTGAGCATGACTCCGCGACGATGGAACCAGCGCTCGGGAGCCATGGAAGGGCGAATCTGATCGAGCCGACTCAAAGCTTGGTCAGCGCGATCTAGCTTCAGCTCCAGTTCGATGGCGAAGTCGACGAGGGTAAAGATCGGGCCCAGCTTCTTGATGCCTTGATCGATGCCGGCAAGCGCACGGTCGCTGTACTCGGGACCGGCGGAGGCCAAGGCTTTTGCGCGCTCCAGGTAATATTCAGGAGTCGGGCTCGACAAGCCGACGATGACCTTGTCGTAGTCCGCGGCCGCGGCGAGCGGTTGATCGAGCTTGACAAGAAGCCGCGCTCGAGTCAGAAGTCCTTCGCCGTGATCGGGCCGCGCACCGAGTAGATGATCAAGATCGGCCCTCGCTTCCACCCAGCGGCCGGCTTCGAAGAACATCCGCCCGCGAACGAATGGGACGATTTCAGACTGCGGATCACGATCCAGCGCGCGCTGGTAATCGGCGAGCGCCGCGTCCCAGTCGTGATGCTGCCGGTGCAGTTCGCCTCTCTTGATGTAGAGGTCTGGATTGTCCGGGTCAGCGGCAACACGTTTGTCCATCGCCTTCAATCGCTCGTCGATGCCTGCGTGGCCGCGAAGCCCGGCAGGCGCCAAGAGCAGTAGCGCCAGCGCCAGGATGGAGGCGATAGAAAGGGTGTGACGGACGGCTGAAGTTCGTGCTGTGGCTTTCATGACTATAGAGCGATCGCTTCGCTGGCCGAGGGCGGTGAGAAAATCGGGGACAGTCCGCGGCGCGCCGCTTCCGGCTGAGCGGACAAGGCAGTTGCTCGGGTGGCCCTTGCTACCGCCCCCATTTCTTCACGGGGACTCAAGGTACTGGCACCGTGTCGGACGTCTCCGTATTACTGCCTGAATCGTAGGTGTAGCCGGCGAGGCTTAGGTTTGTAACGGTGAAGCGGAAGACATCGCCCGCTGATGCGCTCCGTTTCGCTGAGTCGATCGCGACGGTCCCGCTGCCGGAGGTTGTGCCGGACGCGTTGCCGATCGCAGCGTTCCGCAACTCCCAAGATCCCGTGACCTGAACGCCACCAAGCGGCGCGCCATTCTGGTCTTGAACGGTGACCGTGGCAGTGGCCCGATAGTTCTTTCCTTGCTTGCTCACCGTCAGATTGATGCCGGAGACATGCATGTTCTGGCCGACCACCACCTGCGGCGTCGCCGAGGCCTCGTTCGAAGAAGCGGACTCGTTACCACTCGTGTCCCTCGACGTCACTACGTAGTAGACCTGAACGCCCGCGGCCAGCCCGGTATCGTTGAATTGGCTTGCCGACAGACCCGAAACAATCAAGCTATAGCCGCTGCCCGGGACCGCCGAGCGATAGACGAGGAACTCCGCCCAGTCGGGGTCGGTGCTGTTGTCAGGCCAGTTGAGAGAAGCGGACCCGGGGCCCGGCGTCGCCGACAACGGACCCGGAGCGGCGGGAGGATCGGTATCAGGCGGTCCGACGAAACAGACCGTGCCGTTGATATCGACACAGGCCGCCGTTTGCACATTGGCATCAGGATCGTACTCGAACCCGGCGCCCGAAACGCCCGTGACCGTCACGATGAACTGACCGGAAGCCGAGCGGTTAACACGGTTGGAGTCGAACTGCACGCTGCCGCCGGTTGTCAATCCGCTATCGGTGTCGCTGGTCAAGCCGCTCCACTGGGCGGTTACGTTGGCGCCGTTCGTCGGCGCACCAGCGTCGTCCACGACCGAGATCACCGCGCGCGCGTAGCGGTTCGTTCCCGCGCTGCGCCGTTCGATCGAGATCGAACTGATGTGCAGCTTCGGCACGGTCGCGGAATCGGTGGTCACGTTCAGAACGCCGCTGGGGGCGGACTCGTTCCCGGCAGCGTCGCGGGCGATCACGTGGTAGCCGTAGGACGTAGCTGCCGCAAGCCCTGAATCGGCGAAAGTTGTCGTAGCACCGCCGGTGCTTCCCGCCAACCCGCCGTTGCGATAGACGTCATAGGCCGTAACGCCTACGTTGTCAGTCGAAGCCGCCCAGCTGATGCTGGCTTCCGTCTCGGTGGTTGAAACCTCAACCGGTGTGCCGGGAGCTGTTGGATCTTCAGTGTCGGGCGCGGCATCGGTTGTGACCACCAACGGTGAACTCGCAACTGACTCATTGCCGGCCGCATCAAGCGCGGTGACCGTGTAGTTGTAGGCGGTATCTGGATCCAAGCCCGTGTCGGTGAAGGTAACGGCTGAGGTTGTGCCCACTTCAACCGCATTACGCAAGACGCGGTAGTGATCGACACCCACGTTGTCCGCCGAGGGGCTCCACTGGAGATCGACTTCGGTATCGGTCTTCGACACAATGGCCAAACCGGCCGGAGTATCGGGCGCTTCCGAATCGACGAATGAGCTGTAGCTGACCGTCAGGCGGGGCCGCTGAGTTGCCGTCCCGTAGTCGCTGGAGCGAAAATCCACGCCATCGGTTGTCGACGGGTTGGCGACGATGATGCCGTGATTCGACGAAGGGTTATCCACCCATCCCTGGACCGCGGCGATGCCATCGGCGTTCAGGATCACCTTGTAGGAGCCCAACGACCCCGCAGTCACGGTGCCAAGTACCAATGAACCTCGGTCGCCCGCTCCCGACGCGCCCGGCGTTCCCCAGGCGTTCCCCGGCGAGTAGACGTTCCAGGTGGCGCCGGTCTCAAACCAATCACGCTTCAGCTCATAGATGTTGTAAGCGCCGCTGCTGATATTGAACACCTCGATATCGATCTCGGCCGAGTCAACCGTCGCACCGGGAGGGATGGACGAGAGGTCCCATAGGATCAGCGAGGCAAGGTCGTTGGTGCTGCCGGAGGGGTCGTCGCCATCGAGGAGCAGCGTACCGGAGAGTCCGAAGTTGGAGGTCGGGGCGTTCTGCGAAATGTACGTGTCGCTTGTGCCGTCGTAGCTCGGGTCGGGCGAAACACCTTCCTGAAACGACTCGGTCACGATGTCGAGGCGGCCGCCATCGACATCGATAACGACCGACCCCAGCGCGTTGATGGATACCACCATAGCGGGATGGTTCAGCGGTCCGCCGCTGATCTTGCCCGACGCTCCGGCAACGGCGTAGACGGCGCCTTCATGGGCAATGTCGGCCGCAAACGTCTTCGAGTAAGCGCCATTGCCGAGCTCGTTCCCGTCACCACCGTCGAGCTTCATCGCTGGGTTGAAGGTGCCCGATGCGCCGTAATGGCCGTCGATCAAGAACGACCGCTCGTAGGAGTGGCTGTGACCGGTCAGCACGAGATCAACGCCGTGCTGCTCAAGGATCGGCAAGGCGTTCTGGCGCATATCGGTCATGAGACCATCCGTATCGGAATCATGCGAGCCCTTCGAGTAGGGCGGGTGGTGCCAGAACGCGATCAGCCAGGGCTGAGTGTTGGCTTCCAGGTCGGTTACCAGCCAGCTAAGCATGGCACCGCCCGTCGAGCGGTCGGTCTCGAACGACTCCAGGCACACGAAGTGAATATTGCCGTAGTCAAACGAGTAATAGGCCTCGGTGCCAGTAGCCACACCGCCGGCCTCGGCGCTCTTGGGCAGACTAAAAATGTCGTAGTAGGGCCCGCTCTGGCCGTTCGAATCGGCCGACTGACCGTCGTGATTGCCGAGCGTCGGCCACAGGATCGTATTGCGCAGGAATTGCGGGTACATGTCGAAGACCGCGCTCTGGTACTCGGCGTCCGTGCCATTGTTGTATGCGTTATCGCCCAACATGAGCAGAAGCTCAGGGTTCTGAACTCCCGTATAGTTGGCGAACGCATCACGCACCGCCTGTGCGTTGGCATCGGCGGTTCCTGAGTCACCGAGCACCCAGATGCGAGTCGGTTTGGCTGTACCCGTCACAGGGGATGTCACAAAGAAATGGCCGCTGTCTCCGCCGGCTAGGGGCGCGGCGGCGTTACCGACCGAGTAGTAATACTTCGTGTCGGCGGCAAGCCCGCTGACGGCAATCTCGTGGTTCGTTACCGCCGCCCCAGCCGAGGCTGACTGATTCAGGTTCCCTTGCTGCGTTCCGTATCGGACCCTGCTGTCCGTGGTGCTGTTGGTACGCCATTTAACAGGGAAGATCAATAAAGGAAGGGCGCAGTAAAAAGAAGGGGCCGGCGGTTGTTCCGCCGGCCCCCAGGGTTGAGTCAAATAGCGAGGCGCCTTTCAGCACGGCCTCGCTATCGACGTTAGCTAGAAGAAGAACTTCAAGCCGAACTGCATGATGCGCATCGGCGTCCGAGTGCTTCGAATCTCGCCGTTCCGCGATCCATCCGGCGTCAACTGGTTCGCGTTCGAGAACGAGATGCCACCAGGTGCACCGAAGTACGGCGTGTTCGTGGCGTTGAACATCTCCCAGCGGAACTGCACCTTGGTCGTCTCCGTGATCTCGAAGTTCTTGAAGAACCCGAAGTCGAAGTTAAACTGCCCCGGCGAATCCAGGGTGTTATAGCCGTTGTTACCGTAGTGGCATAGATCATCGCGACCGATGTTGCAGGTCACGCGCTGAAAGGCCTGCGGGTTGTACCACAGTTTGCGCGTTGCTGCATCCCCCAACTTGGGGTCACCGACGAGATCCGGCCGCACATGCCCAGCCGTGTTGAGATCGCCGCCCTGGCTGATCGTGAACGGGAAGCCCGAACGCAGAGCAACGATGCCGTTATTCTGCCAGCCGCCCAGGATATGGCGGAGCGGGCCGGACATATTCTGACCTGGCATCTCCCACACCCAGTGGCTCACAAAGTTATGACGCTGGTCAAAACGGTAGCGGCCCCGGTCGCATCTCCAGCAAAACAGCGGGTTCTGGCTCGCGGCGCCTTCCTGGCCGCCGCTCTCGCCGTCACCGTGCGATTTGCTGTAGGTGTAAGCCGCCCCGAAGGCAAGCCCGTTGGAGAACCGCTTGTCCAACTTCATCTGCAGTCCGTGATGGAACGTATTCCCAAAGCTGTCCAGGTAACGGATGACCGCCAAACCCTGCACGCCCAGCTCCGGCGTCGCCGGATCGTAGACGCGCTGCCACGGCCGGTTGTTCTGGAAGTTGGTGTCCGTAGTTGGTGCGGTCGGTGAGTTGTAGTTGCCGTAGCTGTTGCCGGAGTGGGTGCCCTTACTACCGACATAGCCCACCGTCAGCGACGTTTCAAAGGGCAACTCGCGTTGAATATCAAGACTCCACTTATAGACTCGGCCGGTCTTCTGATCCGACGGGACCGTAAGCGTGTTGATATTTCGTGGCGCGGCCGTCCCACCCGTCTGCGTCAGGAATGGGTCGTTGAGTGTAATGACCGGTTGTCCAGCGGTATACCGGCGCAGAGTTCTGGTGCTGGCCGTACCATTCGCGTTTGTGACGGGGACTGTGCCGGCCCCTTCAGTAACGCTCAGGAATCGGTTCGAGCCCGATAGCGGCGGGTTCAGGTTCAAAATCGTCCACGTATTCATGTGGTCGATGTTGTCGAAGGAACCCCCGCCAGCTCGGATCACCCAGCCCTCGGCCGGCCGGTACGCGAGACCGACTCTCGGCAGGAGGAACGCAGCCTGCTGGCGCCACAGATTCACATTGCCGGCCGGATCATTCACCGGTCCTGGGAAGAACGTCGGAATCGGCTGTCCGGTGGTCGGGTCCGTGAAGTACGGGCCGCGGTCGAACGACTCTCCGGGGAAGGCGACGACCCGCTGCAAGCCAAGCTTGTCTTTCGAGTTGCCGATGTAGTCCATCCGCAGACCCAGGTTCAACGTCAAGCGCGACGTGACCTTCCAGTCGTCGTTGACGTAGTAGCCTTGGCGGCCTGCCCGCGGCACCGTCAGCGGCCAGCCTTCGGCCGTGGAGGTGGCGCTGTTGCGTCCCAGTAACCACGAAGCAAAGCCATCTCCGCTCTCGTTGCCACCGAACTCAAGTCGACCCGTAGGCAGATTCGCGGCACCCCGGTTGATGGCCACCCAGTAGTACTCTCCACCGAACTTCAGGTTGTGGCTGCCTTTGATGACTGATAGGTGATCGCCTATCTGCCAGGTGTCGAGCTCATTGAACTCTCCGCCGCTGCCCAAGCTGAATCTCGTGCCCGAGAGACCAGGAATACCATGCTCGCGAGGCGTGAGCTGACGATTGTTGTCACCCGCCACTCGGATCTCACCGATTCCCAAAGAGTCCATGCTAAAGCTCTCGTCGTCGGTGAAGGGGTTGAAGCGGTTCGAGTCAGAGAAGTTAAACCCGAAGCGCAGTTCGTTGATCGCGTTCTGATTGAAGGTATGGATCCACTGTGATGCTGTGTTGTACACGTCCGACAGCCAGATCTGATCTTGGACCGGATTGATGTTCGATCGGATGTTCTGTGCCGAATCGATCGCGATACGGAAGAAGACGCGGTCGGTGTCGCTAATATTGTGATCGACGCGGGCGAAGTACTGGTCGTCGTCGATCGGTGCGGTTACGCCTTCGCGCTCGGTGAAATCGAAAGGATCCGCCTGCACCGCGCTCGGCATCGGCAGATACGTCTGCATCACATTCTGCGCGCCCGGATGCAACATCGAAGCCGGGATCTGGTTGTTCTGGAACGGCGTCCCTGTCGTCGCATCGAAGATGATGATGGGATTTCGGAGCGGGCCCGCCGAGGTCGGCGTGGGGCTCAAGAATTGGGAATAATCACCGTTCCGGAAGGTCTGGCTGGGATACCAAGCGGTCTGTGTGCCGGCGCTACGTTCGCGGCGGCCTTCCCAGTTGAATGCCCAGAATGTCTTGTTCTTTACAATCGGGCCGCTGAGGAAGGCACCGTACTGGTTGCGGCGAAGCTGATTCTGCGGCTTGCGCTCGACCCCTGGCGCCGGTTCGAAGTTCAGGAAGTAGCCTTCCGCATCCAATGTATCGTTGCGGAGGAAGTCATACAGGGTTCCATGAAGCTCATTGGTGCCGCTCTTCATCGTGATCGAAGTGACAGCACCGCCGCCGAAGCCGACTTCCGCCGAATAGGCGTTGGTCTGAATCTTGAACTCTTCGATCGCCTCAATGGAGGGAACGAAGTTCGTGATGTGAATGCGGGGATCTTTCGCGTCCACGCCGTCAAGAGACACCACTTGGTGAATCTCGCGCTGACCGTTGGCGCTGACCGAGTAGCCGGCGCCCGGAATCGGGAATCCGCCTTGGCCGTCGGCCATACCCGTACGGCTGCCATACTGCACGCCCGGTACCAGGATAGCGAGTTGAACAATGTTGCGGCCGTTGAGCGGCAGCTCGATAATGCGTTTGTTCTCGACGACGCCGCCGACAACCGCATTCTCGGTGTTGAGGGTGATGGCCGCGGCCGAAACTTCGACCGTCTCGGTGACATCACCGATTTGGAGCGCGAAGTTCACGCGCACTTGACCGCCCGTCTCGACACGCTGGTTAGCGACCGTATCGGTCTTGAACCCCTCCAACTGACAGGTGAGGGTGTAGTTGCCGACGGGCACCTGCGGGAACCCATAGTTACCCGTTTCGTTCGTCTGAATCGTGCTGGTGACGCCGGTGTTAATGTTCTTGACAGTAACCGATGCGCCGGGAATCACGGCGCCGGTTGCGTCTGTCACCAGACCTTGAATGGTCTGCGTGATCGCTTGTCCTTGAAGCGAAGGCGCCAGGGTTGCAACCGCTATCAGCGCGACGCAAATAACCCCCATCACCTTCCATTGAGTCAATCTAGACATACTTTCCCCTTTTTCCAAAGCAAGTTTTGGCTGCCGGACCCACGAAGACCTCGTGTTCCGGGTTTCACCCAGGATTTCCGTTTTGGCCATCCCGGCACAGTCAGGATACCCTAATCCGCAGTCCGGATGCAAGGTCTAGTCGTTCTCCTCTCACAATCGATGCTCCGTTCGCTCCTGTTTCG
>JAQBUE010000142.1 GCA_027624045.1 Acidobacteriota bacterium
GGCTCGGCTTTGATACGGTTGCGCTCGTTTGGGGCGGGTCTGTTGGCTAGGGTTAGGGCTCTGGAAGGTGTGAATAAATTGACTTTGGCCGAAGTCGCACATTGATAACACAGGACTTAGGTGGCCTGATTTGGCCGATTCCCCAATAAATTCACAACTTCCTGTCCCCGAACCGCCATGAATGTTTCTGTCGGTGCACCGCGGGTGGGGTATTCTTGTGCTATCGACCGCATGATCGCGACAGCATCCGCCAAGCGGCCCTCGCGCCTTCGTCACCAGGCGAGGGGCCACGAACCTTGGAACGTACCATACTTCGCTACGGGTCACGCAGCGGGGCCTTCACCCCCACCACGTTTCGCCGTCCGCCAGATGTGCCTTGACGACGTCCGGGTTCAGGTCGACGCCCAGCCCGGGCTTTGTATCATTCACGCGCAAGAAGCCGTTCTCGATGTAGGGCCCGTCGAGCAGCAGCACATCGTCCATCCAGTCGCCCTTGCCGGTGACGGTCTCACAGGCGACGAAGTCGCGAATCGACCCCGCCCATTGCACCGTCGCCCAGGTGTTGAGCTGGCTGCCGGTGTTGTGCGTCGCCATCGGCATGCCGAACAGCTCGTCAAGAAACCCGCCGCTGTTGCGTAGATCGGGGTGCAGAATATCGGCCCCCTGGTTCACGATGAATGGCTGGAAGCCTTGCCGCCGCGCCAAGTTCTCGCCCATGAGGATCGGTACTCGCGAGCCGGCGCACAACCGCGTCCAGGCCTCAGAGTAATCGACCAGCAGCGGGTCCTCGAGAAAGATCGGCATCATGTCCTCGACGGCATACGAGATCTGCAGCGCCGTGCGGACGTCGTACTCCCAATGGCAGTGCACGGCGATGTCGTGGTCCCAGCCGACCGCCTCGCGGCAATTCTCGAACCCCTGCCGGATGCCGCGCAGCTCCTGTGTCGTGAGGATGCGGTTGTTCGGATCGCGCGCCAGGTCGGTGTTGGGGTCTGAGCGCCGGAAGCCGAACTTGTGCATCGTGAAGCCGCTTGGGTCGGCTTTCACCTTATCGGCCCACTCGCGACACGACGCTTTGTCGAGCATGTTGCGCGGCGCGGCGTGGTCGTAGACCCGCACCTTGTCGCGAAACTTGCCGCCCAGTAGCACGGTCGTCGGCGTCTTGAGAATCTTGCCGGCCAAGTCCCACAACGCCATATCGATGCCCGAGACGGCTCGCATGAAATTGTGCGCCGAGCCGTCGGTACGCGTGCCGCTCAGGCTGCGCGAGCCCTCGCCCGAGAGGGTGTAGATGGTGTCGATCTCGAGCGGGTCACGGCCGATCAGGAACTCCCGCATCGCCAGGATCTGCTCCTTGACGCCGACGCCCGGGGTGCCGTACGCCTCGGCGATGCCGTAGAGCCCGTTATCGGCGACGATCTTGACGAGCGTATAGGTTCGCCCGCCCTGCATGAGCATGACCTGGACGTCGCGAATCTTGACACGCCCGGTCTCGGCGGCCGCGAGTTGCTGGTAGCGGTCGAGAAAGGTCGCCCCCACGGCAGCGCCCGCCGCCGTGCCGAGAAACTGCCGCCGCGACAGGCGGTGTGAATTGCGTTGAGCCATGGAAGAGCCTCCTAGAAGCACAGCGAAATATAGCACACGACGCGGGAAACGCTGTTGAGTCCGTCCCCCCTGTTATTAGGGCGTGTTAACACTAACGGAGCGCTTCGACGATGAGGGCGAAGTGGAGGAAGCCGATGAACATAACGTCGAGCTTTTCGAATCGCGAGAATATGCGCCGGAAGCCCTTGAGCCTACGAAACAGGCGTTCGACTTCGTTGCGGCGTCGATAGAGTACCCGGTCGTATTCCCATGGCTCCAGCCGCGTCTTCTTGGGAGGCACAACCTGAATCCAGCCGAAATCGAGCGCCAATTGACGGGTCGCGTTGTCTTCGTAGGCACGATCCATCAGTAGCGAAACCGGTTCCGGCAGCGGTCCGATGCCGGCCAGCAAGTCACGGCCCTGTGGGGCGTCGTGCGCGTTCCCCGGCGACAGAGAAAACGTTACAGCCGTTCGAGCATCCGCGGCAACCATATGAACTTTGGTGGTCCATCCGCCGCGCGATTTGCCGATCGCTTGCGGGCCGTTTTTTTTAACGCGCCCGTGCCGTCGGGATGCACTTTGACGGACGTCGAGTCCAGCGAGACGGCTTCGAGTTTGATGCGCAAGAACTGCTCCCGCTGCAAGTTTTCAAAGACCGCGTCGAGCACGCCGCTCTTAGACCAGCGGCTCATGCGGGTATAAATGGTGTGCCAATTACCGAAGCGTTTGGGAAGTCCGCGCCACTTGCAACCATGCTCGGCGACATACAAGATCGCGTTGAGGACGGTGAGATTCGACAAGCTAACATTGCCTCGCTGACGCGGCAAAACGGATTCGATGCGGCTATATTGTTCCGCCGTGATCTCCATTCCTCCATCATAACAACTTGTTCATATTAGTGTTAACACGCCCTAGTCGCATGAAACTTTCCTTCCTCGCTCGTTACGCGAGCGAAACCTATTCCAATATGATCGCGGGGAATAGCCAGTCTACCGTAGTAGTCTTGTGTCATGCACGCTGAGCCTGAAGGAGGAGTTGGTTTCTCAGACGGAAAACGGGACAGCCTCAATCGCCATCTACAGACCAGACGCAAAATCGACATAACCCCCCTGTTGTGAGTTTGTTCCACCAATCGAAACCGGGCCGGCGTCGCGTATCCCGAAGCCCGGTACCGAGACTAAAATACGTGGTTTGAGTCGCTTGGCAATTCCGGGCGCGCGCCGGTTATCCGAATTGAGGCTGTCCCGATTTCCCCCTAACTTTCCTCCGTCTTATGAGGAGTTCTCGCTCGGAGGGGCGATAGCGCGAGGTTTATGGGAGCCGTTCGGCCAGGGCGCTCATGCGATCGGTTGCGCCGGAAAGAGGGTTGATCCCCCTCAACCCGCTCGATTAATTGCATGGAACGGCGTGGCGGGCGTACAATGCCGACGCGAAGAGCCTTGGAAATCTTCGCGGGAGGCACAATGGCAAAACCCGAACTAAAGGGCATGCACTGCCCTTTTCTGCGGTCGATGCTCAGCGCGGCGGGCGCTCCGGCGTGGGATCAAAAGGCGCGGGAGATGGAAGTTGAGGACCTCGTCAAGTTTGTTCAGAACCAACCCGGTGACGGCAGTCTCGACAAGGTTCTGAAGTTCTTCGCCGTTCACAACCACGGAGTCGGTAGCAGAATCCAACGCGCGGCTCACCTGCTGGTCGGCTCCGGGGGACGTTTCTCGACCGAGCTCATCGGCTCGGACGGCGATCACGAGGGTGGCAGCCACATCTACAATCCCGAGACGGGAGAGTTCGACGCCCAGCAGTGTCGCCAATTCACGAGCTTCTCTCAGGATGGCCGGACCATGAGTGTCGAAGACTTCGGCGCGGCAATCGTGGATGCCAACAAGAGGCATGGCGGCTCGGCGGTGAACGCGCTACGGACTGGTCAAAACGGGCACATCAGGCCTTGCCAGTGCTAAAGGCACTTGTCGTACCCGATGATACTGTGGTCTGGCTTAAACACGAAAAGAGATTTACCGAACGATATGTCAGTTGACGATAAAGAACACCAAACTGAGTCTGGTCTGGATGTCGAGGCCACAGCCTTACTTGCTGGAAAAATTATTAGGCGGATAGTTTTCTGTCGGCCGAACGATCTCATGATCGAGTGCGATGATATTCGGCTTTACGTCAACACCGATGCCCCGAGCCTTGAGATCTCGATCGTTGACAAGCCATCGCTCGAAGCCATCGACGAGGCAATGGATGCGGGTCGAGCTTGAGAAGAGGGCCGAGTGGAACTGAGGTGTACCGGTGACAAGCAGCACAATGGAAAGTCAGTGACCGGCTAGGCACGCACATTTACATGTGCGCCTCTGTCCCTGCTTTGGGAGCCGGCGGCTTGCCGTTGAACTCCAGGGTTTGGCGGTCGCGCCAGCGGTCGATGACGGAGACGCCGCCAGGCGGTATTCGGAATGATGCCGAGCGGTTGGAAGATTTTCAGGCGTTGCTGCGTGATCAGGAGTTTGAGCTGGAATGGCCACGGGTTACTCCGCGTTAGCGCGGATCGGTTTTCCACCCGTTGCGCCATCCTGGAACTGGCCGTCTTTTAGCGTGATCACGCCGTTCACAACGACGTGGTCGATTCCGGTTGAGTCCTGCACGGGGTCTTGGTAGGTTGCCTGATCGATGATCGTCTCGGGATCGAAAATGACGAGGTCGGCGTCGGCGCCTACCTGAACCCGACCTTTCTTCTTCATTGCCGGAATCCGCTGCGACACTCTATCGGCGGGAAGGACGGTCATCTTCTTGAGGGCGTCCATGAGGCTGAGAGCTTTTTGCTCGCGAACGTAGCGGCCGAGGACGCGAGCGTAGGTGCCCCAGGTTCTTGGGTGCGCCTTGCCGTTGGTGAGCCACATGCCGTCGCTGGCGACCATGACGATTGGGTCAGCGACGAGGTTCCTGACGGACTCCTCGCTATAACTCGCCGGGCTGATGATGAGCCCGCCGGTGGGCTTGTATTTCGCGAAGGTTTCGCGTGTCAAGTTCTCTCCGGTCTCGACCCAGATGTGCCCGGCGATCTCTTCATCGGACATCTGCCGCCAGTTGTCGAACGCATGGGAATCGATGTAGGTGGAACCGCGATTGTAGGGATAGCTTTCCGTGGTGATGTCGATGCCTTCGGCCTGGGCGGCACGGATGCGGGCGAGGAATTCAGGGGCGCGGTCACGTCCGCTGCTGTTGAGATGAACGATGTGTAGCTGCGTCCCATAACGCCGGGCGGGCGTGAGCACCTCTTCGAGATTGTTGATGTCGGTATCGTTCGTCCGCATGTGAACGTAGGCGGCGGCGTTGTGCGCTTTGGCAACGCTGAAGATCGCGTCGATCTCCTCGGCCGTCGTCCCCGGTGTGTAGGCGATCAGCATGCCGATACCGACGGCTCCCTGTTCGAGGCCGTCCGCAAGGCGCTGCTTCATGGCTTCGATCTGTTCGGCGGTCATGGGCTCGACCGCCCAGTCGCCCGACAGCCGCGACTTCGAGAGTTTGCCCCCCATGGCAAGCCGCCGCGAATCCGTATGAGAGATCGTGGCACCGAAGTTGAGGGCGGTTTTGCCTTCGCGCGCCGCGTACCAAGCCGCGACATCTTCGACGCCAAGTTCGAGTTCGAGCGCGGACGTCACGCCGTCGTGGATCTTGGCGCGGTAGACCTCGGGGCTGTCGCCGTGCTGGTGAAGATCAATGAACCCAGGGGCCACGACCTTGCCGCCGGCATCGAGGGTCTGCTTGCCGGAGATGGCATCCTCGGTGATCACGGCGATTTCGCTGCCTTGAATCCCCACGTTGCGAACGGCGTCGAGCCCGGTTTCCGGGTCCATCACCCGGCCTCCCTGAATGACGACGTCGTAGGTGACTGAGTTGCATGAATAGAGGGCCAGGGCGAGCAGCGATAGGAGTGCGTTTCTCATGGCGTCTATTATGCCGACTATGCGGTGCGGCGGAAGATTTTCGCCTGTGAGGTGAAACTGACGTCGTCATCGAGCGGAAACATGGGACGGCTGCAGCGGGTGTGACCGAGGCTCTTGATGTTGGCGCTGGTGGAACCAGGGGCGTCGACGTTGAGGTAGCAGGCCGCGCCCTCTTCGAACATGTGGAACTGACAGTGCGGCGATTTTACGATGACAGTAGAGAAGTTGCGTGGGTCCTGACCGAGAGAGTAGAACAGCGAACGGTCATAGAGACTGACGGCCTGGCTGGTGACGGTCAACGTGTAATTGCCTCTTTCGAGCAGCGCGCTGCGACCACCGTCCCAAGTACCGCCATCCGACTCATTGCGAAAACGGCCGTCGGAGAGCATGCGAACCCGGCACGTCATCTCAAGGGGAGTGAAACGCTTGTCGAGACTACCGCCGAGCGGCACGCGGATGGTTGCGCCAATTCCCGCGTGGAACGCAGCATCCACGGCCGGCGGGTCAACGAGGGGTGCCAGAACCGTCCGCGTGTAGCCGGCATCGACCAATGCCCGCAGAATGGCGTTACTATCGCCGGACGCGCCGGAACTCGTGGCGTCGGCGGCATCGACGAGCACGGTGTGGCCGCCAGCCTCGGAAGCGAGCCGCACACTCTCGGCCAGAGAAGTGAGCGGCTGGTGGAGGTGTGCGCGCATGTCCCAAAACTCGTTGGCGATAGCGACGGCCTCACGTTCGGCGAGCGCGGGGTCATTGTCGGTCACGATGAGAGTATTCGAGCGGAGGTCGGGGACATCGGTGAATGGATTGCCAATGAACATACCGCCGGAAAGACCACCCGGGCCGTTTTCCACTTCGATCGCCCTCTGCACGCAGCGGCCCCAGATGCCGCTGGCCGTCCGCAGTTCGTTGCCGCGCACGAGCGCCGGAATGGCTACGCGCGCCGTGACGGGCTTGACTTCACCGGCGATGATCCTGAGCAGGAGGCGGGCGGAGCGCTCACCGGTTTCAAAGAAGTCGACGTGCGGATAAGTATGGTAGAGAACGACTGCGTTTGAGTGTTCGACGATACGGTCGGTCAAGATGCCATGCAAGTCGAGTGACGTGACGATGGGGATCTGTTCGCCGACGATCTTGCGGGTCTCTGTCAGCAGGTAGCCTTCAACGTCATGCTCGGTCTGGGCGGCCATGGCGCCGTGGAGCGAGAAGTAGATCCCGTCGATCTGGCCGGCGTTACGCACGGCATCGAGAAACTCGCCGGCGATGCGAGTGAAATCGGCGTCCGCGACCGTGCCGCCGGACGTGATGGCGCGGGCGCTATAGCCGGGAACCACCTGCACGTCAGCGTACCGCGCAAACACGGTGAGAGCGCCGCCTACCTCGGACCGAACGCCGCGGTGAGAATCGAGCACTTCCTGTCCGAACGACGTTGCGAAGTCGCGATAGCGCCCGAGGACGGGATTGAAAGATGAGATCTCTTGCTTACATTCGTTGACAAGAATTCGCGCCATGCGAATCAGGATAACCGAGCGCGGATCGGGCGTTGGGAGCAGAGGAGCGCCAGAGCTCAGGAATGGGAGTCACGTTAGACCGAGGGCTTGGGCTTGCCATCAAACTCCAGGGTTTGGCGGTCGCGCCAGCGGTCGATGACGGAGACTTGGTGGACGCAGGAGACGGTGCAATAGGGCGCGCAGGCTTTCTTTGTCATGTACTCGCGGCGGATGTCTTCGCGCGTGTACTGCTCGAGTGGAATGCCGGGATGGCCGCGCTGCTGCGAGCAGTAGTGGACGAGCCCGTCTTCGCAGATATACATGTAGCGCGCGCCGGCGCGGCACCACCACCAGTTGTTCGGCTTGCCTTTGACGAGGTGATCTTGGAATGGGTTGTGTTTGTTGATGCGTCCGAAGGAGCTCTTGCCTAGGTCGCGCACTTGCTCGAAGATTTTCCGGCGGTCGGGGCTAAGCGGTTTGAGCTGGCCGCTGCCGTCGTGAATGATGCCCACGGTGGTGGCTAGGCCGTATGCTTGGGCTCGTTGCGCGACTTCGAGCGCCTCTTCGGGACGGTGGACGTCGGCGCCGAGGACGGAGTTGATGTTGACGTGGAACTCGGCATGCTCGGCCAGCATGGCGAGTTTTTTGTCGAGGACCTTGAGGCTCTTCTTTGAAACATCATCTGGCTGAACGTTGTCGACGCTGATCTGCAGATGATCGAGACCGGCCTGGTTCAACTGCTCGATGCGGTCGGGCATCAGGTAATAACCGTTAGTGAGCAGACCGGCCATGATGCCGTGCTTGCGGATGCGGCGGATGACGTCGTCGAGGTCGGGATGCAGCATCGGCTCGCCGCCGCTCAGGGTGATGATGCTAGTGCCGAGTCCGGCGAGATGATCGATGCGGCGGAAGAGTTCTTCGACTGGGACGGGCGGCGAATGATCGTCGAACTCGTTGCAGTAGGTGCAGGAGAGATTGCAGCGGCGAATCGGGATCAAGTGCACCAGGATGGGATGATTTTTGTGGGCGAGGCCATAAGCCACCATGCGCATCTCGCGCATCTGACGGCGGAAGGTGCTCCACTTGCGGCGCCACGTGAAGGTACGACGGATTGGGACCAGTTCCATGTTGCGTTTCTCCTCGATTGCGCCAATACTACCTGACGCTTGCTCGGCTTCTCGCGTTCCCGCTGGTTCAGCCTTTGACGCGCCGCTGGGAATCCGCTAATGTGGTGACCGGAGGGTTCAGCATGAATCGTCGATCGTTTTTACAAGGTTCCGTTGTTGGAGCGGTCGCCGCCGCTCCTTTAAGCGCCGCCGCGGGTAGCGCGCGCCTTCCCAGCGACCAGTTGCGCGTAGCCGTTGTAGGCGTGCATGGGCGCGGCAAGAGTCACCTGAAGGGGTTCTCGGCGTCACCGGATTCGGTGGTAACGACCGTCTGCGACGTGGACCTGGGCGTCGCCGCCGAGGCACAAAAATTCGTAGAAAGTACCGGCGCGCGAAAGCCCAAGGTCGTGCAAGATATCCGGCACGTTCTCGACGACAAAGACATTGACATTGTCTCGATCGCCACGCCTGACCACTGGCACTCGCTGGCTGCGATCTGGGCTTGCCAGGCAGGCAAAGACGTGTATGTCGAAAAGCCGGTTTCGCACAACGTCAGCGAAGGCCGCCGGGCGGTGGAGGCGGCGCGCAAGTACGACCGCATCGTGCAGACCGGCACGCAGAGCCGCTCTGTTCCCGCTCTGCAGGACGCGATGAAGTTTCTGCACGGTGGCGGCATCGGCAAGATTTATATGGCGAAAGCGCTGTGTTACAAGCGCCGCAAGTCGATCGGCCGCACGCCCGAAATGGCGACACCAGAAGGTGTGGACTACAACCTCTGGCTCGGCCCGGCTCCGGAACGGCCCTACAGCCGCAACCGCTTCCATTACAACTGGCACTGGATGTGGGACTACGGCACGACCGACATGGGCAACCAGGGCATCCATCAAATGGACATCGCGCGCTGGGGCATCGGCAAGCACGAGCTACCGCGCAAGATCCACGGCACGGGCGGGAAGTTCGTCTATGACGACGATCAGGAAACGCCGAACACGCAGGTGTCGACTTTTGAATACGATGATCTGCTGCTGGTGTTCGAAGTCCGCGGGCTTCTCACGAATGACGAGAAGGACGTGATGGTCGGCAACATCTTCTATGGATCGGATGGATACCTGACCATCGGCCGGGACGGCTGGAAGACCTATCTCGGCGAGAAGGGCGAACCCGGGCCCGCGGGCAAGGAAGATGACGAGGGCGATCATTTCCAGAACTTCATTGACGCCGTCAAGAAACGGGATCATAGGGTGCTGAACGCGGATATTCTCGAAGGGCACCTTTCTTCAGCGCTGTGCCATCTCGGGAATATTTCTTACCGCACAGGGCGCAAACTGACGTTCGACCCTTCGTGGGAAAATTTCCCCGGAGATGATGAGGCGAACTCCTATCTCACTCGCCGCTACCGCAAGCCGTTCGTGGTGCCGGAAACGGTCTGACGAAGCTGTCAGGCGAGATTAGGGGTCGGCGGGGCGGCCTGCCGATCGAGAAGTGGGGAAGAGTTTTCGTTCCGGCGTCGACGGCGCGGGTCACTCGCGCTAGCAGGAGCGAGAGCGGAGCGTCTTGTCTACGAAGACGCCTGTGGCTGGCCTTTCCCCATGACCTTCCCCACCTGCGTTGCCCAAGCCGCGGCGATTTTGACGGGAGACCTTGATGGCTGAATACGATCTGATCGTGATTGGCAGCGGACCTGCCGGGCGTATGGCCGCCATATCGGCTTCGAAACTCGAGAAGCGGGTGGCTATTGTCGAACGCACCTTGTGTGTAGGCGGCATTTGCCTGCACAAAGGAACCATCCCGAGCAAAACCCTACGGGAAGCCGCTTCGTACCTTTCGGGCGTAAATCAACGCGAAGTCTACGGTTCGGCCTATCGAGTGAAGGAAAGGGTCACCATCAAGGACTTGATGTTGCGGACCAATCGCGTTACCGAGACGGAAGTCAACGTTGTGCGCGATCAGCTGATCCGGAACTACATCGAGATCATCGACGGCACGGCTTCTTTTGTCGATCCGCACACCATCGTTGTCAAGAGCGAAGACGGCTCCGTGCGAACCTTGACGACCGAAAAGACGGTGATCGCCGTGGGGACGAGACCCGCTCGCCCGCCCGACATTCAGTTCGACGATCGCAGGGTCATCGATAGCGACGGCCTTTTGTGTCTGGACGAGATTCCACGAAGCATGATTTTTGTGGGGGCCGGAATTGTGGGCACCGAGTACGCCACGATCTTTCGCACTCTGGGCGTCCGCGTGACGGTGATTGACGGCCGCGAGCGCCCGCTCGACTTTATCGATGATGAAATCGAGGATGCACTGTACTATCACATGCGCGACGAGGGCATCACACTGCTTTTCGGCGAAACGGTTTCTTCGGTTCGGCTCACCGACAACGACAAAGTTGAGGTTGAGACCGAGAGCGGCAAGAAGCTCCATTGCGACTCGCTGATGTTCGCGGCCGGCCGCGTCGGGGCCTCTGGAGTCCTCAACCTGAAAGCCATCGGCATCGAAGCCGACGGGCGTGGGCGAATCAAGGTTGATGAGAACTTTAGGACCGTGCAAGAGAATATCTATGCGGTCGGGGATATCATCGGATTCCCCAGCCTGGCATCGACAGCGATGGAACAGGGCCGTTTAGCCGCTCTCGATGCCTTCGGCGTCAAGGCCGAGCACATGTTCTCGCAACTACCCTTTGGGGTGTACACGATCCCCGAGATCGCAATGATCGGCCCGACCGAAGAGGAGCTCACGAAGGACTCGGTGCCCTATGAAACGGGGATTGCGCGGTTTCGGGAACTGTCACGCGCACACATCAGCGGCGGGCGTACCGGCATGCTCAAGCTGCTGTTCCATCGGGAAACGCTGCGGCTGCTGGGCGTTCACATCTTAGGTGAGCATGCCACCGAACTTGTTCATATCGGGCAGGCCGTGATCCACCATGAAGGCAGTGTGAAGTATTTTCGCGATACGGTTTTCAACTATCCGACGCTCGCGGAAGCTTATAAGATCGCGGCTCTGAACGGCCTGAATAAGGTGGGGATCGAAGTCTAGGCGGGTATTTCTCTGGCCCGCGCTTTCTGACCGGAACTTCGCGTCCCGCCCGCTCGAAGTGATAATAGGGAAGTGATGGCAAACGTATCACCTCGGAAGTACGCCGTGCCGGTTTTGCGACGATTCCTTGTTTTGCTAACCCTGGCCGCGCTGTGGGCGAGTGCTTCGTTGGCGCAAGATCCCGTTCAGTGGTCTCTGAGTTGGGAGCCGGCGGTGGCCGCGCCCGGTGGCAAGGCTGTGGGAAAGTTGACGGCGACCATCGAGCCGGGTTGGCGGCTTTACGCTCCCACCACACCTCCAGGAGGGCCGGCGCCAACGACGCTGAAGCTCGCTGAGTCCGCCGTGGTGGCGGCTTCGACCGTCTACCAGCCGAAGCCGGAGGTCAAGCACGATTCGACCTTCGAGATGGATACGGAGATTTATCACGACAAAGTTGTTTTCTTGATCGAGGCGCAAATCAGCCCCGACGCACCTCTGGGTGACGTCTCTTTGGAAGCATCGGCGGCGTATCAGGCCTGTGACGACAAGGTCTGCCTGCGCCGTGTGACGAAGAAGGCAGCAGCGTCTTTAACGATCGCCGCTCAAGTAAGCGGTGTGGCGCCACCGCTTCCGCCCGGGTACGCGGAAGCCAAGCCGGCGCCGGCATCGGCCAAGACGACTACGGCCGCCGGAACATCTGGAGGAACTGTCCCGGCGGGTTCGCAGGGCTTGTTTGAGTTCGCTACGGTGGCTTTTGGTTTTGGATTGTTGGCCATTTTCACGCCTTGTGTGTTCCCGATGATCCCGATCACGATGTCGTACTTCGTGAGTACGGACACGGGTTCGCGGCGGGATGCGGTGTTCCAGGCGCTTGTGTTCTGCGGCGGGATCATCGTTTTGTTCACGGGGCTGGGGGCGCTGGTATCGGTTGTTCTGGGACCGTTCGGAACGGTCCAGCTGGCCGCGAGCGTGTGGGTCAATTTGTTCATCGCGCTGATCTTCTTTGGGTTCGCCGCGAGCCTTTTCGGCGCTTTCGAAATCACGGTTCCCAGTCGCGCTCTGACTTCCCTGAACAAGATGTCGCAGCGAGGCGGAGTGCTCGGGACACTTCTAATGGGGCTGGTATTCGCCTTGGCGTCTTTCGCCTGCACGGGGCCGTTTGTCGGCACGCTGCTGGCCAGCTCGCTGCAGGGCGGGTTGGCGTGGCCCGTATTCGGGATGGCGTTGTTCTCGTCGGGCATGGCGCTGCCGTTCTTCTTCCTGGCGCTGTTCCCGGCCTACCTGAAGAAGCTGCCGAAGAGCGGAGGCTGGATGGGCCGCGTGAAGAAGACGATGGCCTTCTTGATCATGGCCGCGGCATTCAAGTACCTGAGCAACGTCGATCTGATGTATCAGCTCGAGATCCTGACGCGGGAACGGTTCCTCTCGATTTGGATTGTACTGTTGGCGCTGGCGGCTTTCTATCTGCTCGGTTTCTACCGCTTTCCGGATGAGGCGGACGAGCAAGCCGGCCCGGTCGGGTTGGGGCGGCTCGCGACGGGCGGCGTATTGCTCGTGCTGGCCTTGAGCCTCGTGCCCGGCATGTTCAACGGGCGGCTCGGTGAACTCGAAGCTTATATCCCGCCGACGGACTATTCTGGATTCGCGGGGTTTGGCGGGGTGGCGGCCACTGAGCAGAACGCCTGGCTGAAGGATGACTACGCGGGCGCACTGGCGAAAGCGAAGCAGTCGGGCAGGCCGCTGCTGGTCACCTTTACCGGCTACACGTGCTCGAACTGCAAATGGATGAAGTACAACATGTTCCCGCAGCCTGAGATCGCGGATCTAACGAAGAATATGGTGCTTCTGGAACTCTATACCGATGGTCAGGATGAGCACTCTCAGACGAATCAAGAGTTGCAGCTCAAGCGTTTCCGAAGCGTCGCCATTCCCTACTATGCCCTGCTTCGGCCCGATGAAACCGTTGCCGCGGAATTCGCGGGCCGTACGCGCGATGTCGAAGAGTTCCGCCGATTCTTGTCGTCTGCATCGCCCCAACTGGCCGAGGCCCGGCCGGGCCGTTAGCGGCTGCATCTCAAATCGCCATTACTTTGGGATCCGCGGCAGGCCTGTTGGTGTAGGTCTATTTCTTCTTTCGCCGCGCTCGGGGTGCTGCCGGGCGTGAGTTCCGTGCCGGCTCGCGGTAGGAAGTTTTTACGCAACACTGTAGAATCAACGTAACGAGGGAGCAAAGCCGGCGGCCCTGAGTGCGAAGATCCGCGCCGGGGAAAGCACTGAAAACAGGGTACTTGAGGCCGTCTCCCTTTTGTTTGGCCTTGTTTTTGCATTCTTAGGTTCAGGAGGAGGCAGTGATGAAAAATCGGACTTGGTTCAAAATGTTTTTCTGTGCGGCGACCGTGGCGGCGTTGACGTTGGCCGGTTGCCAGCAGGGGCCGTCGGAAGAAGATCAGGAGGGAGAGCAGGCCGAGGCTCTCAACGCGCCGGCGAAAGGCAACGGCGCTCCGGGAGAATCGGGGGGCGGATGGTTCGGGGTCGGTAAGCCCGATCCCAAGCCTAGGGTGGTAACACTCGACGCCGGCACACCGATCCGAATCCGGACGACGAATACGCTTTCAATAAAAGTTGTGCAAACGGGTGAATCGTTTGTCGGGAGCCTGGAAGAGCCTATCGTGCAGGGCGACTGGGTTGTCGCGAAGAAGGGCGCAACTGTCCGCGGGACGGTGGCGAACTCGGACGACGGCGGGCGCGTCAAGGGCGTGGCGCAGTTATCAGCCTGTGGCAGAATACCCTGTTTTCAGGCGGCGAGAAGCAGCGGGGTGGCCAGCGGCGCGC
>JAQBUE010000143.1 GCA_027624045.1 Acidobacteriota bacterium
ACGGAAAACCGTATGTCCGGTGGTGTGGGAGGGTGGCGGGGCCTCAATCCCCGTCACCCGACCCGATCGAGGGTTCACGGATCACGTCGTGCTCGCCCGCCGTGTCTTCACGGGATCGCAATTATTTCGTAATCTCCGACGGTGTCCCATTTGGGGAATGCCAGCCCGTCCTGGTCGAATACCAGCTTACCGGCGCGCAGGGTCAGAACCGCTTCCAGCTTCTGTGTCCCGAGCAGCCTTCGTTGCTTTGAATCCGTGAACCCGAATACGCCGCGGCGCAGCTTGAAGACGGCGACATCCGCCACCCGGCCTGCGCCGAGCGTGCCCAGTTCAGGGAACTTGCGAATCACTTGGGCCGGACGCACCGTCGACTTCGCAATCGCATCGGGAAGCGTCATCCCGAAGTTGAGAAATTTCGAAATGACGTCCGGCATATCGGACTTGGTGCTGAAGATGCTCGAGTTGTGCAGGTCGGTGCTGATCGTGTCCGGCGGAAAGTCATCTTTCATGGCGTCGGAGGCAACCGGGAAAACGAAACTGCCGTTGCCGTGGCCGACATCGAACAGCAGGCCCTTCTTGCGAGCCTCCCGCGCGTAGGGATGAATCTTGCGCGTGGCGCGGTCGAGCAGTTCTACTTGGTGATCGCTGAAGGAGTGGGTCCGCAGATCCCCCGGCCGCATGATCTCGAAGATGCGCTCTGTTGTGCGGTCGTACTCGGTCGTGATGCGCATGTCGATGATCACGGGCTTGTCGGAGAGACGGCCTGCCTCGACAGCGCGCTCCAGCGCCGTGTATCCCTTGCGGGCGAAGTGGGCCGTCTTGATGCCGACGGTCAAGTCGGGATATTCGGCCATCTTGGCGGCCGTCTTTTCGGGGTCCATGTCGCTGACATCGTTCTCGGCGTCAGAGCCCACCATCCCTTTGCCGACGACGTTGATGAACGAGAAGACACGCGTGCGGGTACGGTCGATGACCGTCTCCTTGAAAGTGTCAAACGTCCGCCAACCCGACCCGCCGCAATCAACAACCGTCGTGGCCCCTGTCGTGAGTTGCGTGTCGTCGGGCCAAAGAGCTCCGGGATATCCGAAGACATGAGCGTGAAGATCAATCAAGCCCGGTGTGACAACGTATCCGGCTACGTCGATTGTTCTCTTAGCTTGATCGCCGGGGATGCTCGCGGCAACGCGCGCGATCTTGTCGCCGTTGATCGCGACATCCATCACGGCGTCAATCTGGTTAGCCGGATCGATGACGCGGCCGCCCTTGAGAAGGATGTCGTATGTTTGCGCGAGAGCGGGTACGGTGACCAGTACACCGATGAGCAAAGCGGCAAGGCGGGCTGACATCTCGATTCCCTAGCGGAAGTTGCTGTACGGGCCCGCCGTGCTCCAGTCGGGCATGCTGATACCGTCGGCATCCCAAATGATGTCGCCCCGCCGAAGCGTCATCACGCAGCGGATGTTCTTGTCGCCGATCAGCTTGCCGTGACCGGAATCGAGAAACGCGAACTTACCCTCTTCCACTTTCAGCACGGCAATATCCGCCACGCCGCCTTCATCGAGCCGGCCCAAATCGGCGCGCCGGATCGCCTTCGCCGGGTTCACCGTCGTCCGCTCAATCACCTGCTCGAGCGACAGGCCGATGTTGAGGAACTTCGACATGACGTTGTTCAGGTGCGCCCGCGGCAGCATGATGCTGTTCTTGTGAATATCGGTGGAAATCGTATCCGGCAGAAAGCCTTGCTTGATCGCCGGCACTGCGATCCGGAACCAGAAACTGCCCGAGCCGTGGCCGACATCAAACAGGATGCCGCGTTCGCGCGCTTTCCACATGTAGTCCTGAACCTTTTTGTTCGCGTCGAGCTGCGGGGTCAGCCGCCCATAGAAGTGCGTGTGGATATTGCCAGGCTTCATGTGTTTGAGGATCAGATCCTCGTAGCCGCGGCCTTCCTTGGGGTGAAAGTCGACCATCAGAACGCTGTTGCTCAACTCGGCGGCTTTCACCGCGCGGTCCACGGCTTCCCAATCCGCCGGCTGATAGTGTGCCGTCTTGATCCCGACAATGTCGTCCGGATACTTCTTCACCATCGCTATAGCGGCATCCACATCCATCTGAGCGGTATCATCCTCGACCTCGCCGCCGTACATACCGGCCCCGACGATGTTGAGGAACGCCAGCACGCGGACGCGGGCCTTATCAATCGTCTCTTTCTTGAACTTTTCGAAGCCCTGGTGGCCCGAGCTGCCGGCGTCAACGGCCGTCGTCACGCCATAGCGCAACGTGTTGTGGTCGGGGTTCAGATTGAGCCAGGCACCCATTTGATCGAAGTGGGCATGGATATCGATCAGCCCCGGCGTAACGTAGTATTCGCTGAGATCGACGACCTTCTTGGCACGCGAGGCCGGCAGGTTTTCGCCGATTTTGTAAATCGTCCTGCCGATGATCGCGATGTCCATGCGGCCGTTGCGGCCGTTCTGGATGTCGATTACATGGCCATTCTTGAGGAGCAGGTCGTAGATGACCGTGTCAGCCGATTCAGCTTCCTGCGCCACGAGAGGCGCGGCCGTGATGACCGCAAGGAACAAGCTGAGACAAATCGTTAGCAACTGCATCGAGAATCCTATTTTCCTGTCGGAGACTGCTTGGTGCCGGATCGTCATGGGATCTTCTCGTACTCTCCGGCGGTCTGCCATTCAGGGAAGCCCAGCCCTTTCTCGTCAAACACCAATTCACCGGCCCGCACCGTCAGAACCGCCCTCAGCCTCTGCTTCGCGAGCTTCTTCTTTTTCCAGGAGTCGGCGAACCCGAAGATTCCTTCTTCGAGTTCGAGCACGGCAATGTCGGCGATCTTACCCGTGCCGAGTGTTCCGATCTCGGGATACTTTCTGATCACCTGCGCCGGCCGGGCCGTCGAACGAAAGATGGTTTCTTGGAGCGACATCCCAAGCGCCATCATTTTCGACATCACGTTCGGCATGTCAGCCTTTGTCGTGAAGATGCTCGAGTTGTGCAGATCGGTGCTGATCGTATCTGGATAGAAATGCTGCGCCATCACCTTGTGCGCATTCGGCCAGACGAAGCTCCCGCTACCGTGCCCTACATCGAGCAGCCGCCCCTTTTTCCGCGCCTCAAGCATGTAGGGCTGTATCTTGCCGGTGAAGCGGTCGGCGATTTCCAAGTGCCGGTCGTTGAACATATGAGTGTGAATATCGCCCGGCCGGAAGTATTTGAGCAGCTTGGTCTCGGTGTCGCGATCGTTACTCGTCAGGATGCTGTTATCGACGATCATCGGCACGCCGGCCAAGTTCCCGGCCTTCACGGCTTGTTCGAGGTTGTAGTAGTCTTTGCGGCCATAGTGGGCGCACTTGATACCGACGATGATCTCTGGAAACTGCTTGATCTTGGCCGCTAGTTTTTCGGCGTCCATATCATCGATGTCACTCTCGGTGCCAACCATCCCCGCGCCGACAACGTTGATGAATGCAAGAACACGTGTCTTCGAACGGTCGATGACCGTTTCCTTGAACGTCTCGAACGTGCGCCAGCCCGAACCGCCACAGTCCACAACCGTCGTCGTGCCGGTGAGCAGTTGCGTGTCATCGGGCCAAAGCCAGCCCGAGTACCCGAACACGTGCGCATGAAGATCAATCAGCCCGGGCGTCACGTAGAGGCCGGTCGCGTCTATCGTTTTCTTGGCTTGATCGGAAGGAATATCCTTGGCCACCGCCGCGATGCTGTCCCCTTTGATGGCGACATCCAGCACCGCATCGATCTCGTTGCCGGGATCAATCACATGACCGTTCTTGATCAGCAGGTCGTACTGCTGAGCAAAGGCCGAAGCGCCGGCCAGCATCGCCAGCAGAACGATGCCACAAACGCCGCCGAAGCGACGCCGGGCATATCGAAGTGAAAAGCAAGTCAACAGTGTGCCACCCCCAAGCCTATCTACGATACTACAAACGGTCGGGGACCGCGTGAATCACAGCCCCGTCAACACGGCCGAAATCTCATTCGGCGGGCAGCGGCTTGAGTACCACACCAGGTAGCTTCGCCGTTGGGCTGCCCTCCGCCACAACAGCTGCGCCATTGACGAAAACGTACTCCACACCGGCCGAGTACTGGTGGGGCTCGAAAAATGTAGCTTTGTCGGCAAGCGTCCCCAGATCGAGCACAACCAGATCGGCGTGGAAACCTTCGCGAATCAGCCCTCGATCGCGCAGCCCAAGTATCTGTGCCGGCAGTGAGGTGGCGGAACGCACGGCGTCCTCCAGCGAGAGGACTCCTTCATCAAGGGCATAGCGCCGCAGCTTCCGAGGATACGAACCGTAGAACCGTGCATGCACGGGGCGGTCGGTCGTGAGAGTGATTCCCGCGTCCGTCGACGTGGCAACCCAAGGCAGCTTCATCAGTGTCTTGAGGTCCTCCTCCCACACCGAGAAACCTCGCAGCCGCGCGCCGCCGATGCGGTCACGGTAGCCCTCGTACTGCAACTCGAGAGCCATGCGGACCGGGTCGATTCCACGTGCTTGCGCAAGCTCGTCGAGCGTCTTGCCGACGAAGGTCGAATCGGGATGATCGAAGACGACAATATTCTCGGGTCCGCCGCGGCGGGACATCTCGTGCGTCATGTCGCGCCGCACATTCGCGGCCTTCTCCGGATCATCCATCGTCTGGCGTAGAGCCGACGCGTAGCCCTTCTTGCCGGGAGTGGCGTCCTCGTCAAGCACGCTCTCACCGACCGCCCAATCCGGGATCAGCACCATCGTGCCGTCGCCACCCGTTGAGTGATAGGGGTACTGGTCGGCCCAGACATCGACGCCGCGCGAGCGGGCGCGGGCGATCAGGCGAATCGCGGCGGCGACCGAACCCCAGTAGTGTGCGCCCATCGCCTTCAAGTGCGAGCAAACGACACGCGCGCCGGTGCGTTCGCCGATCTCGATCGTCTCTTCCACTGCATCCAGCATCGTCGGCAGACCCTTCGGGTCCTGGCTGGCAAGATACCAGTCGGGCTCGGTGGACTCGCTACGCTGATGCACGATGTAAACGCCACCGAAGGGCGCGATCTCTTCGACCAATGCGACGAGCTCGTCGGTATCGCTCCAGATGCCGGGCACGTATTCGAGTCCGGCGGTCATGCCGAACGCGCCGTGTCCCATGCCCTCGCGCACCATCTGCTTCATGCGCTTGATTTCTTCAGGCGTCGCGGTGCGCTTGTAGTCGTCGCCGAGGGCGCGGCGGCGGATCGCATTGTGGCCCACCATCAGGACGGCGTTGAGGCCGATGCCGAGGCGGGACAACGTGGCGCGCTGTTCGTCAAGCGGCCAGGGACCGCCACCGTCCGAATTAAGCACAACCGTGGTGATGCCTTGCGTAACAAGGTTCGGGGCAGACCGCCGTTGCGCCTCATCGGACGCCAGTCCAGACGCGGCATGGGAATGCAGGTCGATGAAGCCGGGGACGATGAGCTTCCCCGTCGCGTCAATGGTTTTCGTAGCCCTTGCGCGGTCAACACGCCCAACCGCGACGATCTTGCCGTCACGGATAGCTACATCGGCCGGAAACGCCGGGTTGCCGGCGCCATCCATAACTCGGCCATTGGTTAGGACCAAGTCGTAAGTCTGCGCAAACATGGCCGGGCACAAACAGAGGAACAAAAACGTCAGACGCAATGTCGCGGTAGAGAGTCGAACTGGCATGAGAGCTACTTTATGTCCCCCATCAAACGCCGCATCACCGGACTCACAGCCACCGCGATCACACCGACCACGCTGGAGATCAGCGCCACGTTCCAGAAAAGATCGGTCGGTGCAAGCTGTTCAAGCCGGCCGGCGACGAGTCCTGCAATCAGGTTCCCGAGCGCGGCGGCAATGAACCAGACGCCCATCATCTGACCGACGCGGCCCTGTGGAGCGAGCTTCGTCATCGAAGATAAGCCTACAGGCGACAAGCAAAGCTCTCCAACCGTGTGAAGGAAGTACGTCACGACCAACCAGCTCATCGAAACCTGGCTCGTCTCGCTCGCGTTCGCCGCGCCCCAAGCAAGCACAAAGAACCCAGCGGCCAGCCCGAACAGGCCCAGCGCAAACTTCAAAGGTGTTGACGGATTCGCTTTACGCCGAGCCAGCCAAGTCCACAGCCAACCGAAGATGGGCGCGAAGGCAACGATGAAGATCGGATTGATGTTCTGCAGCCAACTCGCCGGCATCTCCCAACCCGCAACGCTTCTGTCCGTGAGGTCGCGGGCGAAAATATTCATCGACGAGCCTGCCTGCTCGAAACCCGACCAGAACATCGCCGCCAGAATGTAGAGCCAGACAATCACAACCAGGCGCTTCTTCTCGATCGGGGTGAGCCCGGCGGCAACGAAAAGGTACAGGAAGAAAAGGCCGCTCATGATCAGAATGCCGTAGCCGAGCCATTCCGCCGTCTGCTGAATCGAGACATCGATCGCGCCGCTGGTCGCCAGAAACGTGAACAACATGAGCGCCGCCGCCGCGCCCGCAACGCTCAGGAAGAAACTCCGGCTCTTGCGGTTCAACACTTCGGCGGAGGCGTTGCTCTTCAGGCTGCCTGCCGCTCCCAACCGTGCCGCTCCGACTTTGTACTGGATCAGCCCGGCCACCATGCCGATCCCGGCGAGCGAGAAACCCAGATGAAAGCTGTGGCCCTCACCGATGAACCCGCACAGAATCGTCCCGAGAAACGCACCCAGGTTGATGCCCATGTAGAAGATCGAGAACCCGGCGTCGCGGCGAGCGCCGCCCTCGGGGTAAAGATCGGCAACCATCGTACTGACGTTCGGCTTCAGAAGCCCGGTGCCCAAAGCAATCAAGGTCAATCCCGCGTAAAAGGTGGGTACCGCGGGTACAGCCATGCAAAAATGCCCAGCGGCAATGATGCAGCCGCCGACGAATACCGCCCGCCGCTGTCCCCACACGTTGTCGGCCAGCCAGCCTCCGGGCAGCGACAGCAGATACACCATCGACGTGTAGAGGCCATAGATCGCCGTCGATTTTGCGACATCAAACCCCAGGCCCGCGTTCGCGTCCGTAAGCGGCGCGGTCATGAACAGCACCAGCAACGCCCGCATGCCGTAGTAGCTGAAACGCTCCCACATCTCGGTGAAGAACAGAGTGCTGAGGCCTTTGGGATGGCCCCCGATGCCGCTGGTATCAACGGGCATTTCGATGGCGGCGGTAGATTCAGTATTCATGGGTGTCCTGATCGGGCGGATTAAGCCCTCCGATTATATCCCTGCTTTGGCTGCCAGACGGGGCTCGTGATGTAAAGACTCGGTCCGGCAGCTAATCGCTGGGTTGTTTCAGGACGGGCGCCGGTCCTGGAGTTCAGGATCCGCAGGCGGCTGACTTTGGAACGGCTGGATACTCGAGAAGTCTGTTCCGTTGACGAAAGGGGGCACTCTGGTATGCTTTGACAACCTAAGCATCAGCGTTTCAATGACAAAGAAGGGGTCTCCAAACACGGCTTATATCATCCCGGTCGAGCGGCTTGTCCGCCAGATCTATTTGATGCGAGGCCAGAAGGTGATGCTCGACTCTGACCTGGCCGAGCTCTACGACGTGCCCACCAAGGTTTTCAATCAAGCCGTTAAGCGAAACCTGGACCGTTTCCCCGAGGACTTCATGTTCCAGCTCACCAAGGAAGAGCTCGCAAATTGGAGGTCACAAATTGTGACATCCAATCCGGCTGCCAAGATGGGGTTGCGGCGGCGACCATACGCCTTCACCGAACAAGGCGTGGCCATGCTCTCTTCAGTACTCCATAGCGATCGCGCCGTCCAGATGAACATTCTGATCATCCGGACTTTCGTCAAACTACGCGAACTGCTGGCCACCCACAAAGATCTCGCGGCGCGGATCGAGAAGATCGAGGCCGCCCAGGTGCGGCACGCTTCGGTGATCGAGCTCTTGGCGAATGAAATCGATAGCATGAAGGATCTCCCGCCGGAGCCGGAGAAAGAACGGATCGGCTTCACCAGCGGTCGCAAATAGGGCCGGTGACAACCTCCTTTTTCACCCGGACCAACTCAGACTGGCAGTGGTGCCACCCCTCAATCCCGCTTACTTCGCGCCGCCGGTGCGCTTCACGAACTCGTCGACTTTTTCAGCGATCGCTTCCTCAACCACCGCTCGAAATGGTCCCGGCAAAGTTCCGAAGAGCATAGCGCCGCCACCCTCATAGCCGCCTTCGTTCAGGACGCGCAAGCTTGGCACGTAGCTGAAAACATCGTTATTGTAGGACGATACCCAGGTGTCTTCCCAACCGTAGGCTTTCTTAAATCGCAGCGAGTAGTCAACAACCACTTCGCCGCCCAGAGCGATGAAGGTGAGATCGTTGCCGAACTGCCACACTTGAACGGGGTAGGGATACTCCTTCATCAACTCACCACCCTCGTCGAGAATGGCCAGCAAGCGCTCGGCGTGCTCAGCGACGCGGCGGTTCTTGTCGCTCAGCCGGCCCTTTAATTCATCTTTCGTCGGCACCCGAAACGGCAGAGGCGTCTCCTCGTAAAGCGCCTGCAACGGACCTCCGAGCACGCGCATTTGGCGCTTCAGTACTTCATCAACGGCGATCGCGATCGTATCTCCATAGCGCTGAGCAAGCTCGACCAAGCGGCGCGGCAACGGGTTCTGGTCGGCGCTGCATCCGTTGACGAACATTGCGATCGCTCCCGGATTGCGCGTCTCAACGGCCTCTTGCGCATATCCGGGCCAATCCGCATTGATCTGGTAGTCGCTGAGAACCGTTGCGTGGCAGGAGTACCCGAACGCAATTGCCAGCAGCGCGCCGTCCGCCTTCTTGACGGCTAAAACCGGCACGTCGTGGTCAGTCGGCCCCGGGTACTCGCGATGGCCTACGCGCCGGCGGTTCACGGCGAACCCCGCGAAGCCTTGCTCATAGGAGGGTGTCGCCGGCTCGCGGCTCTCGAGCGCGGTGCCAATCACTTCGACGACCTTGTCGACAAGCTGGCCTTGATACCTCAATACGGCCGCTTTGTGCTCGTCGTTCATCGGATAGGTCGAGTAACGCCCGACCGTGGTAACCGGGCCGCTATGGGTGTGGGATGAGTTAAGAACGAGCCGCTCCCGGGGCAGGTGATACTTTGCCGTCACGCGCGCTGCGATTCGTTGCGACACGTCACGGCGGAACCCGCCCAGGTCCGCCGTCAGCAGCACGGAAACGATGCCGGCGCTGTCTTCGATCGCCAGCGCCTTGGCAAAGAGCCGCTGCCGGACGCCCTCGGACGGCTTTGTCCGCGACGCATAGCCAGCCATCCAAATCGACTCGTTGGGCGTGATGTCGATCCGGGATACACCTGCCTTCCATGATGCGGCCGCTTGCAGGCCGGGCACAGCCGCAAGGGCCAGCAGGCAAAGACAGGGAATCCAGGTCACCGCAACCTCAGTTCGTCTCACACGAAACCTCCGTCGGCGATACCGCCGCGCTGCAAAGTTTAGCATCCGGTGAACGAAGCGAGGCGGACCGGCTCGTCAGCACGTCACGCGATGGGATCTCGAAGGGGCGACAAAGGAGGCGCTCATGAGAGAATCTATACTCTCAAGCAACCGAGGACCCCATGCAACACTCTGAGAAATTTCTAGCCATCGTCAACGACGCCAAGACGCGCATCCGCGAATCCACCGTGGATGACGTTAAACACGACCGTGAATCAAACGTCGATCAGGTACTCGTTGACACCCGCGAAGAATCGGAATGGAACGCCGCGCACGCCGCCGGGGCCATCCACCTTGGCAAAGGCGTGATCGAGCGCGATGTCGAATCCGCGATTCCTGACACCGGCAAGAAGATCGTGCTCTACTGCGGCGGCGGCTATCGCTCCGCGCTGGCGGCCGACACATTGCAGAAGATGGGCTATACGAATGTCTTTTCTCTGGCGGGAGGCTGGCGCGCCTGGAACGCCGCTGAAATGCCTGTCGAGACGGACGACTAGCCTGCCGATGCCGCGAACACGAACATTTGCCGACCGGACTGTCGCGCTGTTACTCGGGGTCGTGCTAAGCCAGGCGATCGTCGCCGCGGCCGAATCAGAATCCGAAGCGCCGATCCCCGACCTCGTCTCGATTCAATCGAACGTCCCCGTCAGCCCGCCGGCCTGGGCCGTGATGGAACGCCAACTGCTCGACACGATGAGCGAGGCGGCGCTGCGCTATGTCGATCGCTATACGCGCAGCGGCGGCACGCTGATCTGGAAAACGACGGGCGGCGCATCTCCTGATGACCTGCCCGAGGCGTTCTACAACTTACCGTTGCTGTACGCGCTTGGTGGCGACGAGCGCCTCAAGGACCTCTCGTTTCAGCTCTGGAGCGCCACGGCCCGCCAGCTCACTTACGACTTCCCCGTGTTCCACCGCGAGTTCGCCAAGCACGCCGACTGGATGCATCTTGGCGAAGGGCTACTGTTCTTTTACTACCTGCCGCTCGCCGACCCGACGGACCACGAAACCGTAGCCCGCGCCAAACGTTTTGCCGGCCTCTACATGAACGAGGAGCCCGAAGCGCCCAACTACGATGCCGAGCACAAGATCATCCGCTCGCCGCACACCGGCAGTCTCGGCCCCCACTACGGCTCCGTTGAAGAAGCCGGCCCCTACGACTGGAGCAAGGGGATGTCAGTCTACGGACTACCGCTCCAAGACATCGAAGGCATCAACGATGTCGAGCAACTGAAGGTCGAAGCGAACGCCATCAAGATGGGCCGCGCCATGGCCGAACGGATGCGGCGTGGAGACACACCGCCGAACCTCGCCGCGACCAGCCTCGCCGCGAACGCATACCTGTTCAGCGGCGAACAAAAGTACGCCGACTGGATCACCGACTACACCGGGGCCTGGCTCGAGCGCACTCGCGCAAACAACGGCATCTCGCCCGACAACGTCGGCCTCTCGGGCAAGGTCGGCGAGTACCACAACGGCAAGTGGTGGGGCGGCAACTACGGCTGGCAGTGGCCGCACGGCTTCCTGACGCTCGGCATGCCGTTTCTGATCTCCTCGTCAAACGCCATGCTCGTGACCCAAGGCGACGCGAGTTATCTCGAACTCGTCCGCTCCAACATCGAGCAGGTCGTCGCCAACGGCAAGAACTACAACGGCAGCTTCCTGGTGCCCTATAAACACGGCGACCGAGGCTGGTTCTCGTTTCGCCCGCTGGCGCGCACTTACCCGGTCTCGCTGTGGTATTTGTCGATGCAAGACGCCGACTGGCAGCGCATCGAAAAGCTCCGCAAAGCAAGCACCGTCGATTGGCACATCGCCACCAAATCCAGCTATCCCAGCAACGGATACGCCACGCTTCCTGAACCCATGGGCGACTGCGAAGGCTGCGACATCGACGGCCTCCACGACTGGACCCGCGTCGCCGACGTCCGCAACAAGACTGACAGCGGGCATGAAGGCCCCTGGGCGCGCTTCCTGGCCGGGGCCAACCCCGACTACCCGCGGCGGATTCTTCGCCAAGCCTACGGGCAGGTCAACTACCGCATGAAGATGATCCGCGAGAATGTTCTACTCCTTGAATATGACCCGCGCGGCACCGAGAAAATCGATCCGGCGCAAGTCGATTTGAAGAACGTCCACGAGCACCACTGGATGACCGTCAATCCCGTCACGACCGAAGCGCTGATCCAGCTCACCCTGGGCGGCCCGCAGATCCAGTACAACGGCGGCCTGCTGCATACCCGTGTCCGCTACTTCGACCCCGATGCGAGGCGCCCCGGCTTGCCGCCCGATGTGGCCGCGCTCGTCACAAAGATTTCAGCCGACCAAACCGAGTTGGAACTCGTGAATCTGAGCCCCTTCGATACGCGCCGTGTGATCATCCAGGGCGGCATGTTCGGCGAACATCAGTTCGGCCGCGTCAGCTATCGCAAGCGCACCGATAGGGACCCGATCCAACCCGACTTTTTCGCGCGCGCTGAACCCAAGTTGACCGACGAAAGCGTTGAAGTGAATCGCAAGTTCTTCCAAGTCGAATTGCCACCGGGAACCGGGCAAACTTTGGAAATCGAAACAAAGCGATTCGCCAACAAACCCACCTACGCCTTCCCCTGGCACGGAGACAAGATCCCTATTCAGTAGCAACCGTCTGAGACGGAGCAACAGCGACTATCTAACACGGAGCAACCCATTCCAGGTCTAACTCCATCCCAAACGCCGGCAGCTTGGACCGTTGACCAACGGACAGAAGAGGTCGGTCTGATCACTACCCTTAATATCGAATCGGCCGACGAGCGGATCCGCTGGGCCCTGCTGGCCGACCCTCACTTCCCGGCGAATCCCGGCGAGGGGCCCCCACTGCACAAACCAGCCGAGAACTTTCCCGCCGGAGTGGTGGAAGTCATCAAGGCCGCGCCACAAGCCGCTATGATCTTGGGCGACATCGCCTACCGATTCGGACTCCCTGACGACTACGCCGCCGCCAAGCCTGTCATCACCAAGATGGCCGAACACTTTCCGGTGTGCCTCACGATGGGCAACCACGATGTGCGCGAGAACTTCCTCAGCGCGTTTGCACCAACCGCGCCAACGGATCCCGCGGCACCAAGATCAATCATCGTCATCAACCACGCGCCCTTGCGGTTTATCATTCTCGACTCTCTCTACCGCGTCGATGTGGTGCCCGGCCTGCTCGGTTTCCGGCAACGTGAATGGCTCGCCCGGTTTCTCGATGACAGCGGGCCTATCCCCACGGTCATCTGTTTTCATCACGCCCTGGACGATAACGACAAGTCTCTGTTCGACGCCGGCCAACTGCTCGGTGTCCTGCTTTCACGCCAGCAGGTCAAGGCCATCCTGCACGGCCACTGGCACAAACTACGTCAGTACGACGTCGACGGCCTGCACGTGATCCAGCTTCCCTCGATTGGCTTGCCCCTTGCGGACGGCGTACCGATCGGCTGGCTCAGCGCCACATTCACCGCGTCTGGAGCTGACTTTGAGATGCACCCCCTAGCCGCGCCGACCAGCCCAATCCCTAGCGCCTTCTCCCTGAAATGGCGCTAGCTGGGATGATGTGGCGCAAACCCTCATGCCACGAGAATTTCAACTTCTTTTACTAGTCATCATCCTCAGCGCGTGTGCCATCGCCAATCAAGAGATTCTCCGCCGCCAACTGGCATCCCGAAGAAGCTCTCCTGCAGCCGGGACCTTGCCTTGGTGTGGGGCGCTCCCTTTCCCAATTGATGCCGACACGTCCGAAGGAGTCACGGACCATAGCGCTCTTTATTCCCTTACAGCTCAGCAGTTTAGTGTTTTCGAACAACTGTAGGGCGACTTTCTCGGGGTATAAAGGACCTGGGGGGAGGTGGAACAAGGAAGGCTCTGGAAGGGTCCTAGATTGTTTCACTCATTGCCGTATGCCCAATTCGATAACAGTGCTGAGACCGGGAGAAGAGCGCGCTGATCGTTTCGCTGTGCCAAAGCACGACGGCCGATTGCGCCGCAAGAGACGGGTCGTTCGCTGCCAATCGCTGCTGAGCGCGGTCGCCCGCCAGCAGTATGCGCTCAACCCCGCGGCTAGCAGTGCGATCGGTGCCCGCGGTAGAAACACTCACGGCGGTCGACGGTTTGAGCAGATCGCGAATCGGCTTGCTCGGCTCGAACGGATCAGCGGCGAGGCTTACCTACCATGACACGCAACTTCGGCTCGTTTTTCAGGCGGATGAAGTCCGCCTCTCGAGGGGCTCCTCGACCTTCCCGCGCGGTCAGGCTCATCTGGTACGACCCGGACTCGGATCGAGAGAATCCAACCATCTGCTACGACTCCGCCGCCGCGGACCCATTCTTCACGAACGAGAGGAAGTAGGTGGAAGGAACGCCTTCAGCCCGCATTTCCAATTTGATTTCGTCATCCCGACCTTCCAGCGGCCTTCAGCGTCTTTATTCATAGGG
>JAQBUE010000144.1 GCA_027624045.1 Acidobacteriota bacterium
GTCCTTGCTATTTTCCTTCGCCCCTGCGGGGCTTGTGGGGTTGCATCCACGCTAACCCAGGGCTTCCCGAACAGCGCATGCGTAGTTGGCCGGGCTAGTCGGGGAGGCCGAAGGCGAAGAAGCCGACGGTGCCAGCGATGACTACGTATTGTTTGCCGCCGACGACGTAGCTCATCGGTGAGGCTCCCCAGGACTGGTTGAGGTCGATGTGCCACAGCTTCTCGCCCGTGGCGGCGTCGAGCGCTATGAAGCCGCCGCCGTCTTCGCCGCCGAAGACCAAGCCGCCGGCGGTGGTTAGCACTCCGGACCAGTTGCGGCTGGTGCCGCGCAGACGAAAGTCCCAGACCTTCTTGCCGGTCTCGATGTTGAAGGCGCGGACGAAGCGGGCACTTTCGCCGACGCCACGGGCCGTGCCACCGAAGTAGCGCCGGCCGAGTTCGAACTCCTGGTCGACCGCTTTGTAGTTGGCGCAGGTCTCGTGAATCATCGCGTAGAACAACTTGGTGTTCGGGTTGTAGGCGCTGGACTGCCAGTTGGAGCCACCGCCGGCCCCTGGGCACACGATTGAGCCTTCTGGTGTCGCTTCGAATCCGTCGGCGAAGATCGGGCGGCCGCTGTCGTCGAACCCTAGATTCCAGTTGACCCTGTCATAGGTCTTCTCGGCGAGCAGCACTTCGCCGTTGGTTCTGTCGAGCACGTAGAACATGCCGTTGCGACTCGATTGCAGCATGAGCTTGCGAGGACGGCCGTGGAATTGGGCGTCGACGAGGACGGTCGGCTGCTGTGCGTCCCAGTCGTGCGTATCGTGTGACGTGAATTGGTAATACCAGACCATTTCGCCGGTCTTGGGCCGCAGCGCGAGCACGCTGTTGGTGTATAGGTTGTCGCCGAGGCGTTCGGCGCCGTTGAAGTCGGGGCAGGGGTTGCCGACCGTCCAGTAGAGCAGGTCGAGCTCGGCGTCGTAAGCGCCGGTAAGCCAGGTGGCGCCGCAACCGTGTTCGAGTGCGTTGCCGATCCAGGTGGAGGCTTCGGGGTCGTCGCGGGTGGGGATGGTCCAAACGCGCCACGCTCGCTCGCCCGTTTTGGCGTTGTAGGCGTCGAGGAATCCACGGATGCCTTCTTCGCCGCCGGCGATCCCCGCGATCACCAGGTCGCCGACGACAAACGGCGCGGCCGTGCCGGCGTACTGCCGGCGGTAGTCGGCCATGGTGGTGTCCCAAAGTTTCTCGCCGGTCCAGCGGTCGAGAGCGAGCAGGTGGGCGTGGTCGGTGAGCATGTATACCTGAGATGCATCGACCGCAACGCCGCGATTGGCGCTGGCGCCGGCTTCGCTGATGAGTCCACTGGTGCGGTCTTGGCTGTAGTGCCAGAGCCGCCGGCCCGTGGCGGCATCAAGGGCCCATGCTTCGTTCCATCCGGTGACGTACATCACTCCGTCGACGACGACGGGAGTTGCCTCCAAGCGAGGCACATTGGGCACGGGGAACATCCAACGCAGGCTTAGCGTGTCGACGTTGCCGCGATTGATCTGATCGGCGTCGAGATAGCGGTTCGCCGAATCGTTGTGGTAGCTGGGCCAATCCATCTTGGGTAGGATCGGCGCCTCGGAAAAGGTTTCGCTGCTGCCCTCTCGCAGTAGCCGGTGAACCTTTCCGTCCGCTGTGCGGAGGTGGAGGTCGAATGTGGACTCCGCTAAGCGCAGCCCCTCGATCTGTTCGCCATTGCTTAGCTGCACTGTGACGGAGCGCGGTCCACGGCGGCGCCTGGCTGGCGGCTTCATCGTTCGCAAGAAAGCGATCAGGGTCTTAAGCTCTGGCTCGGGCATGGGCTGAGCCGGCATGCCGCGCTCGGTCCCGTTGAGGATCACCGAGGCGATACGCTCGTCGGAAGCCGCAGCTACTGGGGCGAGAATACTGGGCCCGCGCTCGGTCCCGCTGCCGTCGCCGGAATGGCAGACCGAGCAACGGGTGGCGAATGACGTCTCGCCGGAAACGGGGGGAGGTGACTGTGCAGCGCTCACGGCCGCTGATAGGAAGAGAGTCAGGATGAGTCGTCGACGCATGGTTGGGGGGCCGGGTTTGCCCTCAGCTTACGCGATCTAAATCGCCGAAGGTTAAGTGCGAGACCTACGCAGCGCCTTCTCCGCTAGCCCGCACCTCTCGGTGCGTGGGGTTAGTAATCGCTGCGGTTGTCTGTTCGCGCTGGGGCCGGGGATGCGCCTGTGGCTTCGAAGATGCGCTGCAACGCGGCTACGGTGACTGCCGAAGGTTTGAAATTGCCAAAGCGGTAGCCCATGGCGATGGCCAAGGGTGTCCAGCCTTGCTTGTTTTGTTTGTTCCAAACGTTGATGTCCGCGCCCTTTTCGTAGAGGAAGTCGACGGCGGCGGGCAGGTTCTTGTAGGCGGCGGCATGTATCGCGGTCTCGCCGTTAGTGTCGATGGCGTTGATGTCCGCGCCAAGGTCGAGTACGACTTGCAGAGCAGCGATGACCTCGGTTTCGGTACCGGCGTCTTCACCTGGCGAGCGAGTGCCAACCCCGGCGGCGGCTATCAGAGCTGTGGTGTTGTCTTCGTTCGTCAGATTGGGATCGGCGCCTAGGTCGGCGAGAGTACGCATCAGTTCGGCGTCGGCGCTCTGGGCCGCGACGAAGAAGGGGGTTGCGCCGCGCTTGTTGAGGCGCGTGTTGCCGAGGTTTACATTCTTTGTCATGCGCGCGTCTAGGTTGGCGCCTTTGGCGGCGAGGTTCCTGACGAACTCGATGCTGGACATGCTGCCGGAGCCCTGGGGCGCGGGATCGTTGTCGCCGACGCCGGGATCGCGGACGGACGCGATGGCGTGCAGGACGGTGTAGCCGGGAAGATCGGCGTTCGGGTCGGCTCCGGCGTCAAGCAGCGCGGAAGCCAGTCCGAAATGACCATTCGTGACGGCGAGCAGCAGGGCGCTGGTGCCCGTCCGCGGACCGCCCTTTGCCCCGTCCGATGGCCGGATCGTCTCGTTCGGATCAGCGCCCGCCTTGAGCAATGCTTTGACCACGCCGATGCGACCTTCGCGAACAGCGAAGAGAAAAGCTGTGAAACCGGACCTGAGGGCTGTGTGAAAATCGGCGCCGGCTGCGAGTAGCGTTTCGACAACCTTGGTATGGCCTTCGGCGGCGGCCCACATCAGCGCCGTCTGCCGCTTGTAAGCTGATCGGGTGTTGACGTCCGCGCCGTGCGCGAGCAGCGCTTTGACCGCGCCGAGCTTGCCCGTGCGCGCAGCCGTCATCAACGCGGTTTCGCCGCCGCGAAGAGTCGAATTGGCGTCAGCCCCGGCGGCGAGCAGAAGTTCGACCATGGCGCTGTTGCCGTTCGTACAGGCCAGCGAAAGCGGCGTGATGCCGTAGCGGTTCGCCGCGCTGACATCGGCGCCCTTTTCGGCGAGGGTATTCGCAATATCGAGAGCGTCCTGATAGGCGGCCCAGTGAAGCGCCGTCATGCCGTCGGCTTGTGAAGCGCTGACGTCAGCGCCTTGTGCGATAAGCGCATGAACGGCGGGGAGGTCTCCCTGCTTGGCGGCATCCGCAAGCGGCGAATCCGAGCCCGCCAGAAGGCAGGCAGCCGATAGCGCCCAGGCGATTGCGAGTTTGCTGAGATCGCTCATCGTGACTTACCAGACTTAGCGGCTTCGAGGCGGCTAGACGGAAAGCAGTTCGTCAAGCTTGCCCTGGCTGTCGGCGAACGAGTCGAGGTGTACACCGACTTTGTCGAGCAGAGTGAGGTGTAGGTTGGCAAGCGGGGTGGGCTCGGCGTAGCGGATGTGCCGTCCGCCTTTCATCTTGCCCGCGGCCCCGCCGGCGACGAGGATGGGCAGGTTCACATGGTCGTGGACGTTCGGGTTTCCCATGCCGCTGCCGTAGAGCAAGAGAACGCTGTCGAGCAGAGTACCATCGCCATCCGGGGTCGCTTTGAGTTTTTCGAGAAAGTAGGTGAACAGCGAAACGTGGAAGCCGTTGATCCTGGCGACCTTGGCAATTTTCTCGACATCGCCGCCGTGGTGCGTGAGCGGGTGATGCGGATCGGACACGCCGATTTCGGGGTACGTGCGGTTGCTTGTCTCGCGGGCGAGTTGGAATGTTGTGACCCGCGTGACGTCGCCCTGGTAGGCGAGGACCTGCAGATCGAACATCAGCCTGGCGTGGTCGGCATAGGCGGTCGGGACGCCGACGGGGCGGTCGAGGTCCGGCAGAATGTTGTCAGCCGTTTCCGCCTCGGCCTTTTGGATGCGGCGCTCGACCTCGCGGACGGTGTCGAGATAGTCGTTCACCTTGCCGCGGTCGTTGGGGCCGAGCCGGTTTCGGAGCCGCGAGATGTCTTCCTTAACCCAGTCGAGCAGGCTGGCTCGCTCGCGCAGCGCGGCGCGGCGGTCTTCCACACTGCCGCCCTCGCCGAAGAGGCGCTCGAAGACGACCCGCGGATGGGCTTCGGAGGGCAAGGGGGTGGTGGGCGATGACCACGACAGATTGTTCTGATAGACGCAGGCGAAGCCGTTGTCGCACTGCCCGACCATCGAGACCAGATCCATCGAGAGTTCGAGAGAAGGGAGGCGGGTTTCCTGGCCGATGTGCTTGGCGGCGATCTGGTCGACTGTCGTGCCGAGGTAGTAGTCGCTGCTCTCGGTCCATTTGGCTTTGGCGGCGCTGAGGAAGGCGGCGTTGGACGTGGCGTGTGTCCCGGGATAGGCGTTCTTCAGCTCCATGTTGGTGATGGCCGTGACGTACTCGCGGACCGGAGCCAGGGAGCTGAGGCTCGGCGAGAGTTGCGAGAGATCGTCCGAGCTGCGCGGGGTCCACTGGGTGATGTCAGAACCCATCGGCATGTAGACGAAGCCCAGCCGGGGCAGCGGGCGAGCCGGGGTGGCGGCGCGGGCGGTCATGGCGGGAACCATGGCGTCGAGAAGCGGCAGAGCGAGCGCGGCGCCCGCGCCACGCAGCAATGCTCTTCGAGGAAGCGACTTCTTGGTCACAATCACTGTGATCTCCTCATCTGAAAGGGGGTGCTGCCTGTGATTCCCATGATAAGCGAAGAGAAGCGGAAATCGTCGTCTTTCGCGCGGCGCACGATGTGGCGGACAGCGGGCCCGTCGTAGTGTTCGACGCCCCGCCCGAGGGCGTATGTCAGTAGTTTCTCGGTCAACACGCCAACGAAGACTTCCGGACGGCTTATCAAGGCCCGCTCGAGACCGGCTACTCCGTCGAATCGGCTGCCGTCGGGCAGACCTCCGGAATCGTCAATGGGTTGACCCGCGTCGACCGTTCGCCGGCGGCCCACGGCGTCGTAGCCTTCGAGTGAGAAACCGACAGGGTCCATCAGTTGATGGCAGCCCGCGCAGGCGGGGCTATCACGGTGCGCTGCCAGGCGTTCGCGCACCGGCAGGCCGGCCGCGACCTTGTTGTCGTCGAGCGCGGGCACGGTGGCGGGGGGCGGTGGAGGAGGGATACCGAGCAGATTGTCGAGAATCCACTTGCCCCGAATGACGGGCGAGGTGCGGGTGGGATACGACGTTACGGTGAGGATGCTGCCGTGGCGCAGCAGGCCGCCGCGTTCGCTGTCGGCGTCGAGCGAAATGCGGCGGAAGCGGCTGCCGTAAATATTAGGGATGCCGTAGTGTTTCGCGAGGCGTTCGTTCACGAACGTGTAGTCGGCGTGCAGCAGATCGAGCACGCCGCGGTCTTCGCGTAAGATGCTTTCGAAGAATAATTCCGTCTCGCGCAGAAAGGCTTGCCGCAGGTTGTCGTCGAAGTCAGGGAAGCGGCGCATGTCGGGCGTGATCGAGGCCAGATTGCGCAGGTGCAGCCACTGCGAGGCGAAGTTGGTGACGAGTGATGCGGAGCGCTTGTCGGCCAACATGCGGCGGACCTGCTTTTCGAGCAGTGCGGGGTCTTCCAGGTCGCCGCGGATGGCGGCATGAAGAAGCTCGTCGTCGGGAATACTGCTCCACAGGAAGAACGAAAGACGCGAGGCAAGTTGCGGGCCGCTGACGCGGTAGGCGGTTTTGGGTTCGACGCCCGGCGGGTCTTGCTCGACGCGGAACAGGAACTCGGGACTCACGAGCACGGCGCGCAACGCCATTTCGACTCCGGCTTCGAAGCCGCCGCCGGCGCGGGCTTGGCGGTAAAAGTCCAGAGGCCGCGCCAGATCGTCGTTTGTGACAGGCCGCCGATAGGCGCGGCGCATGAGGGTCTCGATGATGCGTTGGGCGCAGGGTTCTTCGTCGGCGGCTTGCTCGGGACGGCAGACGAAGATGCGTTGGCGGCTGCGTGTGTCACCAGGACCCGCGGCTTCGTAAGGCCCGAGGATTGACAGGGAATACACAGCGGGCTGAACGCGCGGGTGGCGGTAGAAGTTGAAGTGCGCTTGGTAGGGTTGGCGGGCTGTTTCGAGCAGCGCCGTGGGCTTTTTCAGGAATGTCGCCGCGACCTCATGAGGACCTGCTTTGACGGCGACGCGGGCCGTGAGGTGATGGTCGGCCGTGCTATGGTCGTCAGCGCCCGGCGGCGGCTTGATGCTGAAGAGGCGGAAGCGTCTATTGTCGAGCAGTAGTTCGATTTCATGGGGTTCCCTGAGGCCCTCGATGTGTTCATTGCGGTCGCGTGCGAGACGGATCGAGATTTCGTACTCAGCGTCGAGTGGAAAAGTATAGGGAACGGAAACGCCGCCGCGCGTGCCAACGGGCAGGCCCTCGACGTGACTCTCCTGCGTCAGATCGGGCGGCAGCAGAATCGAATGGCCGCCGGGTGAGCGGACGGGCCGGCCGACGGCGAGCCGGCTGACTTTCTCGGCAGCCGAGAGGTAGCGGTCCAGCAGGGTGGGTGAAAGTTCAGCGACAGTAATATTGTCAAAGCCGTGGCTGGACTCGTCGCCGGGCAATAGCGCCGCCACATCGATGTCGAGGGCAAGCAAGTCGCGAATAGCGTTCTGGTACTCGGTCCGGCTGAGGCGGCGGAAGGTGTCGGTTCGGCCAGGGTTGGGATGGGCGGTGGCGGCGCTGTCGAGGGCATGTTCGAGCGATTGAATCGCGTCATTGTAGGACGATTCGTCGGGGCGGGGAAGTCCGCTTGGCGGCATCTGACGCGCCCGCAGGCGACGGATAACCTTCTCCCACACCTCGGGGCGCTGAGCGAGAGCTTCCTGGCTGATGGTGTCGAGGGTGAGCCCCGCTGCTCTAGTGCCGGCGTTATGGCAGCCGACGCAGTATTGGTTAACTAGGGTGATCTCGGGGGCGGGGGGCGGCGTGGCAGCCGCGGCGAGGGAAGCAAGGAGAGCATACGTGAGGAAGGCCGCCGACCGGCGAAATTTCCAGGTTGCCCAAAGGCTCATATCGAGTCAATTCCCATCACATAGTATCAAGGACTCTGTCGGCCGCTCTGGCGCCTGCCTTCCGCGCGGACATGCGCCAGCTCGACCGCTGACGGGCTCACAGGATCTAAACCTAGGGGAGCAGGCAAGTTAACGTAACCCAAGCGGGGTCGAGGCGCGTCTTAACAACAGCTGGTCGCGCGTTGAGATGGTATGATAATGAGGCGAAAGCGCCAATTTGTCCCCATCGTAAGTCGCTTGTCCGCTACAAGATAACACTCCCAGGGGGAATTTGAAATGTCGACAAATCCATTTGATCCTGATAGCTCAGCGGGCCGGTCGGCGGGCACGCCCGTCATCATTGGCCTGCTCGTGATGGTGGCCTGCCTGATCGGCTCGTCGGTCTACTTGTACTTGGAACTGCAGGATACGCGCTCTCAACTCGAGCCGCACATCGCGATGTTGCAGGTCCATGAGGAAAAACTTGCACAGCTTGAAGGCTCGGTGAGCCGGACGTCGCGCGAAATCAGCAGCAGCGTCGAGAAGGTCGAAGGGCTGGTTGATTCGGCCGAGAAACAACTGACCGCCAAGGCCAATCAGGTTGAGCAGCGGGTGCTCGGCCGCACCGAAAAGATCTCGAAAGACCTTGAGCAGACCAAAGCCCAGCAACAGGCCCGTTTCCAGGAAGTGGGCGGCACGCTTCAGGAATTGAAGTCCACGACCCAGCAGACCGGCAGCCAGCTGGGGTCGCTCACGGGCAAGGTGGATACGGTTGAAGAAAACGTCACAAAGAACCGCGAGGAACTTGAGAAAACCATTGCCGAACTGACGACGGTTCGGGGCGACCTTGGCGTCCAGAGCGGCCTGATCGCGACTAACGGAACGGAGGTGGCGGCGCTACGCGAGTTGGGTGAGCGGAACTATTTTGAGTTCGACATCCAGAAGGCGAAACAGCCCTCCCGCGTCGGCCCGATCACGATCCGGCTTCGCAAATCCGATCAGAAACGGAACAAGTACAACATTGATCTGTGGGCCGACGACAAGCGAATTGAAAAGAAGGACAAGACGTTGCTTGAGCCTGTGCAGTTCTATGTCATTGGCTCCCGCCAGCCGTATGAGTTGGTTGTGAACCAGGTCGACAAAGACCGCATCGTGGGCTACTTGGCTACGCCGAAGGTAGCGCAAGCCAGGCGCGCGGCGGCCGGTAGCGAATAATTCCTCTTCGAGAGAAAGACGGAGCCGGTCCGCCATGAGGGTTACTCATAGGGACCGGCTCTTTTCATTCCAGCGGCAAGGCCGAAGCCCGCAGTTTGCGCCCCGCCTTCGGCCCTTCTTGTATTTTCACTTCTACTCGCTCTCCGGTCCGCGAGACGCCGCTCACGAGCAACTCATAGTGGCCGCGCAGCACAGAGAAAACCAGCTTGCTTAACTCCGCCGGTTTGAGCTTCAGTTTGCGCGAGGCGAAATCCGCGCCGCCGGAATTGTCGGAGAGCCGGCGGAACATCCCTCGTTCCACTCCCAGCACGTAAACGGGGAATATCGATACCGCTCGCTGCCGCGCCAGCCGCAACACCTCGGCTTCGGTGACGCGGCTGTTGCCCTCCACGCCCGCGGACAAAACGACGGCGATGCGCCGTCCCGAGCTCGACTTGAACCCGCCCTCGATGGCCGCGTAGAGGGCGTCGAGCACACGAGGGTTATTGCCGTAGTTGATTTGCTCGAGCGATTGGAATAGCAGTTGTTTACTGGAGGTAAAGTCCTGGATCAAGTCGGCTGAGTCGTGGTACGAGACGATCGCCATCTGCTCTTTATCGCCGAGTTCGTTGACGAAGGCTCCGGCGAGCGGTCCGACCATTTCGCCGACAAGACTGCTATCGATCAGCAACATCACGTCGATGGAGGTTGTCTTGAAAACAGCCTCATCGACCCGCAGCGGCGTTTTGCCGTCGACAACGCTGAAGCTGCGGGCGTCGAGATCGGTGACGGGCTCGCCGGTCTTCTGATCGACGACGGTTGTGATGAGCTTGACTTCCTGGCCGTTGGTGGCGGAGGCGAACAGCAAGAACGCGACGATCAACGATACAGGGGTATGGCTGATCCGCATGGGAGGAATGATATCAGATTGGTTGTAAGGCGGCTCTGTAACGACCAGCGCCCTCAAGCCCTGCCGCTTGCGCATCGAAAGGCCTGGGAACGCCACACGCAGACGCTACAATCATCGGTGTAAGATCGTCGTGCAGGAGGCGGTTCATCGTGGATAACAAACATGTGACATGGGCGGCAATCAGCGGGAGATGGAGCTTTAGCGAGGGCGGTGCCAAGTTCAAAGGAGAAGGGGAGTCCGCCTCCACGAACGGTGTCTCCTTTCCGATGGGTCTCGCGATCAGCAGTAAGCAAATGCGGAGTGGCAAATGTGGGGTCAAGGCAACCTTTGCGGCTGACTTTGGTTCACGGGATGTCGTCCAGGCCGCAGGTATTGTTGTAGGGTACAGAAGCAGGGATCAGCATTACGTCGTTGCCCAGCTAGGGGCTAGAGAAGGCGCTTTCGTGATCTCCGAGTTTGTGCCCGGGTTTGGTTGGCGTCCTCTCAAATCGGGTGGCGATCGAAAAAACCTACTCGGCGCGACCGCTTACACCCTCGAAGCTGAGATAGCTGGTCAAGAGGTTCGGTTTCGTTTCGAGGGGGTACCCGTACTCGACCATCTGCTTTCTCGGCCACTGGACGGGAGACAGGTCGGCCTGCTTGCCGCCGGTCAGTCAGAAGTAGTGTTCGAAGACTTTGATGTTCAGGGCGGCAGGGCGCGCGCCTTCGTTGCGATGAAGTTCTCCGAACCTTACGACACGTTCTATCGGGAAGTAATCCAGAAGCAAGCACAAGATCTCGATCTTGAAGTCGTCAGAATTGATGAGGTCAGCGGCCCCGGAATTATCTTTCAGGATATTCAGAAGGAGATCGAGCGTGCTGACGTTGTGATTGCCGAGGTGAGTCCTCCGAATCTGAATGTCTTTTACGAACTTGGATACGCCCACGCGTTAAACAAACCGACGATTCTCCTCGCACAGCGTGGGTCGGCCCTGCCATTGGACATCAGAAGTTATCGCGTGATCTTCTACAATGACACGATTGGCGGCAAGCCCCAGGTTGAGCGGAGCCTCAGAAAGCACCTGGAAGCGGTGCTTGCCGGCGATGAGCTTGTGGCAGCCTAACAGTCTGAACCAAACACACAGCTTCTCCTCAGAGAGTGTTCCTTCGCGACGCAATTCGCTTTGAAGGTCGATCTTCCTTGCTGAGTCGGGCCCCCGGATCGTGAGTATCCGCCTCACCGTCTTCTTCTCGTTTCTTCTTTAGATCCTCCTTCATCTCCAGCACGTAGGCCTTCTGGGGCTCGGCAAGCTGATGAAGTTCCATGAAGGCGTTGCCTAGGCTCCCGTACGTCGGGACGTGACCGTTGTAGTAGATGATGTAATCGTGTTTATCCAGCCACGCCAATAGACGCTTCACAAAGAAGACAAGCAGGAGAAACCCGCCAACGCCGAGTGTGCTCGCAAGCAGTAATCCGCCAATGAGAGATAACATTGAAACATCCTCATAGCAATCGCAATTTGTCCAAGAGCGACGCCGGCACGAGGGCTGCCGGTGGCCCGATCAAACGAAGACGGACAGTTTGCTATGCAGGGGGTGCGCGCGACGGACCCGCTGGAAGAAGCGGTTCACGTTCGCTGCTGGGGACGTCGGGGGTAGGGAATTGCTCAAGCGCTAGCAGGGGACAGAGCTCGGCCCGCAGCAGCGGCGAAGCAAGCGCCCAATCGGGCGCGGGCGAGAGATCAAGCGTCGTGGCTGCGACGAGCGCAACCAAGCAGAGCCCGAGCAGAAGCCGGACACCAAAGCTTTGACGTGTGAAAAGCATCGCTTGACCGCAGTCTAGCGGCGTGGCACAGCCGATGCAATAGAGGCCTATACCGTTCGTGTGGTCAAAATAACCGCGTCGCGAAGGGTGTTCGCCGTGATGCAGGCTCGCTCCGCGATCGTCACCAACTTAGCGAGCAGCGCCGCATCACCGCCGTCGGCGGAAACAGCCATGTCGATGGCCGTAAAGCGTGCCGGATTCTCGCCCAGTGTGCCGATCACTTCGGTGTAGACGTTCGAGATATCCGCCTCGCGGGCGCGGATAGCGGCTAGCAGGTTGCTCATGAAACATCCGCCGAGAGCGGCTAGCAGAAGCTCGCCGCCCATGGGTCCGTTGTCGTCGCCGCCTTTGGCTTCGGGGCGATCGATCAGGACCTTGTGAGTGCGAATGGTGGCCTCGGTGGTGGCGGGGCCAACCTGTTGCAGTTGGATCTGTACGGTGGGCATGGCTTTTCTCCAGACGGCCGGCGTTCAGAAAGGTAACGGGAGTTCGTCGGTCGCCCGGGTTCCTTCGGCGTAATCGCCATCATCCTCTTTCTTTTCCGGCTTCACCAGGAACCCGAAATCACAGCCGCGATCGGCCTGCAATACATTCTCAATGTACAAGCGGCCGTAGCCCCGGTCATAGTGCGGCCGGCGTGATTTGAAGAGGCGCAGGCGCCGGTTCATCTCGTGCGCGTCGATCAATAGGTCGATCGTGCGGTTCGCCACATCGAGCCGAATCTCGTCGCCGTTCTCAACCGCCGCCAAGGATCCACCGATGGCAGCCTCGGGTGAAATGTGGAGAACGACTGTGCCGTAGCTCGTTCCGCTCATGCGGGCGTCGCTGATGCGCACCATGTCGGTGACGCCTTTCTTGAGCAGCTTCGCCGGGATGGGCAGGTTGCCGTACTCCGGCATCCCCGGGCCGCCCACCGGACCGGCGTTCTTCAGCACCATCACGCAGGTCTCGTCGATATCGAGATCCGGATCGTCATAGCGGCTCAGAAAATCACCGTGGTCCTCAAACACCACGGCGCGCCCGGTATGCTGCATCAGCTTCGCATCCGCGGCACTTGTTTTGATGACCGCGCCGTCCGGAGCAAGGTTGCCATAGAGGATGAGCGTGCCGCCTTCCTGTTGCAGCGGATTATCCAAAGGACGAATCACATCGGCGTTGTGGCATTGCGCCGATGCGATGTTCTCGCCCATGGTCTTTCCCGTGGCCGTGATCACATCGAGATGCAGCAGGCTTTCGATCTGCTTCATCACCGCCGGCACGCCGCCCGCGTAATACAGATCCTCCATCAGATACTTGCCCGATGGACGGATGTTCGCGATTACCGGCGTCGTTTTCGAAATGTCGTCGTAAAGCGCCAGCGGAAGATCGATGCCCAATCGTTGAGCCACTGCCTTGAGGTGAATGATGGCGTTCGTCGACCCGCCGATGGCCATGTTTACGCGGATGGCGTTCTCGATCGACTTGCGCGTAATGAGCTTATCGGGCGTCAGATCCTCGCGAATCATTTCCACCATACGCGCACCGCTGCGCTCGGCCATCTCGTAGCGCCGCGAATCGACGGCCGGAATACTGGCGCAACCCGTCAAGGTCATACCCATTGCTTCGGCCAAGCTTGTCATCGTCGACGCCGTACCCATCACCATGCAATGGCCGGCGCTACGCGACATGCAACTTTCGAGTTCGCACCACTCTTCTTCGCTGATGCGTCCGGCGCGCCGCTCGTCCCAGAAGTGCCACACGTCGGTCCCCGAGCCGAGCGGCTTGTCATGCCACATGCCCCGCAGCATTGGCCCGCCTGTGACCATGATCGAGGGCAGTCCGGCGCTGGCCGCACCCATCAGTTGCGCGGGCGTGGTTTTGTCACAGCCGCAGAGCAGCACAACGCCGTCCATCGGATTGGCGCGAATCGACTCTTCGACGTCCATGGCCATGAGGTTGCGGAACATCATCGTTGAAGGCCGCATGAACGGCTCGCCAAGCGAGATCGTCGGAAACTCGAGCGGGAATCCGCCCGCCGCCCAGACGCCGCGTTTGACGGCGTCGGCAACTTGGCGCAGGTGGGCGTTGCAGTTCGTCAACTCGCTCCATGAGTTGCAGATGCCGACCACCGGCTTGTTCTGGAAAACCGAGTCCGAAAAGCCCTCGGCCTTCATCCACGAGCGGTGAATGAACCCGAGCTTGTCTTTGCGGCCAAACCAATCTTGCGAGCGAAGCTTTTTGGTGTCCATGAGGGAACATTATAGGTGTCGACCCCGCAACGAGACCGGCAGATCGTCTTCACTTGGTTCGACACATCCAGCGCGGCAAAGTAAACAGTTCAGGTGTCTCGCCTAGAATCGGAGTCCAGAGTGCTATGGTGGCGGTTGTGACCGTCTCCACCGGACCTGAAAGCGCCTGGGCCCAACTCGGCGACCCTGCTCCCGAAACCTTGGCGGACGCGCGGTTGCAGCTTCATCACGCGGCGCAGATCGCGGCTTCCATTGGCCTCACCTTTGTCGAACCGGCCAAAGACGAAAGCCACACGAATTTGGAATGGGTCGATTCGCTGGGCGCTCTCGTGACGAAACCCTCCGCGGGGGCCCCGTCTTTCCGGGCCGCGCTCC
>JAQBUE010000145.1 GCA_027624045.1 Acidobacteriota bacterium
GCGGGTCATACCGCGTTGGGTGTGAGACTGGCCCTATTATGGCAGATCGCTGGGAGCGATGGTGTTTCTCGTGAGATTCAGCGATTCGGGGGTTCAGGGCTTGGAGGTGCTGAGTGTGGCGCGGCGGACCGAGAAGGCATCGTCGCCGGAGAAGACCATATGGAGCGTCTTGCCGTCGGGGCTGATCCACTGGGTCGGGAAGCTGCAGGTCTCACCTGGGCCGACATCCCATTTGTCGGTGAAATAAACTGTCGTCCACGGACCCCAGGGTTCCGGAGCGTCGTAGACGCCGAAGCCGCCTGCGAACCTGGTGTCCCCTACGGGAATGATTTGGCACCACAGGTAACGCTGGAGGGGCTGATTGTAGGTGATGTCGGAGCGGTAGGCGCGACCGGGATGGTCGAAAACGGTCGCGCGGTTGTCGGCCGAGTCGCTCCATCGAGGTTGACCAGCGGAGTCGATGCCGGCGAAGTATTCGTAGGCGTTGTGGTCGCGGATGGAAGTTTTCTCAACGCGAGCGAGGATCATGCGATCGGCGGGTTCATAGGCGCTGTCGCGGTCGTGCGAGTAGATATAGACGAAGCTGTCCCGCGCACCCTCGTAGTTCTTCCCGAAATTGAGGAATGTGGGCGCGCCGAAGCTGGAGACGAATTTCCAGTCCGCCTCCTTCCAGGTTCGGCCATGATCGCCCGACCAGGTGAGCACGGAGTTCGCGGCGTTGCGCATCCACATATAAAGCACGCCCTCGACCATCAACATGCCGCTCGCTTTGAGGCCGGCGGCGCCCTGGCCGATTTTTTCGATGGAGGGCGAGCGAATGTTGACTCCGCGAAACTTATCAGGCGGCCCCTCAATGCGGGAGAGTCCCAGGCTGAGTTTCAGTTCGACTTTGGGTTTGAATCCCCAGCCATCGCCGTACGCGGTGTACTGATGGCCGTCGTCGGCCCAGGTCAGCGGCCAGTTATCGCTGCCCGCGGCCTTACGGATAATGGATTCCGGCGGCGCCCACTCGATGCCGGTTATGACGGGGCTGGGCGGGTACGGTGGCCGCATGGTTGCCGCGGCGACGATCGAATTCAGGAAAGGCGCGAGCCGTGCGTAGCCGGCGCCCCAGCCATCTTGCCAGCCTTGGCCGGCGCGTGAGATGGCGATATCTAAGCTCGGGATGACGACGATCAGACTGTCGTGTAAGCCCCAGGACCAGAAGGCGTCGCGAGGGACGTTGGCCAGGGTTCCGTCGGCGTTATTCCACCAGAGCAGACCGTAGTGCGCCGGCGCTTGGGGATAATGTTCCTCATCGGCGTTGGAGACGCTGCCGAGAAGATCGGGCGGCCGGGCGACCTGCTTGACGAAGGCGCTCGGAAGAAGTTGACGGCCGTCCCACTCTCCGCCGCGCAGGTAGAGATAGCCGATGCGGGCCATGGCGTCGACGTTGGCGTGGACGCCGGACCCGAACTCGCGGCGCTCGATGCCGTCGATTTGGGCAGCACGGTATTGGTTTGTACGCCAGCGCAGGTCGTCGCGCCCGATGCCCAGGTGGTTGAAGACGCGCTCGAAGAGAAGTTCCTGGATGTCTTTGCGGTATGTGAGGGTGAGGCACTCGGCGAGCCAATTGGGGCCGCCGTCACTGTAGGCCCATTTTGTGCCGGGCTCGAAGAACAGTTTGGTGTAGCCGCCGGGTTTCTCGAAGCCCGCGGTGTGGGTGGCGAGGTGGAGAAGCTTGATGCGGCCGCGCCAAGGGTTACTCTGATTCTCAGCCGGTGGAACGCCGAACTGGGGATGGCAATCAACAGCGCGGTCACTCAGGCTCAACTTGCCGTCGAGAATGGCCAAGCCCATGGCGGTGAATCCAATCGATTTACTCGACGACTTGAGGTCATAGAGCGTGGTTTCGTCTCCCCATGATGTAACGAGTCGGCCACCGCGGGTGATGAAACCGGCGCCTTCTACTGTCGTGGCGTAATCTTGAGCTGCGATGAGTTTTTCTTGGTTCAGTCCGGCGTCGGCCGGGGAAACCCGTTCCCACGCCGCGCCGGGCCAGACGGTCTGAGCGTAGGCGGAACCGGATACGAGCATCGACGCGGCCGCGAGAACGGCCGCCACGAAGGGAGTAGAAGCGAACCCTAGAGATTCAAATGGTCGCGTGCGTAGGCGAGACATTTTCTGACGTTGTCGTCTTCGATCTTGAGGCGCTCACCAATGCCGAGGTGACTGACGCGCGGGAGTGGCTGGGCAGGCTTGTTCTTCTGAACGGCGACCAAGGTGCGGGCCAAATCGGATCCGGGGAGTTCCGGGAAGGTCGCCCAATAACCTTCCGTCAGGCACGGGATCTTGAGCGGGTCGCGCGTGATCATCTCGAGGCTGAACCGCAGGTCCGGACGTGCGGCGCGCAGAGTGTTCACGATTCGCGGTATGTCGAGGTAGCCCTCGCCGAGCGGGACTTCGGACAACAGGAAACCCTCGTCGTATTCCTCGACACCCATGTCTTTGAGATGCACGGACCTGGCGAAGGGGGCGAAGGCTTGGACGAGCGCCATCGGGTCATCGAGCAGCGCGATGTTGTTGCCGGTATCGACACAAATGCCTACGAACTCGCTACTCATGCGTTTGAGGAGCGCGAGCATGTTACTAATGCGCCAATCTTTGTGATTCTCAAGCGCCAGATACATGCTGTTGTTGCGAAGGATGGGCTCCGCGAGGGTGAGGGACGTCCAGGCTTGGTCGGCGAAATCCTCGAAGGCTTTGCGGCTGTCGAACGTTTCATAGCGGCGGCCGCCGAGCATGACGGAGCGGATGACGGTGGCTCCCGCGTTTTTGGCGATGCGAACAGCCTCCTTGAAGTCACTGAGGCCGGACTTCTCGCCGGGCAGGCGGAGGGACGCCTCGATGAACATGCCGTGCCGTTCGGCGGTGTGACGCAGCTTGCGCTGGGCGGAAGAGTCGAGTGCGCCGAGACTGGTTTGAATCCCGCCGGCGCCGATGGATCGGCAGTACTCGAGGAAATGGAGAGCGTCGGACAGGGGGTGCGTGGGCGCACTCTGGCGCTCGTGGCCGAAGCGGACGCCGTAGGAGGACGAACCAATGCCCAAACGGTTCGCATTCTGCTGCGCCGCGGCCGGAAGTGTACCCATGGCAAGCGAGGCGGCGACTGAGCTTGTCTGGAGGAATTTGCGTCGGGTCACGCCTTCTTGTACCACGCTTGCGGTTCGTGGGGAGTATGTGGCAAGCTCCGATCGGTCAGGGTTCTCAAGTTCGCTCACAAGCAGAGTGCGTCGAAACGGAATGCGGCTATTTGTGGCTATCGAGTTGTCGGAGGAGACGCGGCAAGCGCTGCAAGCTGTGGTCGATGAGCTACGTCCGCGGCTCCCGCTACGGTGGGTGGCTGCTGAGAACTGGCACTTGACGTTGAAGTTTATTGGGGAATGGCCCGCTGAGTGCCGCTGCGACATTGTTTCGGTTTTGCGGAGCGTGAAGGCGGACGCACCCATTCGGTTTGTTCTCGAAGGATTGGGTGTATTGCCGAACATACGGTCGCCGCGAGTATTTTGGGCGGGCCTGCGCCACGGGGAGCGGCTACCCGAGTTGACATCGCGTGTCGACGAAGCGTTGGCGGCGCTCGGAGTTGAGCAAGAACGACGGGCGTTCAAACCGCACATCACGCTGGGGCGGTTGAAGACGAAGATCCGCCCGGCCGAGTTGCAGCGCGCGATCGATAATTACCGGATCGAGTTTGGCTCGCTGACGACGGATCGCTTTGTGCTCTTTCAGAGTGAGCTTCGGCCCGGCGGCGCGGTGTACCGGAAAGTGGAAGAGTTCGTTTTCGCCGAAGAGAATCCGTAGACCGCCGAATCACCCGCCGAAAACGCCTGCTATCGTGCGCTGAATGCTTTCAGCGGCTTCGCGGGGGTCGGGGGCTGCTCGAATGGGGCGTCCGACGACGATGTAATCAGCTCCGTTGCGGAAGGCTTGTTCGACATTGACGGTACGTTTCTGATCGTCGACGTTGGCTACGGGACGGATGCCGGGAGTGACAACCAGGAAGTTGTCTCCCAAGCTGCTACGGAGTTCGGGGGCTTCGAGTCCCGAAGAAACGACGCCATCGCAACCGACCGCGAGGGCGCGCTTGGCGCGCGAGAGGACGAGCGCCTGTGGGCTGCATTGGAAGCCGAGATCGCGTAAGTCGCCTTCATCAAGACTGGTCAGTACGGTGACGGCGAGGATCTTCACGTCACCTTTTTCGGAACAGGCTGCTTCGAGAATGTTTTCGTTACCATGCACGGTCGCGAAGTATACGCCCCGGCCGTTGAGCCGCGCGACGGCCCGCTTGACGGTCTCAGGCACGTCAAAAAACTTGAGGTCGACGAATACTTTTTTGCCCTGGGCGACCAGATCGTCGACCAACTCGAAATAGCCGCCGGCCATGAAGAGTTCGAGGCCAAGCTTATAGAACTGAACCGAGTCGCCAAGGCTCTCGACGAGTCTGCGAGCCTCGTCAGCCGTAGGAACATCGAGCGCGAAGATGAGGCGCTCGCGGGCGGGAATATTTTTGTCGGACAGCAGTTTGTGAGCAGGCATTTCGGAAAATGGGAGCGCGTGGTCAAGCCGCTGGCTCGGCCTTGATTGCGTCTTCGATTGACATCAGCAGGTCCTCCGGAGGCCGTAATGTCCGGGCCAAGCTGCTGTCAGGTTACCATGGCGCCGGGCGCTGGAAAAGGCTTCGGGCGGGCCCCGGCAGACTTACCAGCTCGTGGCTCTCGATACGGCGGATCAGTTGCAGCAGGCTCTCGGCGACTTTGGCGTGACCTTGCGGAGTGAGGTGCGAATCGATTGTGAGATAGTCTTCGCGACCGAGTGTGGGCATGATGTCCAGCAGATGGAGGTTGTTCCAGGTCTGAAGTTGAGGGGAGTTTCGAATAGCGGTGGTTAGCTCAGCGATGAAGGGCCTTGGCCGGCGGTGATCAAAGTCGAACGAAAGCACAATCACCTGCAATGCGGATAGATCGACAGGCGAAGTGGCGAGGACGTTGAGGAACGCATCCGCCTCCGCGCGAAGCGGAGCCGGCTTGGTCGGAGAATCGCTGGCCAGGCGCGGCCGGGCGTGAGATGACGTAGATTGCGCCTGCTCGGCGGCTGTATCCCTAAACCTTGGCAGACCGGGGAACTCTTCAGGTCGGGGATGGGGCCAACCATAGCGATACAAGCGAATTGCCAGCGGCGTACCTACCCAGGCGCGGTACACCTCGTAGACGTACTTGGCGGGGCGAAAAGAGTGATTGCGGGTGTGAGCCTCGACTTGGCTGCTGTACCAGGCGGCGTCGCGGCTCGGAATGCGATTGCCCTGAGCCGCGTAGAGGCGATTTTCCTCGAAGTCGTTACTCGCATACTGAACGATCAAGTAGCGGGCATGGCTCAGGTCGGTCCGCTCGAGCATTCCGAACTCGCGCGCGGTGGCGTAAGAAGAAACGGCGGCATTCAGGACCTTCCGGCCCACTTGCTCTTCGAGCACGCTAGGGAATGACTGGTCTTGCTCGACCCCCCAGTCCATCGCGAAGGAGTCGCCGAGGACGACGATCTCGGGTGCATCGAGTGATTCCTCGTCATCACGGACGCCGAGCGAGTTGATCTTGTAGTGCGTGCTGAATTCGAGCTCTGAAAAGGTGCAAGCACCGGGGCGCAGGCGATAGGTCAACCGCGGGTCGAACTCAGCGCATTCGGGAAGTAAATGAACCGTCGTCCAATCTAGTGAGTAGAGAAAGTGAGCCAGAGGCTGCAGGGCGGCGGAATGGGCGAGGGCCGGTGTGTTGCGGATCGCGGCGAGTATTCCGTCGAGCAGAAGAAGAGTAATGGCGGGGACGATCGCGAAAGAAACGAGGGTTCGCCGCGGCTTTGCCGTTGCGAAGGAAGCGTGCAAGAAGGCGCAAGCGACTGGCAGCCAGTTGAAAGCGAGCGGCCGTAGGACGAAGACCGCTGCCGCGAGAAGTGCCACGCAGGCCAGGGCGGCTAGTTTGAGTCTTCGGATCGCAATGAGATTCCCAACGAGGTTTGTATGGGCGGCGGGAGCGGCAACACCTAAACTCACGAGCAGCCACAGCGAGCATCCGATTAGCAGCGTGACGTCGCGCATGCCAAACGAAGTTGAGAGACGAGTGAAGTACACTGCCCAAGCGAGCGCCGCTAAGGACGACACCACGGGTCCCCAGCGCCAAAGCGCGCTGGAAGCAGCTGTTGGCCGGCTGCTGCGAGTCATCGAGGCAAGGGAAGGGGGACGACTTTGCCACTGGCGGCGGATTGATAAGCGGCGAGCATGGCTTCGGAAGCCTGTGCGGCGTCGTCGAGCGTGACTTCGGCCTCTTTGTCCTGCTCAAGGCAGTCAAGGAAGAGCGATTGATCGGAGCGGCCGGCAACAGTCTCGGGCTCGTGCCAGTAAGGTTTGGGCTGGGCGTCGCCACGCGTCATCGTGCTCGACCAAAAGCCCATCGGGTCGAGCGGGTCTTTCGCGGGGGGCTCCCACGATGTCTCGGCCGCAATCTCAAAACGCGGGCTGTGCGCGTCGAGCAGCAGGCTTCGTTTGGCGCCAATGATGCGGGTGAAGTTGGGACCGGAACTACGGTGGCTAAACCAGCCAATCCGCCCGGCGATCAACGAAGCGGTGACGCCTCCATCGAGTTGCAACGCCAGGGTTCCGAAATCCTCGACATCGCGCTTGTAATGCTCTTCAAAGAAGTAGTTGGCGCTGGTGGCGTATACGCTCTGGAAACGCGGGCCGCCGAGAAGCCAGCGGATCAAGGTCAGCGAGTAGACGGCGGTCGTCCAGATCTCACGTTTGGCATCAGGGAAAGTGAACCGTTGGGGCGGATAGTGTTCCTGGCGTGGCCGGCCCAGCGGAGCACCGCCCGTGAATCCTTTTGAGAACATCAGATCGCAGTGAATCGAGCGAACCTCGCCGAGTTCGCCGGAGTCGACGATTGCTTTGAGTCGCCTGGCATAAGGCAGGCCGACCTGGGTGAACATCTGGCCGCGCAGACCACGTTGCTTAACTATTCGGACCAGCCGGTCGGCGTCGGTCATGTTCGTCGCCATGGGCTTGTCAACATAGAGATGTTTGCCTGACTCGGCGCAGAGTTGGGAGACGCGTACGCGGCGCTCGAACTCGGAACAGATAGAAACCGCTTGGACGTCGGATCGATGGAGAGCTTCCCGCAAATCGGGAAAGAACGGGATGTCCATTTCCGCGGCAAGTTGACGATTCAATTGCTGGCGGCGTTCATCGACTCCGAGTTCGTCGGTGAGCCCGATAATTTTGGCGCGCGGATCGGCCTGGAAGCCCGCACCGTAGTTCTCCTGATGCGTCATTTTCCCGCTAACAAGCAGTACACCGTAGGGGGGCTTAGGCACGAGCGCCTCCTTCGGGAGCCACGGGGCCGCCCAAACGCATCGAGCGGCTGATCGCGTCGGCGAGGGCGTCTTCACTAGGGCCGAAGGGCGGTGAAAGGTCGATCGGCCGCAGGTCGGAACCGGGCGAATCGGCGAACTCAATCGTGCCCTTGTTTCCGATAAGAAGCAGGCGCGCGGCCGGCGGCTCGGCCGTATCGGCGCGGTGGGATTCGACCACGATCAGGGCGGTCTGCCCGCCGGGATAACTGGCAGTGATGGATATGTAACCCTGATTGGCGCCACCCTGTGCGTAGACTGTGGGAAGGCCATCGCCGAACCAGCGGCCGGCGATGGCGGCGGCGGCTGCCGCGGTGGGCACGAGGTGGCCGTGATCGCCGCTCAACTCCAAATACGCACGGAGGGCGACGGGCTCGCCAATCGGTTTCCCGGCGAGCTCAGCGGTGAGAGATTCTTCGAGCCACTTGAGGTACGGCAAATCGTTTCAATTATAAGCCGGATATCAACCGAGCCTGCCACGGCGCTACTGCTCCCAGGATTTCAAGCGAGCGGGAAGAAACTCGTCTCCATCGTTCCAGGTCGGCAGTTCCGGCCCGTTCGCGACGCGCAGGCCCAGTTCGAATCCGAAGCGCGCGAGCTGTTCCAGCCCGGAGAAATCCCAGGAAGGATCGAACTCATCGGACGGTTGATGGTAGCGCTTGGCCGTATAGTCTTCCTGAGCTTTGAGACCCCAGCCCTCGGGCTTTCCGACGTAATCCACGCCGAGCTTGAGGGAAAACGCCGGTACTCCGACCTTGGCCATGCTGAAGTGGTCTGAACGGTAGTAGTAGCCTTGCGCGGGGTGTGATTCGGGCCGGATCGTGAAACCCGACTCGTTTGCAAGAGCTTCGACGATCGGGCGCAGTGTCGTACGCTCGAACCCAGGGAGCGTGATGTCGGTGGCGGGTCCGAGTGGCGCTAGGCCGTCGAAGTTGATGTTTACTGCCGTCTTGGCGACAGGAACGAAGGGATGGTGAGCGTAGTACTCCGAGCCGCGCAAGCCCCCTTCCTCAGCACCGACAGCGGCGAAAATGATCGAGCGCTTCGGGCGCTGGTCAAGCTCACCAAACGCTCTCGCCAATTCGAGAAGCAGGCCTGCGCCCGTGGCGTTATCGACGGCGCCGTTGTAAATGTCGTCCCCATCGACCGCGATGCCAACACCCAAATGATCCCAGTGGGCGGTGTAGACGACGGCTTCTTCCTTGAGCAGAGGATCGCTGCCCTCCATCACCCCAACAACGTTGCGGGTATTGATGGCCTCGACGTCGCTCAACAGGCGAGCCTGCACCCGGATTGAAAGCGGCAGGGGTTGGAAGTCGCGCGAGTCGGCCGCAGCCAGCAACTCGTCAAGACTCTTGCCCGTCCCTGAGAGCATGGATTCGGCGGCCTCGGAGTGAACCCAGCCCGCCAGCGCCAAGGCGTTTTCGCCGGTAGCAAGCTTGACGAAGGGCTCACGGCCGCTCCACGAGTTACGGACGACTTCCCAGGGATAGCCTGCCGTCGGCGTCGTATGAACAATCAGGCAACCGATGGCACCCTGCCGAAGCGCCTCTTCGTATTTGAACGTCCAGCGACCGTAATAGGTGAGCGCCGCTCCACCGAAGAAGCCCGCATCGTCCGAAGCAGGCTCGTTTGTGAAAAGAATAACGACCTTGCCTTTGACGTCGACGTCTTTGTAGTCATCCCAGTCGAACTCCGGGGCGACGATGCCGTGGCCGACAAAGACAGCTTCGGTATCGAGGTCGACCAACGGCTCCTGACGGTGATTCACCGCCACGAACTCGTCGAGGTATTTGAGTGACTTCCGCGCGCCACCGGAAGACCAACTCAAGCGGGCGTCGGGTTGGGTCTGCACGCCCACGAGCGGGACAGCTTGAAAGTACGTCCCCGCGTCTCCAGCCGGTCTGACCCCGGCCAACTCAAATTGAGCTGCTATGTATTCGGTCGTAACGGTTTCAGCACGACCGCCAACGCCTCGGCCTTCGAGGGAGTCACTCGACAGAAATCGGGTATGAGCCGCGATGCGATCGGCCTGAATGGAGGCAGCGCCGACATGCCCGCTATCAGCGCGATCGCCGCACCCAGATGAGGATAAAGCCGCTGTGAGAGTAACGATGGCAGCGGCCTTCATCAGTGGTTTGGGACAAAAACGGCGCAGAGGTGAAAGGGCGGTCACAAGCATAACGTAATTTTATCTCCTTATATTTCAACATTCTACGTTTTTGATTGAGCTGTAAGACGAGGTTGGTGATTTATTCTGGACCCGGATAAGTCTTGTACTTTTTAGCGCGGGCCACACGGGGCTCGCCGATCGGAGAGGGTCAGGTAAATGCGAACGTTAAAACTTTGGAAGATGGAATGGCTCATCATAGGGTTGGCGTGGCTCGCCTGGAGCGCCGCGGCGCAGGCGCTTCCGGCCACGAGGATTCAGGATGTCCTATTCAATGCGGATGGCAGCCGAATAAGGGGAACGGCCGACATTTCTTGGAGGGGATTTACGGCGTCGGATGGCAGTACGCTAACGACGAATGCAATACGTGTCCAGATCGTACGGGGCGTGATTTCAGTCGACCTCGTTCCGAACGAGAACGCGACGCCGGCAGGCACGAGCTACGAGGTCACCTACGTGCTAAACAATGGCAGGCGCTCTTTCGAAACGTGGGTGGTTCCTGAAAGCGGCTCGCCAGTAACGGTGACCCAGGTGAGAGTAGTGCAGCCGCCACCGCCAGGGTCGGTCATCGCTCAGTCACAGGTCTCCGGCCTTGTGGCCGCCATGAACGGCAAGGCTGACCTGGCCGGCGAAAACACCTTCACCGCGCATCAGACGATCGAAGAGGAAAGCGCAACGCCGGCTAATCCGTTGCTATCGTTTCGTGAATTCGGTGGGTCAAACTCGATCGGGTTCCAGCTTCCGAATCTTGCCGCAAGTACCCTATACACTCTGCCGGTGAGTGATGGCCTGCCTGGCCAGCAGCTTTCGACGGATGGCGCCGGCAGCATGTTCTGGGCGGCGGCGGGCGGCGGCGCCTTATCGGGCACGGCGTATGAAGTGTTCCAGGATTCCGGCACATCCGTCACACAACGGAATGTCGCCAACTTTTCGAACGGCCTGCAAGCTTTCGACAACGTTGGGCAGACTCGAACGGAGGTCGCGCCCGTCTATGGCACGATAGCGGGGACGATTGCGGCGGGTAACGATGCACGGCTTTCCGATGCCCGCACCCCTCTGGCGCATGCTTCGACACATGCCACCGCGGGATCCGACCCGGTGACGCCAGCAAGCATCGGCGCACTCATGAATACGAACGACACAATCACCTCTCTCTCGCCAGGCATCGTAACGCTGGGTGTCAAAGGAATCAGCGGGCAGTCGGCGGCATTGCAGTCGTGGATCGATGGTAGTAACACGACCGTGGCACTGGTGAGTCCGGCCGGCAGTGCCTTCTTCCGGCAGTTGGGCATTAACAGTTCGCTGGGAGGAACGGTTTCAAACCTTTTCATGCAGGTGAACGGATTGAATCGGTTCGCGTTCTCGGCCTTCGAGACGGCCCTCAATTTGGGCCGCTACAACGATGCGGGTGGCTTCAAAGACGTCCCACTTCAGATCCTTCGGACAGGCGGCACCTTTATCAACACGACACTTCAAGTGAATGACCCGACCGGGGGAACCGGCGTGACACGCGTCACAGTGAAAGCCGGCCAAGGGCAGGGGACGAGCACGCTTCAGGAGTGGCAGAACACTCTTGGGACCGTCTTGACGGACGTTGATTGGGCCGGGAACCTTAACTTGCACGGCGGCTACATCGACTTCAAAGAAGTGACGGCGCCGCCGCCGCCGTCTTCGAACAGGGTACGCCTGTTTGTCGATGCGGCAACGGGCGAGATCATGGTTAAGAAAGACAACGGATCAGTCGTTTCGCTCGAGAGCGGTTCGGGAGGAGGCGGTGGTTCTTTTGGCGCCTTTCAGGACGCTGAAACGCCGAGCGGTACGATCGATGGCGTGAACGATACATTCACGCTCGTTACGGCGCCGGACCCTCCGGCCAGTTTGGAACTCACGAAGAACGGAGTTGTTCAGAAGCCGGGTCTTGACTTCTCGCTGAGCGGTGGCACTGTGACATTTCTGACGGGCGCCGTGCCTCAAACAGGAGACACGCTGCTGGGGTGGTACCGCAGCGACGGCTCGGCGGCCGGTGGGGACCTGACCGGAACGTACCCAAACCCGGTAGTAGCGGGCCTTCGCGGACGCGTCGTGGCGGCAACCGCTCCCACCGATGGCCAATGCCTCGTGTGGAACAATTCATCCAACCTATGGGAGCCGAAGCCGTGCGCCCGCGAGACAGCGTCGTTGCAATGGCATTTCGCGGGCATTCCATCGACCGGGCTCAGGCCGATGACGTTGACGGTTCCCGAGGGTATTACGAATGCGACACTCACCAACTCGCGCGTCGTCGCCAACACGACGGGCGGCGCCTCGACGTTCAACGTAGCGCGCTGCACGGCAAACTGCATCAGTGGCGTAGCGGTCTTCAGCAATATCTATACGAGCGACAAAGCCCTGCCGCTAGGCACTCGGACCGCTACCGGCGGCACACCGAACACGACGACGGTCAACGCCGGCGATCAGTTCCGCGTTAATTTGGTCTCACTCGGATCGGGTGTCCAAGATGTCACCGTTTCCTTGACTTACCAGCACACGGCGGCGCATTAGGGTCGTTTCTCTCAAAAGCGTGCGAGGGCCGTTCAAGGAACCCAGGGTAAGTCCCTGGCGAGCTTGCGGCCGTTTGCGAGAGAATATACCGCATGATCCAGCCCCCGCGCGCCGCTTTGTTCGTCGTTCTTTTTGTCGCCGGTTGCGGCCTGCAGGCAACTCCCGAGCCGGCGGAACCGTATAGCGAAACACTTTCCAGTAGCACCTCGCCCGAGCCCGTTTTCCTCCTGCATCAAATTGGCAGCGACCACTCCGAAGGCATCGCCGCTATGGATATGAACGGCGACGGCCGGCTCGACGTGACCAGTGGGGCGTATTGGTATGAAGCGCCGGCGTTTCCGCGCCGCAAGTTTCGTGAAGCCAAAGTGGACGGCGAATTCGTTGTGAACTGCGGAGAGTTCGCCATGGATGTCGACGACGATGGCGACCTCGACATCGTCAGCGCGGGCTGGCAGGAAGACGGCCTGTTTTGGTACGAGAACCCAGGCAAGGTTGGGCCGATGTGGGATAAACATCTGATTTCCGGCTCGCTGCACACGGAGGGGCTCTGGCTCCGGGACATCGACGCGGACGGCAAGAAAGACGTGCTTGCCGTCCATTACACGGCTAGTGAAGTTTTCTATGCGAGTTTCGCCGGCGGCAAACCCTCAAAACATGTCGTCGGCGGTGAGGAAGGCGACGGACACGGCATCGGCGCGGGTGACATCGACGGCGACGGCAAGGTTGATGTCGTCGCGACCAACGGCTGGTATCGACAAGTCGGCGACGGCAAGTGGGACTGGAACCCGGAATTTCAACTGGGCCATTCAGGATTCGGCTTGGAAGTTTACGACGTCAATGGCGATGGCCTGAACGACATCATTCACGGGCGCGCCCACAGCTACGGACTGTACTGGCACGAACAGGTTGTCGCCGCCGGAGAACGGTCATGGCGTCCGCATCTGATCGATGGCAGTTACTCGCGCGTCCACAACACTCAGCTCGCTGACCTCGACGGCGACGGCAAGCCTGAGTTGATCACCGGCACCCGCTACCGCGGCCATAACGGCGACGACCCCGGCGGATACGAACCGCTAGCGATTTACTACTACACGATCGACACGAGTACGGGGACCTTCAGCCGTCACCCGATTGCTTACAACTCAGCGGCCGGCGCCGGGACGCAGTTCGTTGCTCTCGATTTCGACAACGACGGCGACACCGATATTCTCACCGCGGGCAAGAGCGGCCAATACTGGTTCGAGAACATGTCGGCGAATAACGTCCCGCGCGCTGAGCGCGAGAAACAGTTGCTCTACGACCACGACTGGCCGTTCAAGGAGTAAGACTCTTGTCGAAACACCTAGGGTCCCTCTTTCCTTGGCTCGTCACGGTGTGCTCAACCTGATTGTCGCTGCCATGATCCTCATCGGATCGCCTAGTCGTTCCGCCGGGACGAAATGTAGGGTGTTTTCGCAAGCAGATGTAAGCTGATTGCTCGACCAGCGCACTCAGTGGGAAACGGTAGAATGCATACATGAAGGAGGCAGCATACGTCTGTACTCCCAGTTGCCTGATAATGGCCAGACCGCTTTCAATGGGGCACTTTTCCCCTGGACTGGACCCACCTAGCAGCCTGTGGCAGAATACCCTGTTTTCAGGCGGCGAGAAGCAGCGGGGTGGCCAGCGGCGCG
>JAQBUE010000146.1 GCA_027624045.1 Acidobacteriota bacterium
TGAGCCCGGCTGCCAGGGGAACGTTCTACTTTGCTCAATCAGGGGATCTTTCTAAATTGCGTTGACACCCGTGATGAAAGGTATGTGTCGTGCGGCCCCCTCCAGGTTGGACCGGTAGTCGGTGAAGACACCGGCCGGCACGTAACCAGCTGGTGAGTCGAAGGAAAAGGACGCAACCCCGAAACCGGAGATCGCGCTAGGGGTGCTGCGTGGGGGGAAGTGGGAGGGACGCTAGCAGGCTGTTTGCCTCGCTTTGGACGGTGTTGTGATCGCCGAATGCGGTGAACCAGTGGACGTCGGGTTCGCGGCGGAACCATGTCATTTGGCGCTTAGCGTAGCGGCGTGTGCGCTTGGCGGTTGATTCGATGGCCTGTTCGCGGGTGAGTTTGCCATCGAGTTCATCGAGGGCCTGGCTGTAGCCGAGTGAGCCGAACGGGCGAGCGGATCGCGGCACGCCGGCGGCTAGTAGGCTTTGCACCTCATCGACCAGTCCATTCGAAAACATCTGGGCGGTCCGTTGCTGGATGCGCTGATAGAGCTGGTCGCGGGGCGGATCGAGTCCGATGCGGATGACGGAGTAACCTTCGAGGCGATCGCGGCCCTGGTGCCAGAGTTCGGAGATGGGGGCCCGCGCCAGCAGGCTGACCTCGATGGCTCGAATGAGCTTGGGCGCGTCATTCGGGTGGATGCGTTCGGCGGAGGCGGCATCCAGGCGCCGCAGCAGGCGGTGCAGGTGGCCAGGGGGACGGGATTCGACGCGGCTGTCGAGCCTTCGCCGCAGGGCTTCATCACGGGGCGGACCTTGGAAGAGGCCTTCGAGTAACGCGCGCAGGTAGAATCCGGTTCCGCCGGCGAGAACGGGCAGACGTCCGCGGCTACGGATCTCAGCCAGGACGGCACGGCCCCGTTGGGCATAGTCCCCGGCGGTGCAGGTTTCGTTGGGTTCAATGATGTCGAGCAAGTGGTGGGGGATGCCGCGACGCTGCTCAAGCGGTGTCTTAGCCGTGCCGATATTGAACCCGCGATAGAGCTGGACCGAGTCGAAGTTGACGATCTCGCCGTGGAATCGCTCGGCGATATCAAGAGCCAAGGCACTCTTGCCGGAAGCGGTTGGGCCGACGACGGCCACCAGGGCAGCGAGGTCTGGGCCAGCGGAAGAGGGGCTCACGACACCGGTTCGGTGGCGCCAAGCGGCGATTCACCGCGAACCAGATCATCATACGTTTCGCGCTCGCGGATGAGCCGGACCGTAGCGCCCTCAACGAGCACTTCGGCGGCGCGCGGACGTCCGTTGTAGTTAGAGGCCTGGACGAAGCCGTAAGCGCCGGCGGTGCAGATGGCGAGCAGTTCACCGGGATCGACGGCGGGCATGAGCCGGTCGCGCGCCAGAAAGTCGCCGGTCTCGCAAACGGGTCCGACGACATCGGCCATGACCATTTCGGCATCGCGCTGAGCGACGGGCACGATCTCGTGATGCGACTGATAGAGTGCCGGCCGGATTAGATCGTTCATGGCGGCGTCGACAATGAAGAACTGCTTCGACTCGGCCGGTTTGCGGTAGACGACTCGCGTTAACAAAACACCTGCCTGACCGACGATGGAGCGGCCGGGCTCGATCATCAAGCGCAGGTCTTTGCCCCGCAGCGCGCGCACAAGCCCGGCGGCGTAGCCGGAAATCGAAGGCGTCGTTTCTTCCGGCCGATAGGCGATGCCAAGGCCGCCGCCGAGGTCGAGTTGCCGCACGGCGACTCCAGCATCGCGAAGCTTGGCGACGAGAGCCAGCACTTTGTCCAATGCCTCGTAGAAGACGTTGGTGTCAAAGATTTGCGAACCGATATGGCAACTCACCCCCTCGAACCGCAGGTTTGGGAAGCGCGCGGATTCGGTATAGATTCTTTCAGCGGTCTCGAAAGGAATCCCAAACTTGTGATCGCGCAACCCGGTCGCGATGTAAGGGTGCGTGTCGGCGTTGATATCCGGATTCACGCGCAACGCGACGACGGGTTGCGCGTTGAAGCGGCCCGCTGTCTCGTTGAGCACAACGACCTCGCCTTCGGACTCGCAGTTGAAAGAGCCGATGCCGCTACGGAGGGCGTACTCCATCTCGGAGACTGTTTTTCCTACGCCGGAAAAGACGACTCGGGCGGGGTCGCCGCCGGCCTTGAGTACGCGAAAAAGCTCACCGCCGGAGACGATATCAAAGCCGGCTCCGCGGCGCGCCAGAAGGGACAGAATGCCTAGCGAGCCATTCGCCTTGACGGCATAGTAAACGTCGTGGGGCAGGCCGGCCAGGGCGTCGCCGTAGGAGTCGTAGTTCGTCGCAATGGCCGCCGCTGAGTAGACATAGCAGGGTGTTCCGAAGCGCTCGGCGATGTGGTCGAGCGAAACGTCTTCGCAGTAGAACGTGCGGTCGCGATATTGGAATCCGGAAGTCGGCATGGGTGAGTCGGTCGTGCTTGGCGGTGTCAGAGGTTGGCGCTTTCGCCGATGCGAATCGCGATTACGGTCTGGTCGTCAGTGGGCGTGTCGAGGCCGGAAACCTTGACGACATCCTCGAAGATGGCCGCGACGATTTCTTCGGCGGATGCGCGGGCGTGCGATTCAACGGTTTGAATGAGACTTTTTTCATCATACTCGGCGCCGGCGGGTGAAACGGCCTCGGTGATGCCGTCCGATGCGATGACTAGTAAGTCGCCTGGCTTGAGCGCCACACGGACCTCTTCGTAAGTTGAACCTTTGAGAAGACCCAGCGGAATACCGACGACCGGAAGGACTTCGACCTTGCCGTCCCGGCACAGCAGAGGGCGAGGCTGGCCGGCGTTGGCAACAACCATTTCTCCTTCGAGCGGCCGCCACTGCGCATAGAGGGCAGTCAAGTAACGGGCCTCGAATCTTCTCATGCGTAATGCGGAGTTGAGGTTCTCGAGCAGCAGGGCGGATGACTGTTCCGGTTCGATCAGGTTTCGCACGAGCCCGCTTACGAGTGCGCTGTAGAGCGCGGCAGCGGCCCCTTTGCCGCTGACGTCACCGATCAGTACGCCCAGCTCAACGCCGCGGGTGGGGAAGAAGTCGTAGAGATCTCCGGCCACCTCGAGCGCCGCTTCGTTGCGCACGGCGATTTCGACACCAGGGAATTTAGGGACGGGGGCATAGAGAAGGTTTTGCTGCAGGACGCGGGCCGCTGTCAAATCCTGCTCCATGCGCGCCTTGTTGTGCGCCACTTCCTCGTAGAGCTGGGCGTTCTCGATGGCGGTGGTGATCTGGGGCGACAATAGCGACAACATCTGCACGTTATCGCTCCTGAATGCGCCGACATGCTCGCTCTCGAGGTCGATCACGCCAAATACCTTGTTCTTGAGCAGCAGCGGTACTGCTACTTCGGAGCGGATGCCCTCGACAATCGCCACGTAGCGGTCATCGAGTTCTGTATCGCGCACGAGGACGGGGGTCTTCGTCTCGGCCACAACGCCGACGATTCCGGTGCCGAGCTTGACGTTGTCCCACTGAATGCGCTCGTCATAGCGGACGCCGAAGTAATGCTTCAGCACCTGCCCATCTTTTTCGAGTAACAAGATGCTGAGCGAGTCATACGGGATGATCGTACGAATGAGCGAGGCGATCTTCGTCAACAACTCGTCGAGAGGCCGCAGCCGATTGAACTCCTGGGCGATTTCGGAGAGAGTGCGCAGGGTCTGGTTCTGTCGCAATGTGGCGCGATACAAGCGAGCGGCGTCGATAGCGATGGAGAAGCGGGACGCGATCAGCTCAAGCACGCTTTGCTCGCGATCTCCAAAAGCACCCAGTTGGCGCGACTGGAGGTCGATGACGCCAACCAGCTTGCCGCGCGCCACGAGGGGCACGGCCATCTCCGAACGTACGGCCTTGACGAGTTCGATATAGCGAGGATCGCTGCTGACGTCAGGGACAACGGTGGTTTGCAGATCGCGGGCCGCCGCGCCGGTGATGCCTTCGCCGAGATTAACCCTGAGACTGCGGGTCTTGCGGTCGTTTCTGTAGCCGAATGTTCGCCGAATCCGCAAGGCATCCGTACCGCTTTTCAGGAGCACCGCTACAAGCTCGCAGTCGACAACCTTGCGGACCAACTCGACCAACTGTTCGAGCAGCGTATCGAGATCGAGGGAATGGCGCGAAACGATCTCGGAAGCCTCGATGAGCAGGTCAAGCGAGCCATCCTGTGGATCTGTTACTGGTGTGGGCAACGGCATGGGAAAGGGCGGCGACGGGCTATCGAGTAGCGTTGCGAGCGGCTTGGAACTCTTCGAGAATCGCGGCCCCTGAGCTAGCCCCGATGCGTGTCGCGCCCGCCCTCATCATGTCACGGAAACGGGCATAGGTGCGGATGCCCCCGGCGGCTTTGATGCCGATCTCTCCGCCGACGACCTGATGCATGAGAGCGACATCCCGCGGATCGGCCCCGGCCGGCCCAAAGCCGGTTGAAGTCTTCACGAAGTCGGCGCCGGCAAGCAGGGCGAGGGCGCAACCCTTGAGTTTGGTGTCGTGATCGAGAAAACCCATTTCGAGAATGACCTTCAGCGTGGCGCCGGCCGAGTGTGCGATCTCAACGATTGAGCGGATTTCGCTATGAACGACGTCGAGGCGGCCGGCCTTCAAGGCACCGATGTTGACGACCATATCGAGTTCATGGGCGCCCGCTTTGAGGGACTGCTCGGCCTCGGCGCGCTTGACGGGGGTGATGTTCGCGCCATGGGGGAACCCGATCACGGTGCAGACCTTCACCCCGGAACCGTGGAGTTCGTGCGCGGCCAGCGCGACTTTGTCGGGGTGGATGCAGGCGCTGTAGAAACCGTATTCGCGCGCCTCGGCACAAATCCGAATGACATCGTCCTCGGAGGCATCGGGGCGCAGCAGCGTGTGATCGATGTAGGCGGCGACGCCCTCGGCGGGCGGAACCCACTCAGGATAAGGATCGCCGGCGGAAACGGGCGCATGGGCTCCCTCGACAGGCGGGACGGCATGGCGGTCCGCGACTTCACCGACGATGCGGCGGGCTAATTCCTGGATATCTTGGCGCGTCAATGTGGCTCGTGAAACGGGATGGCGGAGTAGAGTTCCTATTCTCGCAGGCCACCCTGAGTCCGAGGAATGTGGATTCCGGCGCGTGAACCCGACGTAGACAGCGTTGGACAAACACGAGTGTTCGTCACTACTGTGCTTGGTGTGCTTACAGACGGCCTGGGGCGGCGCTTAGAAGGAATTTGCGACCCCTATCAACTGGTGGGGCTAAAATAGCGTCAACAGTTATATGCCTGATTACAATCCTGAACTTGAAAGCCTCGTTCGTGAGCTCAACAAGAAGGCGACGCCGGGGGGGCCAGCGGCGGACCCCAGTGTGGCCCAAGCCGCGGCGCCGCAGCCCGTCGAACCGTTGCCGGCCGGGGTGGCACACTCGCTCGACCGGATTCTGCGTTACGCGGCTGAACGGGATGCGTCGGATGTACTGTTCGTGGCGAACTGCGGCGTCGTTCTGCGGCGAGGCGGGCGTATCGAGCGCAGCATGGACCCGATCCTGAACGCGCAGGAGATTCGTGACTTACTTCTGCCGCTGTTGTCAGCGGAGAGGCGCGAAGAATTGGAAGCGCGCCGCTCGTTCGATTTCAGTTTTGTGCGCGAAGGCATCGGACGGTTTCGAGCGAACCTGCACTATCAGCGGGGCACGCTGGCGGCGGCGGTCCGCATCCTGCCGGCGGAGATCCCGACCTTGGAATCCCTTCATTTACCCGCTTCCCTTGGGAAGTTGATCGAACGCAAGCAGGGATTGATATTGGTGACAGGTCCGACCGGATCAGGCAAGACGTCGACGCAGGCGGCCTTAATGGGAATCGTGAACCGGAAGTATCCCTATCACGTCGTGACAATCGAGGACCCGATTGAGTACTACCACGCGGATGAGCAATCGGTATTCGAGCAGATCGAGATCGGACACGACAGCAACGACTTTGCGTCGGCGCTGCGCAGCATCCTGCGGCAGAACCCGGATGTCATTCTGGTCGGTGAGATGCGAGACCCCGAAACGGTGGCAACGGTGTTAAGCGCGGCGGAGACCGGGCATCTGGTGTTATCGACGCTTCACACGAACGACGCCGTACAGGCCGTGAACCGCATTGTGGATCAGTTTCCAGCCGGGCGGCAGGTGCAGATCAGGCAGCAGCTTTCGCTGGGGCTGCTGGCGGTGATCGCACAGCAGTTGATCCCGGCGGTGGACGGCGAAGGACGATTTCCAGCACTAGAGATCCTGGTCGCGAATACGGCGGTACGGCACCTGATTCGCAAGGGGGAAGATCACATGCTGAGTTCGCAATTGAGTTTGGGCCGAAGTGACGGCATGGTCATGATGGAGCAGTCGCTGGCCGAACTTGTTCAAAAGGGTGCCATCACTCGCGAGGCGGCCAACATGCACTGCCTGCGAGAAGGCGAGCTGCAGCGGTACCTATCGTGATCGCCCGCCGCATGGTCTGGAGAGATCACTACTGATGTCGTTTCGAGTTGCATCTTCTTATGAACCTAGTGGGGACCAGCGAACGGCGATCGATCAACTCGTCAGAGGCCTGGGAGATGGAGAGATGCATCAAGTTTTGCTGGGCGTGACAGGCTCGGGCAAGACATACACGATGGCGAAGGTGATCGAAGCGACCGGCCGGCCGAGCCTCGTACTGGCTCACAACAAGACCCTGGCGGCGCAGCTGTATCACGAATTCCGCAATTTCTTCCCCGAGCACGCCGTTGAGTTTTTTGTCAGCTACTACGACTACTATCAGCCCGAAGCGTATCTTCCGGCGTCGCATACGTATATCGAAAAAGAAGCAACGATCAACGACGAGCTGGACAAGTTGCGGCTTTCGGCGACACGGTCGCTGTTTGAGCGACGCGACTGCCTGATCGTCGCGAGCGTGAGCTGCATCTACGGACTGGGGTCGCCGGACGCCTACTACGGCATGCTGCTGATGCTGGAGAAGGGGCAGCAGATCTCGCGGCAGGAAATCACGCGAACGCTGGTCAAGATTCTGTACCAGAGGCGAGACGGAGAGTTCAAGCGTGGATCGTTTCGGGTGATTGGGGACGTGATCGAGGTCTATCCGACATACGATGACTACGCCTACCGGATCGAGTTGTGGGGAGACGAGATCGAGAGCCTGTCGCAGATTGATCCTTTATTCGGGCAGGTGAAGCAGACGTTTCTGCGATTACCCATCTATCCGGCGACTCACTACGTGATGTCGGATAAGACGAAAGAGGGTGCGATCAAGAACATTTTGGCGGAGCTGGACGAGTGGAACGCCGCGCAGCACGAGATGGGCAAGCCGCTGGAGGCGCAACGGCTGTCGCAGCGGACGCTGTTTGATATCGAGATGATGCGGGAAGTCGGCTATTGCCACGGGATCGAGAATTATTCGCGGCATTTTTCGGGACGCCAAGCCGGCGACCCCCCGCCGACGCTGCTCGACTACCTGCCGCGGGACTCGCTGGTTTTCCTTGATGAGAGCCACCAAACGATTCCGCAGTTGAAGGCGATGTATCACGGAGACCAGTCGCGCAAGAGGGTACTGGTGGAGCATGGGTTTCGGCTTCCGAGCGCGCTCGATAACCGTCCGCTGTCGTTCGAGGAATTCGAAGGGCGAGTACACCAACTGGTGTATGTTTCAGCGACGCCGGGTCCGTATGAGCTAACGAAAGCGGCGGGAGTAGTGGTGGAGCAGATCATTCGACCCACGGGTTTGTTGGATCCGGTGGTCGAGGTGCGGCCGGTGAAGGGGCAGGTGGACGATTTACTGGCGGAGATCCGGATCCGGGCCGAGCGCGACCAGCGCGTGTTGGTGACCACTCTCACGAAGCGCATGGCTGAGGATTTGTCGGAGTACTACACGGAGACAGGGGTGCGCTGCCGGTATCTGCATTCGGAGATCGACACGCTGGAGCGCGTGAAGCACTTGCGGGATCTGCGGCGAGGCGTGTATGACGTCTTGATCGGTGTCAATCTGCTGCGCGAGGGTCTCGACTTGCCGGAAGTTTCGCTGGTTGCGATCTTGGACGCGGATAAGGAAGGCTTTCTGCGTTCCAGTGGTTCACTGATTCAGACTATCGGGCGGGCGGCGAGGCACGTCGAAGGAACAGCGTTACTTTACGCGGATCGGATGACGGACAGCATGAAAACGGCGATCGGCGAAACGGATCGGCGGCGGGCGCTGCAACACCAATACAACGAAGCGAACGGCATCACGCCGCTATCGATCTCGAAGCCTGTGGATATGAGCTTGGCTCGCATCATTGCAGCGGATTACGTTGAGGTGCCTGACGAGCCAGGGGCCGATGAGATTCCGACGTCACCCGCTGAGATGAAGGAATTGCTCGACAAGTGGGATCGGCAGATGCGCGAGGCAGCGAAAGCATTTGAGTTCGAGAAGGCAGCGAAGATTCGGGACCGGATCAAGGCGCTGAAAACGCGAGATCTGGTGGGCGTGATGGAGTTGGGCGGGTGAGACTGGGACTTGTGGGACCGGGCAGGGTCGGCCGCGGTCTCGTGCAGTTGCTTCCGCCGCAAACGTTCCACGTGGGCCCGGTACTCTCGCGCGACTTCACCTCGGCGCGCCGGGCGGTGCGGCTGATGCAGTTGGGTGAAGCAACGGCCGACCTGGAGGACTTGAAGAACTGCAAAATCGTGCTCGTCACGGTGCCGGATCAGGCCCTGGATGAAGTCATCGCGAAGCTGGCGCAGGTCCAGTTCCGCTATCAAAAGAAGGTGGTGCTGCATACGAGCCTCGCGCGCGGCAGCAAAGCGCTGGCGCGGCTGCGTCTGAGGGGCGCGGCGACCGGATCGTTGCAGCCGCTGTATGGCTTCCAGCATCCTGTGTTGAGCCTGCACGGCGTGCATTTCTCATTTGAGGGCTCACGTGTGGCGGCGGCTCCGGCACGGCGGATTGTGAGGGCGTTGGGCGGCGAGTTTCAACTTGTGAAAGCGTCTCAGAAGGCGCAACATCATCATCTGGTGGCCCACTCGATGGCTTCCGATCTGATGACAGGTTTGCTGGAGAGTGCCGTGCGCCGGATGAGATTGAGCGGATACACGCGGAAGCGCGCGTTCCAGGCCATCTCAAAACTGATTGAACTCAGCGTGAAGGACTACGCACAATCCGGCCGCAAGAGCCGCCCGGGTCCGCTGTTACAGAACGAAAATAGGGCGGCGGAGCTATTTCTCAAGGGCTTGGAGGGTATCGACTCCGAGACTGCTGATGACTACATTCGATGCGCACGGCAAACTCTGCAAGTCTTAAGACAAGATCAGAAGGAGGGGGAGAATGGCGTTGAGCCCTAGTCGAGGAGTAGTGTTGCTATTCACCCTGGCGGGCGGTTTGGCCGCGGCTCCCTCGACGGAGTCTTTGAATCTCAACACCGCGAGCGTGGAGCAATTAGAGGCGCTGCCGGGGTTGGGCGCGAGCCGAGCCCGAATGGTGGTGCGGGTGCGTGAGAAGAGTGGTCCATTTCGTTCCGTGCTGGAGCTGCTGGCGTTGCCGCGGCTGACGCGGAAGCAGTTCGAGAGCTTGCGGGAGCGCCTTTACGTGGAATCCCCGACGGAGGAAAAGCGACCGGCGCGGGCGAGGCCGTAGCCCTGGTTGTGCTACATTCAGGCGCATGAAAAAGTTGATCCTGACCTTATTGCTGGCGACCACCCCGATGTGGGCCCAACTGGACGGCTTTTCGAAAGAACAGCTCACCAAGTACACGGCGAAGAATCCCTTCGAGCGTTTCGAGGACGGACGGCCGAAGGTACCTCAGAAGTACATTGACGGCCTGAAGAACGCTTCGTCCGAAATGCTGTTTGGGCCGTTGCGCAACGCCGAGTATACGAATCAGTGGTCGGGCGGCTGGCAGCTTGTGCGCCCCGAGATGAAGCTAATCGGACGTGTCGTAACGGCTCAGTTCATGCCTGTGCGTCCGGATGTCAACGAGATCGTCGAGGCGGACAACAACCCCGACAAGAAGATCAGCAACAACCAGCGCGTGATCAATGCTCTGCGGCCCGGTGATGTATTGGTGGTGGATCTGTTCGGCAAGATTGAGCAGGGGACATTTGCCGGCGACAACCTGACGGCTTCGATTTACGCGGCGACCGGCAACGGCTTTGTGATCGACGGCGCGGTACGGGACCTGGACGGCATCTATCCCCAAGAGGTGCCGGTGTATGTGCGCGGATTTCATGTGTCGGCGATCGGCAACGTGATGCTGACGGGGATCAATGTGCCGATTCGGATCGGCGAGACAACGGTGATGCCCGGCGACCTGGTCGTGGGGGATCGCGAAGGCCTGACGTTCGTTCCTCCTCATCTGGTGGAGGATGTCTACAACGCAGCGAAGCTGACCGAGTTGCACGATATTTGGACGAAGGGAAAGTTCGCGACGGGAAAGTATAAGTCGAGTGAACTGTATCCCAAACCGAAGGACCCTGCACTGATCAAGGAGTACGAGACCTGGTTGGCCGGGCAGAAGAAGGAACTTGGCATCAAGTAAACGCAGGTTGCGCGCACGATCCTAACGGGGTTGAATACGCCGATCCGAATCGGGAAAGCGACCGTGATGCCCGGAGACATTGTGCTGGGGGATAGGATGGGGTTGGTGTTCATCCCGCCGCACCTGGTGCAAGCGGTTGTCGAGCGAGCGGATGGGCCGTTGTTCGGACCGGAGCCGGTGCGATAGGGCAGGAGCCGGCGGACGGCCGAACGAAAAGAGGAAGCAAGTTATGTCGACGAGTCGGCGCGAGTTTGTAAAGAACGCTGCTCTAGGAGCGGGTTTGGCGGGAGTCGCGCCGGCCGCGGCCCGGGCGCAGGCGAGCGCAAGCGATACGGTCAATATCGGCGTAGTGGGCTTTCGCGGCCGGGGACGAGATCACTATCGAACGTTCGCGAAAATACCCGGTGTGCGGGTCGCTTACTTGTGCGACGTCGATGAGCGTTTGTTCCCACGGGCGTTGGCGGAAGTCGAAGAGATCGGAGGCTACCGGCCCAAGACGGAGTACGATATCCGCAAGCTGCTTGAGCACAAGGATCTGGATGCCATCTCGATCGCGGCGCCGGATCATTGGCATGCGTTGATGACGATTTGGGGCTGCCAGGCCGGGAAGCACGTGTATGTCGAGAAGCCATGCTCGTATACGCTTTGGGAAGGCCGCCAGATGGTGAAGGCGGCGAGAAAATACGATCGCATCGTTCAGATCGGGCTCAACAATCGCAGTGACGCGCGCGTACGGTCGGCGATCGACTTTGTGCGGAGGAAAAAGTTCGGCACAGCCTATCGCTCGAAGGCGGTCATCTACCGGGGACGCTCGAGTATCGGGCGCATCCAGGAGGCCTCGATTCCACAAGGCGTTCACTGGGATCTTTACCTGGGGCCGGCACCGTATCGTGCTTTCACGTTGAATCGTTTTCACTACGGTTGGCATTTCTTCTGGGATACGTCGACTACGGAAGTAGGGAACAACGGAGTCCACGCACTGGATCTGGTGCGTTGGGGTCTGGATAAGGGAGTACACCCGGTCAAGATTCATTGCGCCGGCGGACAGTTCGCGGAGGATTCCGATTCAGAAGTCCCGAACACAATGGTGGGAATGTTTGAATACGCGGACGGCACGCTGGCGGAAGTCGACATGACGACGCTTTACAGCCCGACGTTCGGCGGCACGCGCATGGGAACGTTTTTCTATACCGAGCAGGGATATGTGGGGTCGACGGACGACTGGAAAGCGGTCAAAGGAACGTTTACGCCTGGAAGCAATCCGGATCCGCCGTCGGGGGTTTCACTACGGGCTTCGAACCTGAGTTTCCCGAAGATCGCGTATGGCGATGGGCCGGAGATCCCGGACCTCGCCGAACCGGAAGTAAGCCATTTTCAAAACTTCATCGATTGCGTGCGGTCGCGCAAGCGCGCGGATCTGCACTGTGAGGTCGAGGAAGGGCACTTATCGACATCGCTGTGTCACCTCTCGAATATCGCCTTCCGAACCGGCAGGAAGGTCGTATTCGACCCCGTGACGGAAACGTTCCCCGGCGACGCCGAAGCCAATGCGTTGTTGCGGCGCGAGTACCGCGAGCCGTACGTCGTACCGGAAAACGTCTGAGCTGTTTGGCAGTGCGGCGTTTTTACGGAGCCTGCGGTGACTGAGGGGAGAGAGTGACTTCGTACACCGGACCTTGATTGGATTTGAGGTCAAAGATGGCGCCATCGGACCGAAGAGCCTCGAAGATTCCGCCGCCGGGACCATAGAGCAGGAAGCGGCGATGAACGGCGATGAAGGCGGGTAGTTCTTCGACGTTGATTGGTGATCTTCGGCTGAGGCTCAGCATGAGGCGGGAGGTAGTATTTCCCTTTTGTTCAACGAGGAGATAGAAACGAGACGATTTCTCCGGCGACAGGTAAAACGTAGCAGGCAGGAACGCGGGGTAGTCTGAAAAGACGACCGGAAGGTTGGGCTGGGAAGCAAGGGTGTCGAAGCCGATGTTTTCCAGCGGCATGACCTGTTCAGCAGTCGCGATCCGGAGCAGTTTGAATTGGCTTAGCGTGAAGCCACACAGGATCGCCAGAAGCGCGCAGCTGCCCAGAATACCTCGTTTCCTCGGCAAAGCAGAGCCCAGCCAGGCGAGCAGGATGCTCACACCAGCGATAGGAAATAAGACATAGCGGTAGTGAAGGGCGTTGGTAACCGTCTTTGCCAAGATAAAGGCAACCACGGGCAGGGCGATCATACATACGACGGCGATCAGTTCGTGCAGCGGCGGCCCGTGAGGCCGGCGATTGTCACGGTTGCCGGAAGTGCCCGGAAAGAACAAATGCGGAGTTGCGAGAAGGGCTGCGGCCAGCAGAGCCGGTATCGCCCCCTCAAGTAGGCTTGAGTAAATTTCAGGAAGGCGGCTCCAGGCCGCGGGAGCCGACCAAAACTGGTCCGCATAGGATCGCGCAACGTTGATCAAGGGTAGCAGCGCTACAACGAATAGCCCCGCTGCTCCGAGACTGATCCAGACAGGGTAGTCGACTCTCTTCGTCCCCCACAGCGAGCGAGTCAGCTCGCCGGCGGCAACGACGCCGATCAGGAGAACGCCGTAGTAATGGCAGCCGGTGGCTGCCATCAAACTCAGCGCAAGTCCGCAAAGTCCAAGCCGCCGATGGGAGCCTTCATAAGTCATCCGCCAGAAAAGCAGTGAGGCCACGCTCGAAAGAAGAACGATGGAGTAGCCACGGGCCTCCGTTGAGTAGTACTGAGCAACGGTCAAGGATGGCAGCAACATGGCGCATGCCGCGAGGAGCGTACCGGCCCTTGGGCGCGCGAACGCGAAAAGACTGAGACTGAAGAGCCAATAGGCCACGATGGCGGGCAGCCGCAAGGCCAAGTGACCGGCTCCGAAGATGGACTGGCTCAGATGAGCGAGGATCTGGTAGCCGGGAGGATTGACCTCCGCGCCGTCGTGTACGGCATCCCAGATGGCGACGACACTGGGCAGGCTAGCTAATACTACTGTGTTAGAAACCATGGTAGCCTGAAAATATGAGCACCACTACTTTGGCACCAGGCCC
>JAQBUE010000147.1 GCA_027624045.1 Acidobacteriota bacterium
GTCCCATTGCCATAGAACAAGTTTATCGACTCTTGTTTCAATGTGGGACTTCCACCACAGGCTGATAGGGATAGCGGTGATCTTCGTCGTTGCCGGTGGAATCGGCAGAGCCGGCGACATCGAGCCAATGCCGTCCCCACTTGCTCGCCGTAACGGCATGACGGGGCGAAAGCGCAAGCGGACCGGCTAGCCGGCGGTCGGCCCGGAACCTGCCCCAGCTAGCGACGGTTTGGCGAGCGGAGCCAATGCAACCAGCAAGCCGAGCAGGCCGCCAAGAAACAGCACCGCGTACACCACAAGGCCGTCGTGCCCTGATGCCTCGATAACCGGCACGGCATAGCTACTCAGGATGTAGCAAGAAAGGCCGCTAATGACCAAGCTAACGCTGAATACGCTCGTTAGCAGAGAGCTTCTATCGTCGGGCTCTGGTGGCTCAAGTTCAGGAATAGGAGTAGTGGCAGGCATGGAATTGGTTAGGGATTGACGATTCGTCGCACAGGGATGACGACATCGCGACTCTCGCCCAGCGACCCGACCGGTGGTTCGGTGGAACATTGCTGATCGAGTTCGTGCAACTCACGCTCGACGATCAGACGTTCAACGGCGACGCCAAGTCGCGGATCTCCAGTCGCCCGCCGGCAGTTGTCAATCAACGTTAGGACTTCTGCACTCTTTTTCAGGCGCTCTTGAAGATGGGTAGGGCAGGACGGGCTCATGGGAGGGTCTCAGTGAATGTCTGGGACCATACTCGCACGTAGTCAGCGTCAGCATTGAGGAAATGGAGCGACGGTACCGAATCGGGTTAGTATCCTAGCCCGACTTCATTAAACGAAAGTACTGCTTACTTGCCGCACCAGGGGCATATGCGCCGCGCGAGATCACGGTCAGCGGTTCAGAGAACTATCCGACCAACGGGTCTTTGCCGAGCCACTTGCGGATATAGGCCAGCTGCCCGACGTGGTAGGCCTCGTGGTAGGCGAGAAAGTTGATCGCGCCCCGGATCGTCTTGTCGGAAACCGGGAAATTGCGGGGGGCGGGCGCGGATAGCTCCTCGTCCGTCAACTCCTCAAACCGCTTCTCAAGCTGTGCCGACGCTTCGTTCCAAACCGCCCACACCTCGTCAAGCTCCGGGTACTGGTCGGGATCGTTCATGGCTCCGCCGCGCCCGAACCGGCCTTCCCAGGGTACTTCACGGTCCACGCTCAACAGCCGCAACAGGGAGCAGCGCGTATTGGCTAGGTGGATCATCACGCCCAGCGCTGGATTCACATCCGGCCCCGCCGGGCGCCTCAGTTCCTCCCGCGTCAATCCGTCGAGCGCCTTCTGAGCGAGGCCGGTGCCGAGGCCGAATTGATGAACGCTGGGGGTGATTTGGGAATCCATAGCCATGGTTTTAGCAGATCTACAGGACACGCCGCCCCATCTGGCAGAGCGCGAACGGCTAAACCCGCACTACGGCTGCCGCGAAAACCTGGTGACAGTCCCCGACCGGCGAGGCGCCCCAAGACCACCTATTCGCCCGATTCCCACATACGGGTGAATTCTATGGGACTCATTTCCACGTCTCTCAGAATCGCGGTAAGCGTCCCGATCTTCAAAGCTTGTGTGCCGTGAACAGGCACCGTCGTACGCAGTTGCGCCTTCCGGAGAATATGGTGGCTGCCTCGGACTCGAACCACCGCAAAACCTTGACGCTGAAGGAAAGCGACCATTTCCTTCCCCCTCGGTCGTGGCAGTTTAGGCACTCACAAGGTCACTTAGCTCGATGTCCAACTCGCGAATCGCACAAGGAGCATTGATGCGAGACAACGCATCATCAAGGCCAAAAGCCTCGACGTAGCCTCGCAATGCTTCTTTTAGATCCGACACGGCCTCATCCTCGGTGTTCCCTTCACCGTAGGCCGGAATGTCCGGCACCCTGGCCGTATAGCCACCTTCGTCAGGATCGGGGATCAATTCCACCACAAGGCCCTTCATGTCCACATTCTAGCCGCACAGTTCACACCTAGTGGAGGTTGGGCACATTGAGGATGGCGAGGGCAGTAGCTCTTGGCGTCGGTGCGGAAGATAAAATAAGTCGTCCCGCGCTCGATCGGCAGCGGTCGGGCGGTTGCCACCCGTAAGCCGTCCAGGATCGGAATTCTAAATTGACCCTCCACCCTCGATTGCGAGCCTTCCAGCGCAAGAGTACAATGGGACCACAGCAGATATAAGGGAAAGTGTATCTAGCTAACACCTGGAGGTTTAGCCGTGTTCCGACTCGACGATCAAAAAACCGTTAGCTTCTGCGATGGTATGCGCCGCCGCGACTTCCTGCACGCCGGTTCCGCCGGCATGCTGGGGCTCGGCCTGACTGATTTCCTGGCGCTGAAAGCGCAGGGCGCCGTCCAGAAGGATAAGAGCGACATGAACGTCATCATGCTCTTCCTTGTCGGTGGACCGAGCCAACTCGACACGTTCGACATGAAGCCGGACGCCCCGTCGGAAATCCGCGGCCCCTACAAACCGCTCAAGACGAATGTGCCGGGCATTGAAATCTCAGAAATCTTTCCCCGTATGGCGCGCCATGCCGACAAGTGGTCACTCGTGCGGACGCTGCATCACACGGCCGCCGCCGTTCACGATACGGGCCATCAAATGATGCAGACGGGCCGGCTGTTTCAGGGCGGCCTCAATTATCCGCACATCGGCTCGGTGCTCGGCAAGCTGCGCGGCCCCAAGGGTGATGTGCCGCCGCATGTGCTGCTTCCCCGCCCGATCGGTAACACGGGCGGTAATATGCCGCACGGCCAGGATGCCGGCTTCCTCGGCAAAGCGTACGACCCGTTCGTGCTGAACGCCGATCCATCGGAACCGAACTTCGAAGTGCCCGACATGCTGCCGCCCGACTACATCTCGTCAATGCGGGTGGACCGCCGCCTCAAGTGGCGCGACATGATCGACGACGCGGTGAAACACTTCGAGGAAGTTCCCGACGCGAAGCTGCTCGACACCACGTTCCATCAGGCCTACACTCTGATGTCGTCGGAGAAGGCCCGCGCCGCCTTCGACCTCACACAGGAATCCGACGATACCCGCAAGCGCTACGGCCAGAACCGGTTCGGACAGAGCTGCCTGATGGCGCGCCGGCTCATCGAAGCCGGGGTGCGATTCGCGACCGTCAATATGTTCGAGACGGTGTTCGACGAAATCACCTGGGACATCCACGGCTCCAGCCCATTCAGCCCCATCGAGTGCTACAGCAATCTCGTAGGGCCGATGTTTGACAACGGCTTCACATCGCTCGTCGAAGACCTCTCGCGGACCGGCATGCTCGATAACACGCTGATTATCGCCACGGGTGAGTTCGGCCGCACGCCGAAGATCAACCCGGCCGGCGGACGTGATCACTGGCCGGCTTGCTGGTCGGTCGTGATGGCGGGCGGCGGAATTCAGGGCGGCCGGGTGGTTGGTGAATCCGACGAGATCGGCGGCGCTCCCAAGAGCCGTCCAACCAGCCCGGGCGAAATCGCGGCGACGGTCTACCACAGCCTCGGCATCGACCTCGAGACACAGCTACCCGGACCGCAGAACCGCCCGATCCGCGTGGTGGATCATGGCGTCGAGCCGATCATGGAATTGTTTACTTAGAAGTCAGGTGCGGAACGGGGCGACAGTTTGCACTGGGCGCGTTTCGAGTCGGGGACAGATGATCAAGCAAATATTCGGAACGGCTCTTCTTCTCGTAGCGCCCTGCTTGGGCGCAAGGCCGGCGTCTATCGAGATTCTGCCCGGCGACATCGTGCTCAGCGGGCCGGCATCGAGCCAGCAACTGATCGTTCAGGCGCGTCTGGCTGAGGGGCGCGAGCAAGACTTGACATCGCAAGCCAGTTTCCGGTCCGCCAACCCCAAGATCATCAAAGCCGAAGGCGGCGTATTGCTTCCACTCGCCGACGGCTCCACCAAACTGACCGCTGAAGTCGAGGGCGTCAGCGCCACAATCAACGTCACGGTTCGTCAGTTCGGTCAGCCGCTCGTCCCGAGCTTCCTGAACGATGTCCAACCGGTCTTGACCAAAGGCGGTTGCAACTCGGGCGCTTGCCACGGGTCGGAAGCGGGCAAGAACGGATTCAAGCTCAGCTTGCGCGGATACGACTCGGAATTCGACCACGCAATGCTCACTCGCACAGCCGTTGGACGGCGCGTCACTCCATGGGATCCATCGAAAAGCCTGCTACTGCTCAAACCGACGCTGACAATTCCGCACGGCGGCGGCCGGCGCTTCGCGGTTGATTCTCCCGACTTCCGAATCATCGCCGAATGGATCGCCAACGGTGCACCGGCTCTGGACAACAGCGACGCACGAATCGAAAGTCTCTCGGTGTTCCCCGAGGAGGCTTGGCTCACGCCCGAGGCTGATCAACAGGTCGTCGTGCAGGCTAACTACTCCGACGGCTCAAGCCGCGACGTCACACGCTGGGCGAAGTTATCGAGCACCAATTCCGGTGTTGCCACGGTCGATGATCTGGGCCGCGTAAAGATGCAAGGGCCGGGCGAAGCCGCGATCACCGTTTGGTATTCGAGCAAGGTGAAGTTCGCGCGGCTGGGAGTGGCTTTCGACCACGAGATCGATCCCAGCATCTACTCCAACGCGCCGCGCAATAATTACATTGACGACCGGGTCCTCGAAAAACTTCAAGCCCTTCACGTCACGCCTTCCGAGAATGCCGACGATAACACTTTCCTGCGGCGGGCGTACCTTGACGCGATGGGCGCTCTGCCGAGCCCCGCCGAAGTCGAGCGCTTCGCCGTCGACCCCGCGCCCAACAAGCGCGAGCGACTGATTGAGGCGATCCTCGGGCGCGAGGAGTTCGTTGATTACTGGGCGTACAAGTGGTCGGACCTGCTGCTGGTTTCGAGCCGCGACCTGAACAAGAGCGCGATGTGGTCGTACTATCGCTGGGTCCGCGAGAGCGTCGAAAAGAACACTCCCTGGGACCAACTCGTTCGGCAGGTATTGACGTCGAGCGGCAACAGCAGCATCCACGGCGAACTCAACTACTACCAGCTTCACCGCAACACGATTGAGTTGGCGGAGAATGTGACGCAGGCCTTTATGGGAATTCGTATCACGTGCGCCCGCTGTCACAACCATCCGCTAGAGAAGTGGACGCAGAACGACTACTACCAATTCGCGAATCTCGTCTCACGCGTCGCCCAGAAGAACGGCACGGGCGCGGGTGACGTAGTGGTGTACCGCAGCCCCTCGGGCGGCATTAATCACCCCAAGCTTGGCAAGCCCCTTCCGCCGCGGCCTCTGGATGGTGCAGAGCTTGCGCTCGACGGCACAGCCGATCGGCGGCAGCATTTGGCCGACTGGCTAACGTCGGCCGAAAATCCCTACTTCGCGCGAGCCGTGGTGAATAAGATCTGGGAGAACTTCATGGGACGCGGCATCGTTCATCCCGTCGACGATATGCGGGCCTCGAATCCGGCCAGCAACGAAAAACTACTGACCGCGCTCACCGCGGATTTTATCGAGCACAAGTTCGACGTGAAGCATTTGATCCGGCGCATTATGCTTTCGGCCACCTACCAGCGTTCATCGCGTTCGAACGAAACGAACGCGGATGACGAGATGTATTACTCACGCTACATCGTGCGCCGTTTGCCGGCCGAAGTGGCGCTCGATGCCGTCAGCCAAGTCACGCGAGTGCCGACGCGCTTTAGCGGCTACCCCGAGGGCACGCGAGCTCTGCAGCTTCCCGACACGCAAGTGACCTCATACTTCCTGACCGTCTTCGGACGCCCGCCGCGCATCAACGTCGATGCCGCCGAGCGAGAGCACGCGCCGACCATCAAGCAGGCGTTGCACGTGATCAATGGCGACACGCTCAACAACATGCTGCGCGACCAGGAGGGAGCGATCGAGATGTTCTTGAAGCTTGGGCTTTCGAACGGGAAGATTCTTGAGCATCTCTATTTGTCGGCTCTGAGCCGCTATCCCACTAACGCGGAGCGTAAGACGCTGGCGGCCGCGCTCGACGAAGCGGAAAAGGAAACGGCCGCCGACGCTCTGGAGCGGGACCCGCGCCGCAAACCGCTCGAGGATTTGATGTGGGCCATGCTGACGGGCAAGGAGTTCTTATTCAACCACTAGGCCATTGCTTTATCCGGGCGCAGGTGCCTGTCGTTTTGAAACTTTCGATGACTCGCTGGCTCATCGCCTTTCTTCTGACAGCAACCCTGTCCGCCGCGGACCCTTCTTTCCGGACGGACGTCTTCCCCATCTTTCGGGACAACTGTCTGGCCTGCCACAGCGCTCAGACAAAGATGGGGCAACTCGTGATGGAAGACTATGACGGGCTGATGCAGGGCGGCAATAACGGCCCGGCTCTCGTTGCGGGTGATGCCGAATCGAGCCTGCTGGTTCGCATGCTGGAAGGACGCGCTCAACCGAAGATGCCGTTCGGGGGCGGAGATCTTGCGGCGAAAAACATCGCGACGATCCGGGCCTGGATCGACGCCGGGGCCAAGGGTGAAGCCGTCACCTCGGCGACACCGTCATTGCCGAACATCGCTCCTCGCGGCAGCGTATCAGCTACCCCGATTAGCGCCTTGGCGTTTTCTCCGGACGGCGCGAGGCTCGCGGTTGGTGACTACAGGCGGGTGCGTCTTTTCGACGCCGAGGGCGAACTCATCGCGAAAGTCTTCGAAGATCATGCCGACCTGGTCCGCTCGCTCGCCTTCTCGCCTGACGGGAAACTACTCGCCGCCGCCGGTGGCGCGCCCGCGCAATTCGGCGAAGTTAAAGTCTGGGATGTCGAGAGCGGCCAGCTCCGCTACACCATCAAAGGCCACAACGACTGTATCTACTCCGTCGATTTCTCGCCCGACGGAAAGCAGATCGTCAGCGCGAGTTACGACCGTATGATCGAGCTGTGGAGCGCCGGGACCGGCGAACATATTCGCACCTTGAAAGACCACGTCGATGCCGTCTATGCGGTCGAGTTCGGCACCAGGCCCGGTCAACTCCTGTCCGGCGGCGCGGACCGTTCGGTGAAGCTTTGGAATCCCGAAACCGGCAAGCCGAGCCTGACGCTGAGTGAACCGATGGCCGGCGTTCTGAGCGTCGCGTTTCATCCCGACGGGAGGCACATTGCCGCCGCCGGAGCTGATAAAACCATCCGGACATGGCGCATCACGAACCATGAGAACACGGCGGCCGATCTGGTGAAGGCAATGACGGGTCATGAAGGGGCGATTCTCAAAATTGCTTACTCTCCCGACGGCACCACAATCGTGTCAGCGTCGTCCGACCGCTCGCTCAAGGTTTGGGACGCCGTCACCCTGGCGGAAAAAGCCGTGCTCACCGATCAATCCGATTGGCCGCAGGCGCTGGCTTTCCACCCCGACGGCAAGACTTTCGTCGTCGGCGGTCATGACGGTTCGCTCACGACCTACGACGCAGTGTCCCTGCGGCCAACAGCGGGTTGGATGCGCCCCAAATCCGCGCGGAACTTGGCAGGTCGGTGATGCGCTTCAGAGGAGTACGTATGAAACAGTTCTGGACCTTAGCTCTACTGCTGGCGATTCCCACACTGCTTTTAGCTGACAAGCGCACGAACCCGCCGACGGTCCAGAAAACGTCGCCGCTTGCGGTAACGCGTGGGCTAACGACGGAGATCAAGATTGAGGGCATCAACCTCGTCGGAGCCAGTTCCATACTTTTCGACGATTCTGCTATCCAAGGGAAGATCCTGCACGTCAACACGCTCGGCGAGTTCGTGGGGCGCTTTGTCGGCTCGAACGGTGGCGTCAGCACGATCCAGCGCGGCGACCCGCCACCGCTCAACGAAGTCGCGATTGCGGTGGAAGTCGGCCCGGAAGCAAAGCTCGGCCTCTACTCCTACCGCCTGGTAACGAAGGAAGGCACGACCAACACGGGCAAGATTAGCGTCGAGCCGTTCTATGGAGCACGCCCTGAGATCGAGCCGAACGACACTCTCCAGGAAGCGCTCCTCCAGGACGCTTACGTCTTTCCTCCCGCCATCATTAGCGGCACGCTGCGCCAGCCTGGCGACATCGACCACTTGCCGTTTGAAGCGTTAGCGGGCGAGGAAATCGTCTTCCACATGACGGCGGCCGAACTCGGTTCCGCTCTTCGCTGGAAGATCGCGCTGCTCGATGGACAAGGAACAACGGTCGCATCACGTTCCGTCGTCGACGGGCAACGCGAGCCTGTTCTGGCTTATCGCATTCCGTCCAGCGGCAAGTACTTCGTCGCCATGTCCGACATCGAACGTGGTGGCAGCCGAGACCACTTCTATCGCCTGAAGATCGGCTCGTATCCCTATCTGACCGGCGTGGAGCCGCTCGGCGTTCCCGAGAGCAAGTCAACGCAAATCAGTCTGCGCGGCTACAACCTCGGTGAGCAGCGAACGTTGACGATCGCCGGAAAGTCCGATTACGTATCGATGGCGCGTCAGGATGTTCGCCCGAATCTCGACCTTGGCTACCCGCACAACCAGCTGAAGATCGCCGTCGGCAAACACCCTGAAGTCATGGAAGAGGAGCGCGGTGCTGACGCCGCTTCCGCCATGTCGCTCAACTTGCCCGTCACAGTGAACGGCCGCGTGAGCGGGTTCTCGAAAGACCTCGCCCCTGACGAAGACCATTTTCAGTTCGCCGCCAAGAAAGGAACTCACTACGTCATCGAAATCGAAGCGCGACGGCTTGGCTCGCCGCTCGATTCAGTGCTCGAAGTCCTCGACAGCAAAGGTGATCTCGTCCCTCAAATCAAAGCCCACGCCGAACTCAAAACGGAGATCGAGTTGCGCGACCAGAACTCAGCCCAAAGCTCCCTGCGTATCAGCGCACCGGAAGAGAAGGGATTCAACGTCGGCGACTACGTGATGATTGGCGATGAGATTCTGCGCATCAGCGCGCTGCCCCGCGGACCCGACGACGGCACGGTCTTCACCGAGTTCGGCGGCCAGCGCATCGGCTATTCCAATACAACCCCGGAAGCCATCGCGCTCGGTACGGCGGTCTACAAGGTAAGCCTGCACGCGCCCGACGCCGCTCCGCAGCCGAATGGGTTGCCGCAAAGGATCTTCTACTATCGCAATGATGATGGCGGACCCGGCTACGGAAAAGATTCGCTGCTGAATTTCACCGCCTCCGAAGACGGCGACTACTTCATCCGCTTGCGCGATCTGCGCGGCGAGCAGGGCGAAGACTACGGCTACCGTCTCACGCTGCGCGAAGCGACGCCGGACTTCCAACTGAGCGTTTCGCCGGCTAATCCGAATCTTCCGCGTGGCGGCGGTGCTACGGTCACCGTGACCGCTCTGCGCTACGACGGTTTTGACGGCGCAATCGAAGTGGCGGCGCGCGATCTGCCGCCAGGTCTTACCGCGACGAGCGAAACGATCGTGCCCGGCGAGAGTTCGACGGTGCTCACGCTCTTCGCCGACGCGCAAGCGAACCTCGAACAAGCTGTACCGCTGCAAGTCGTAGGCCGAAGCATGCTCCAAGGCAAGAGTGTCGAACGCGTCGCGGACGCGGACGATAATCTGCGCTACATCGCTCTTTCCGAGCCGGCGGATTTGGAGGTCGAGGTCGAGTCCGAGGAAGTCGAACTCGAAGCGGGAGCAAAAACAACTGTCGTCGTTCGCATCACACGCCGCAACGGCTTTGAGGGCCGCGTGCCCATCGCGATCGACAACCTGCCTTTTGGCGTGCGTGTGACGGACGTTGGGCTCAACGGCGTCTTGGTGACCGAGGAAGAGACGCGGCGTGAGTTCGTCCTGGAAGCGCTGCCCGATGTGGCGCCAACCGAGCGGCTCATCGCCGTCAGCGGAACGGTGGAAACGCGCTCACCGATCCGGCCCACGTACGCTGCCAAGCCCTTCAAACTGAGAGTCGTCCCGCGTAAGATGTCACGGGTGGCTCCGGGTTCGTTGCAAGGTGCAGCATCATCGTCACGGTCCGCCGGACGACAGTGAGCGCTTCGTATCCCAACGCCGACCCAACATCGTCGATCTCCACCGACCAACAGTGTTACGTTTAAGGGCTGTTTCGTCACTCGAGATTCACAATTTATGGGACGACCGCGCGTCGCGGAAGAAGAAGTGCGGGCCACTCGATACGCTGGGGAAATGGCGTATCCGCGGCCTATATGAAACCCCTGATTGGACCAAGAACTGGAGATAGCATGACCCACCTCGCAAAGATTGGGGCCTCGCTCGCGATGCTGTTCCTGGCACTAGCCTGTGGCACAGTCGCCACTGAAACAATCATCGGCGAGATCCAAAGCGACCCGCCGGCCTATGAAGGCAAGACGGTCACAGTGAAGGGCGAGGTTACCTCCCGCCTTTCGCTCATCCTGTGGAAGAGTTACAAGATCAAAGACGACACCGGCGAGATCACAGTCGTCACGAAGAAAGCCATGCCCAACGTTGGCGCGCAAGTCGAAGCCACCGGTCGAGTCGAGCAAGGCTTTTCGCTTGGCTCGACCCAGACGCTAGTGATTGTCGATGAGTCCGCGCAGAACGACTAGCGCGCCCGCGCATCGCCCAAAAACCAGGACAAACACGAGTGTTCGTCACTACCGTGGCTGGACTAAGGCTGTCGCACGAGCTTCCAAGCGTTGGAGGACTTCGCCCGTTGGACGTCGCAACGTTTAGTCCGCGATACTCTGGTACGCCAGCACGCGGAACTTCTCCGCTAGATCCAACCCTCCCGACGGATGTAGCTGAGACATATAGATCCCGATCAACTCCTCTTCGGGGTCAATAAAGAATGACGTATAGAAGAACCCGCCCCAGCCGTGCGTCCCTATCGAGCCCAACCCGCCGAACTCCCGCGGGCCGCGCTCGACGGAAAAGCCCAGACCGAAGCCCCGCTCTTGAAGATCGCCAACTTGGTCTGACGTCATCAATTCCACCGTCTTGCGGCTGAGCAGGCGCTCGCCTTCCAGTTCGCCGCCGTTCAGAATCATCTGCGCGAAACGATAGTAGTCTCTGATCGTCGAAAGCAGTCCGCCGCCGCCTGAAAAATAACTCTTCGATCCCTCGTAGGGATACGTGACTGAGTGGGCCATGCCATGTTCGCCCGGCTGCGGCCCTGGCCCCGTCCTGCGGATCGGGCCATCCTCGTCCCTCGCGTAGACTGCCGCCAACCGGCCCACCTTCTCTTCAGGTACGAAAAAGGATGTATCCTCCATTCCCAACGGATCGAAGATGCGCTCCTGGAAAAACTCATCGAGCGTCATCCCCGACCAGACTTCCACCAGCCGCCCCAAAACATCTATCGAAAGGCTGTACGTAAACTTATCGCCCGGATGATGCAACAGCGGCAGCGTCGCCAGGGCTTTAACGCCTTTCGCGATCGTCTTCTCGTCCTCGATCAAACCGTGACTGACGCCGGCGGCTTTGTACTTGTTCCCAAGGCGCGGGTCCCACTGATAGGTCAGCCCCGACGTATGCGTCAACAGATGCTTGATTGTGATGGGCCGCTTAGCCGGTTCGATTTCCTCCGAAGAACCCTCCTTCAGCACTCGCATATCCGTGAACTCAGGCAAGTACTTCGATACGGGATCGGTCAGCAGTAACTTCCCCTCTTCGAACAACATCATCACCGCGACACTCGTGATGGGCTTCGTCATTGACGCGATGCGGAAGATCGTATCCGGCTGCATCTCTTTGCCGGCTTCCACGTCTTGCATACCATGAACACCCAGATGCGCTACTTCGCCGGCGCGAGCGACGAGCGTGATTGTGCCCGCCACCTTCTTCGCCTCGATGTAGTCTTCCATCACATCGTTGATACGCTCTAGCCTGTCTTCGGATAGACCGACTTCGCTCGGCGGAACGAGCGTGATCTCCTGAGCCGAGACCCGCGCGGCGGACGCCAGTAACAAGACCGCAATCGGAATGCAAACTCTTTGAATGCAACTCATCAGATTCTCCCGGATACAACAAGACCCCAACCGCCAAGCGGTCGGGGTCTGTGGTTAACTTTGGATCGCAGCTAGACCTTTTCAGGCACTTCGAATCCCTTGCGATAAACTTTCCGCCTCAGATAACCGTTCGCTTCGTTGTCGTTAATGAAGCGTTCGGTCTTCGGATCGAAGTCCAACTTCCGCCCGGTTCGCAAAGCGATGTTTGCGATGTGAGCAACGCCGGACGACGCGTGCGCCGTCTCGACCGGCCCGTGCTGATCCGACGTCTTGCGGCTGCGAACAGCTGCGATGAAATTCGCGAAGTGGTCGCCGCCCAGGTCCGCCTTCGGGCCCGGCTCGCGTTTCTCGCCGAAGTACACTTCGTAGCTGTTGTAAGTCTTCATCAGCATGAAGCCCTTCGAGCCGTAGAAGATGTTTCCGACACGCACACCATCCTCGAAATTACTGCTCCACGGGCGCACAGCGATTTCGCCCATGATGTTCTGCTTCTTCCACTTGAGCAGCGCCGTCATCGTCTCGGGCGTTTCCTTATCGTCGTCCCACAGGAACTTGCCGCCCATCGCCATCGCTTCGTCGGGCAGGCCGACACCCAGGCCCCACAACATCAGGTCGGTCTCATGAATGCCCTGGTTGCCAATGTCGCCGTTGCCGTAGTCCCAATGCCAATGCCAGTTGTAATGGACATAACGGGTTGAGAACTGGCGCTCCTCCGCCGGCCCCTGCCACACGTTCCAGTCCAAGTTCGACGGCGGATTTTCGCTCGGCTTGTGGCCGACGCTCGGACGCCACTTGTAGATCAACGCGCGGCCCAGGTAGATATCACCGATGACGCCGTCGCGCAGAAGCTGAATGCCTTCGCGCATCGCGACCGAACTGCGAAGCTGTACGCCGTGCTGCACGATGCGGTTGTACTTCTTCGCCGCCGCAACCATCTGTTGCCCTTCGTAAATGCAGTGCGCACCAGGCTTCTCGACGTAAACATCCTTGCCCGCCTGACAACCCCAGATCGTGGCCAGCGCGTGCCAGTGGTTCGGCGTCGCGACGCTGATGCAATCGATGCTCTTGTCGTCGAGCACTCGGCGAAGGTCTTGCTCGATCGCGGGCTTGCGGCCGTACTTCTTCTCAAAACTCGCGGCGCGCTCTTCGGCAATATTGCGGTCGGGGTCGACGAGCGTTGCCACCTCGACGTTGTCCAATGGCTCGAAACCGGCGATGTGGCTCTTGCCGCGTCCGTTGACGCCAAGCACGGCCACTCGAATTCTGTCATTCGCGCCCAGCACACGGCTGCTTGCCGCCGAGAACGCCAATCCTTGGGCGGCCACTGCACCCGCCGCGCTTTTCACAAAGGTCCGTCTCTCCATGGGAATCTCCCTCCGCCGGGAAGCCGGCGAGTCCTGCGGGTATTGTAAAGCATTATCGTGTCTCCATCCCTCTGCAAGAGTTGTCCAATGCAAGATGATCCTGAAAGGAGGGAGTGTTTCCAATACAAGATGATCCTGAAGA
>JAQBUE010000148.1 GCA_027624045.1 Acidobacteriota bacterium
TCGCCTGCCCCGACCGCTGCGTCTTCAGGATCATCTTGTATTGGAAACACTCCCTCCTTTCAGGATCATCTTGCATTGGACAACTCTCCCTATTGTCAAACTGGTCGATATACTCTACTATCTGAGAGCGGGTGCAGAATGGCTCTCCAGATTGCGGTGGTGCTTTGGGTTGCTCCCGAATATTCTCCCGAAGTTCACCCGCTGCGAGCCTCTCGAACAGCCGCTCGGCCTGACAGAGTTCGCGAATTTCGCAACTGCTAATCCGTTGCTTTGGGGGCGTTAGAGCCATGGGCGCTATGAAAAATACTTTGTGTAATGCTTTGGGTGACTATCTGGCCGATCGCATCTCTCTAGATGCATTACGAGATATACAGGTCGATGTCCTCCTTGGTGCGGAAGAGAAGAGAGATGGCGGAGTGTTGCGTATCGCAGATCGAATGGAGCTTTTGCTCGCGGAGTATAGACTGAAACACAGAAGCGAGTCCGATCTACGCGAAGGATTCATGGGGATATTGCGTGATGCCAGTATCTTCGTTGTCGAGGTCGCCGCCCCAGCCTATCTGGCTGGCACCTCTACGAATGTTCAGTGGATGCCTCATTCCGCAGCAGCTTGAATGGGACTCTGGTAATACGCTCTTCGCCAATCAAGACGTTGACATAGTAAAGGCCCGCCTCTTGCGTTGGCAGTCCGATTTTGGATATGAATGATGCGCCCCCAGCGCCACCACTTAGGTTCAACGTGACCGGGTCTAGCTTGAGTGGCTTTTCGTCCCCGGACGGGTGGGTCATCGTTAAGTGAAGCGTGTGTTCTTCACGCTCGTCTCCACGAGGCTTAACCATAACGAGCAGCGACACTAGCAGCGGTGGGGAATCTGCCGGAGCATCCTTAACGCTGAACTGATCGACGATTCTGATAGCGCTCAGAACGCCGTCACCCTCGTGTAGGACACGTTCACAGAGAACAGCCGTAGCAAGGTGTGGCAACAACACTTCCTTATCGCCTGCCATTGGCCCTATGGTGCACTACGGTCGCAATGAGCGCGAAGAATGCCTCAGATTCCCAGCCAGCGACGAAGCAAGAGCGCACTCCGGCACAGCAGTTCGAGTCCTTCACACGCCTGCTACGGGCTCTTGTGAAGGTCCCCAAGAGAGATATCACCGAGCACCGTACACCGCGTTAAAGCAGGTGCTCGCGGCTAGCGGAAGCGTCCGCCCCGATCCGTCGCAAACCGCTTTCGCTGAGGGTTTGGAACCCTACACCCAGTCCAGGGGTACCCGGCAAGACGTGGTGAGTCAACTGTATGTTGCCCTCGTCAGGCGCGGCGCGCGGCGCGCGGCAGTGTTCGCAGGCTTGACCGCGTCAGGCGCACGCGGGAGCGGCTGGCTGCGCTCTCTTCCGGAAGCCGCGTGAGGCAGGTTCGCGACATACGGTCGTGCCAGGTCAGTGTATCCTCATCGGCGAGCGACCACAGAAACCCCATCCCCGCCGCGCAGCAACTGAGTATCGTGCCACCGGCGCGCAGCCACTTCTGCAGAGGGGTCGGTGCTTTCCCGTCGAATGACGAGACACGCAACTTCATCCAGGACATGCCGGCCGTTTCGCCGACATAGCGGAGATAGAAGATCCAGTAGAAGAAGAGTAGGCCGATAAAGGCGAATGCCAGAGTGCGAAACGCTTCCGGACCCTCCCCGACAGTTCCGCCAATGGTGTGGAAGACGCCCAGGAAGACGCCCAGCGCAACGATGACCATTGAGAAATCAAGAACACCCGCGATGGCTCGATCTCGAACTGGGGCGATCGCGCCGCTCCCGCGAAGCGTTTCATCGGCTTCCTGAGGGGCGGCCGGCTCCGGCAGCGACACCTGGCCGGACATCGATCGACCCGTTGTTTCGGGATGGGCTTGTTCGGCGATCAGCTCCGCGAACGAACGCTGCAGCGGCGGCAGCGCGAGGCTGCCCTTCTCAATCCGTCTCCAGCCTTTCTCCAGCGGCAGAGGCCGTTTGCTTTCGACGGCGGCACTTGCGTCATCCGCGGACGTGGATTGAAAAGCAATTACATTGCTCGGCTGCGGCAAGTCGGGGCGACTCGCGGGGGGATCTTGCTCGGCGACAGCCACGGATTGAGTGCTCTGCTGACGGCTGCGGTACGTTTCAAGCTTCAGGTTGAGCTGCTTTTTCCACTGCGGAAGAGGAGCAGGCATCTCACTTCGATTCCCGCCTGCACGGTCGAACCTTGCACGGTCGAGTGGGGGCAGCTTCGGTGCGGCCGTCGGCGATGCACGCCGGCTCGCCTCATCTTCGGAGCGCTCCGCGCGCCGCCCGCAATGTCCACAACGAGTTTCTAAGTCCGCGTTCCAGTGCCCGCAATAACCACAGATCATTTTCAATTCACCCGAGCCGAATGGCCTCAGGGGCGGGATGAGGCAAAATACTCGGCTTCCGTAAAGAGCCGGTCGCACTTGCGGGGAGCAGCGACCTGACAACCGCCACCCTTGGCCCCACAGAAACTATCGGCAGTTCCATGGGGTCTCTTGTAGGGTTGCGGCTGTGTTCGTTTTCAATAGTTTAGCGCAGTTCGGCCTTGGGGATCCGATAAACCTAGATCAATCCTAACGGGGCGATACATCCGGCCTACCCGCCTCGAAGATGCAAATGAGTTGAGTCCGCATCGCCTTTGCCCGCGCACACTGCCCCGGCCCCCATCCTTCTCAGTGAAGAGCATAAGGTTGGCAGCGTGGATCATATCCCGCCGGATTCCAGCTATACTGGGCCGCGACAGGTAAGAGGGGCAATGACAACGAGCGCAAACACAAAAAAGGACATCGTGCGGGCTCCCTTGGCTTTTGGCGCGGGCATCGCGAGTTTACTGCTGCTCGCCGCGGCCGTGATCTGGGTAGCGGATCGCCCGCCCGTTACGGCGGGTCCCGGCATCACTGTCCCGCCAGGCTTCGAATGGGAATTGGCTGCTGGACCGCCGCTCGTTGAACGTCCGATCGTCGTTGACATGGATGAGCAAGGGCGTCTCTATGTAGCTGAATCCTCCGGTTCCAACGACCATGTCCAAGATCAACTCGCCGAAAAGCCACACAGCATCCTGCGACTTGTAGACTCCGACGGCGATGGCCGCTATGACACCCGCACCGTCTTTGCCGACAAGATGATGTTCCCCGAAGGCGTGCTCTGGCATGCCGGCTCGCTTTATGTCGCCGCCCCGCCCAGTATCTGGAAGCTCACCGATACCGATGACGACGGAGTGGCCGACCGCCGTGAGGAGTGGTTCAACGGCAAGACGCTCACCAACTGCGCCAACGACCTGCATGGCCCTTACGTCGGTCCCGATGGCTGGATCTACTGGTGCAAGGGCGCTTTCGCCGAGCAGACCTACGAACGTCCAGGCCGCCCGCCGTTCGTCACCCGCGCTTCACACATCTTCCGCCGGCGCGCCGAGGGCGGCCTCATTGAACCCGTCCTCACCGGGGGTATGGACAACCCGGTTGAAGTCGCCTTCTCGCCCGAAGGTGAGCGTTTCCTAACTTCGACCTTCATCGAGCAACCGCGTGCAGGCCTCCGTGACGGACTTCTGCATGCTGTCTACGGAGGCGTCTACGGCAAGGTGCACAACGTCACGGATTCGCACCAGCAGACCGGAGGTTTGCAACCCGCATTGGCGAATCTCGGCGCCGCCGTTCCCGTGGGGCTGGCGTACTACTCGTCCACTGCGTTCGGTGAAGAGTACCAGGGCAATCTTTTCGCGACACTGTTCAACTTGCACAAGATAGGCCGCTTTGTCTTAAAGCCGCGTGGTGCGAGCTTCGAGACCGAGATCGAGGACTTTCTCGTATCAAGTAGCGACGACTTTCACCCGACCGACGTGATGGAAGACGCCGATGGCAGCCTGCTTGTCGTCGACACCGGGGCCTGGTACGTTCTGTGCTGCCCCAGCTCATTCCTCTCAAAGCCCGATGTACATGGAGCCATCTACCGCGTGCGGCGGCGCGGCGCTAAGCCCATCGATGACCCGCGCGGACTGTCGCTCGACTGGGTAGCCGCGACGCCGGCCGATTTGGCTGGCCGCCTCGGCGACAGCCGCCACGCGGTGCGAAAGCGGGCGATTCAACAGTTGGGCGAAATGGGTGGCGACGCCGTGCCCGTTCTGGCCGAAACCATTCACGGGGCGGAATCGGCTGCGGCCCGCCAGAATGCCGTCTGGGCCCTTACGCGTATTGCAGGCCCGGAGGCGCGCCAGGCGGTCCGCGCGGCGCTTGAGGATAACCAGGAATCGGTGCGCCATGCCGCTATTCATTCCGTCAGCGTCTGGCGCGACACCGCGGCCACGGCCGCCCTGCTCAACCAGTTGGAGCATTCACCCGCCCCTCTGCAACGAGCCGCCGCCGAAGCCCTCGGCCGTATCGGCGATAGCGCCGCCATCCCTGCGCTGCTTGACGCCACCGCGCGCACCGATGACGAGATTCTCACTCACTCCCTCACCTATGCACTGATCGAGATCGACGACCCGCTGGCGACACGGCAGGGCCTCGCCGCCGCTGACAGCCGCGTGCGGCGGGCGGCGATGATCGCGCTCGATCAAATGGACCACCGCCGTTTAGAACCCGGCACGGTCATCCCGTTGCTGTCGTCGAATGACACCCTGCTTCGAGAGACGGCGAGTTGGATCGTCGCGCGTCATGTCGAATGGGGAAGCGCCCTTTCCGGATATTTCCGGGCGCGCCTCTCAGCGCCGAATCTCGACAAGCAGGCAGCCGCCGACTTGGAAAGCGAACTAGCACGCTTCAGCGCTGACGCCGCGATCCAAGACCTGCTGGCGCAAACCGTTCGTGGCAACGCGCCGCGGCCGGCAACAATAGCTGCCCTCGGCGCCATGGCGCGAGCGCCCGTCAAGGCCACGCCCCCGAGTTGGACGCAAGCTTTGACGGCCGTGCTCTCCAGCGGACATGGCGATCTGCTCCAGAAAGCTATATCAACAGCGCAGGCTTTGCCTGTGGAAGAAAAGCGTGATGCGGCGCTCGAAGGCGCTCTTCTGAAAGTCGGGCTGGACGCGAACGTCGAGTCCGGCATCCGCCTGAATGCGCTGGCTGCTTCGGCCGCCTCGCTGCCCTCCGTTCCCGCCGAGCTATTCGAGTTTCTGATTTCCCACATCGGTTCGTCGATTCCCGTGTCGCTGCGTTCGGGGGCTTCGCGCTCCTTGGCGACCGCGCCGCTCGGCCGCGATCAGCTTGCCACGCTCGCCGCCGCTCTCGCTGAAGCCGGACCGCTGGAACTGCCAACCTTGCTCGGCGCCTTCGACGGCGGAGGTGATGAATCGCTGGGTGCCGCCCTCGCGGAGGCTCTCAAGGACGCCCGCGGCCTGTCCAACTTGCGCGCCGACACGATCGAGAATGCTTTTGCAAAGTTTCCCGAGAGTGTTCAGGCCAAGGGGCAGGCGCTGCTGGCTTCACTCGATGTTGACCGCGGGCAACAAAAGGCGCATCTCGAAGATCTCTTGGCCTCTTTCGAAGAGGGCGACGTGCGGCGCGGTCGAGACGTCTTCCGGAGCACTAAGGCGGCCTGCTCTTCATGCCACCGCATCGGTTATCTCGGCGGACGAATCGGACCCGACCTCACCAGTATCGAAAAAATCCGGCAGAAGCGGGATCTGCTCGAATCCATCCTCTATCCCAGCGCTACGCTCGTAAGAAACTTCGAACCGCTTGTCATCGTTACCGCGGATGAGACCCACAACGGCGTTCCGATTGAAGAGACCGACAGCTACATCCTGTTGGCGACCGGCACCGACACGCAGGTTCGAGTCAACCGCGATTCGATCCAGGAGATGCGGCCCGGAGCCGTTTCCATCATGCCCGCGGGCCTTGAAGACGAGCTGACTCGCACCGAACTCGCCGACCTTCTCGCCTTTCTCATGCAATCCCGCTGGTCGGCCTCGGCCCGCCGGTAATGACAGGAAGTTATTGGCGGATAATCGAGAGACCATGAAGATCAAAGAAATTCGCGCCTTCGGGCTGCGCGGTCGCACTCCCGAAGGGGGCTGGTCGCACGAACTGCAGCCCGACGACTGTGTCCATACGTTGATCGCCGTCCGAACCGACGACGGGCCTGTCGGTTGGGGCAGCGCTTTCACGAGCGAAGATCTGGTCCGCGGATCGCTCAATATTCTGAAGCCGCTCTACGAGGGTGAGAATGCGACTGAGCCCGAAAGAGTAACCGAGAAGCTTCACCAGAACACCTTTTGGCTGGGACACGGCGGTTCCATCACTCACACCATCAGCGGCATCGATATCGCGCTCTGGGACATTTTGGGTAAGGTAACTGGACAGCCCGTGGGGCGGCTGCTCGGGGGGCGCTACCGTGACCGCGTGCAGCCCTATGCTTCGCTGCTGATGCGTGAACCCGAGCGCATGGCCGACGAACTGCTCCCCGTCAAGGAGCAGGGCTTCCGCGCCTTCAAGATCGGATGGGGCCCGTTCGGCCGCCGCGATCGCCAAACCGATGAAGCCATCGTTCGCGCCGCGCGTGACGCCGTCGGCGCCGAGTCAATGCTCATGGTTGATGCCGGCGGCAGCGATGCCTTTTGGCCGGGCAACTACAAATGGGCGGTCAATACCGCCGACATGCTCGCTGCCTACGATGTCGCGTGGTTTGAAGAAGCTCTGTCACCCGACGCGCTTGATGACTACGTCGCGTTGCGGCGCGCCTCGAAAGTGCCTATCGCGGGCGGCGAAGTCCTGACGCGGCGCCAATCCTTCGAGCCGTGGCTGCGTGCCGGCGCGTTCGATATCGTGCAGCCTGACGTCACCAAGGTGGGCGGCATCAGTGAAGAGCGCCGCATCGCGTTGATGGCGCAGGACCACGGCATTCGTTTCATCCCTCATGGCTGGAACACGGCTTTGGGACTGGCGGCCGATCTGCAACTCGCCTCCGCCTTCCCCGATACGAACCTTGTCGAATACCTCACCGGGTCGCCCTTCATTGACGAGATCACCGACGACGGCTGGAATCTCGATGCCGACGGCATGCTCGCGATCCCTGACGGCCCCGGCCTTGGCATAGCCGTCAATCTCGACGCTCTGACGGAACTATCCGGCGACTCATCGTGCCGCGACTTGCAGCCATAGCATAGTGCGTCAAATCTCAACGATGTGAGGCCGGGCCTGGTGCTACTGGGTTCCCGCAATCTCCATGATGCGAATATTGCGGAACATGGCCGAGTTGAACTGGTCGTGCAACTGCAATCCGATCGGTCCCACCTTCGGGCGCTTGGGATCGCCGGGGAACTCGGTGACCAGCTTGCCGTTGAGGCGTACGCGGATCATGTCGTTGCGGGATTCGATATCGAACGAGTTCCATTCGCCGTCTTTCTGTACGCCGTCTTTGGCGGCGAGGAAGGTGTAGATGCTGCCACTGGGGAGGCTCGATCCGCTGCGTCCGCTGATCTGGACCTCATAGCCGTGGTGGGCCGGGGTGCTCTGGTAGTCCGCCGGTTGCGTGATGGCGAACTTGGCACGGCTGGAATCGCGCAGTGAGATACCGCTGTTGCCGGACACGCGGACCCGGTACTCGATATGAAGGTCGAACTCGCCGTAGACCTTTTTCGTGTAGAGCCATGACTGCACGCCGCGCCAGTCTTCGAACCGCTTCTTCGTGATCGTGTCCGAATCGCCAAAGAGGGTCTTGGTGACAGGCCGCCGATAGCCGATCAGAGTGCCCTCCTGGTCAACGCGCCAGATGCCGTCGCCGAGCTTGTCCCAGGCTTCGAGGTTGGGGGTGATGAGGTCGTGCCACTCGGCGGCGGTCAGTGTCGGAGCGGCGAGGAGCATTAGCACCGATGCTGAAAGAGTCAATGCGGCCCGTACATTCGGGAAGTTCATCCGTTCACCTCGATCGCTAAGCTTGATGGCCCCAGCCTTGGCATTGCCGTCAATCTCGACGCTCTGACGGAACTATCCGGCGACTCGTCCTGCCGCGAGGTGCAGCCATAGCGTCGTGCGTCGACTACTCATACACACTTCTCCGATGCCCTATACGAAGCACGACAACCAGCTGATCTTCCACCTCAACGCTGCAAATCAGGCGGTAGCTTCAGACACGAAATCGCCAAAGCCCTGACCTATCTCCTCGTAATGGCCGCGCGTGCGCCCGCGGGTCATCCGCTTCAACGATTCGATGTCGTATGTACTTTTGCAGTCGCAGCTGTACAGAGCGATCGAGATGTCTGAACTCGTCCGCGGCTTCCGCGTCGAATTCAACGTTCCAGGCCAAGCTCCTGTTCCAGATCCTCGAAAGGAAGCCGAGGGCCGCCTTTCTTTAGACGTTCCATGGCGATCAGGTAGTCCTCCTGGTCGTCGAGGTATTCGAGCAGGGCTTGGCGGGCGAGGTGATCGGTGGCGCGGCCCGTCGACTCGGCCAATTGAGTGAGACGAGCCAGAATCTCATCCGGAATCTCGATAGGGGTGCTCACACTTAACCTCGTACCCAGAATAACATCGCGGCTCCGGGTGAATCCGCCGATCTGTCAACCAGAACGAATCCCGAATCACTTCTTCTCAACCTCCACCGACGCACGCAGATTCGCTACCCCCGCCGTATATCGCGTGTCAGCAACCGTGAAGAAAATAGCCTCCTCCAGCCAATCATGCGCGACGCCGTCGGGATCGTGGGATGCCACTGTCAGCGTGTACTGCTCGGCGCACAGATTGCAGTCGAATGAAAAGCGCAGCTCAACGTGTTCACCGGCGCGGCACGGCCCGAAGCTGACTTTTTCGAGCTCCGTGTTCGTACCGTAGACATTGATTCCCACGCGGCTGCGAATCAGGATTCCCGCCACCGGCTCGGCAACATCGGCTAAGAACTCGAGCGTCACGAGGACCGTTATCCGCTCGCCGCTTTGGACGACCTGAACCGGCCGGCCCGCCGCATCGTGGATCTCGATCGAGCCGACGCGCACGCGCTCGTCGCCGTGACGCGCCACCGGACGCACCTCGCCGCCCGCTGTCTTCTTGTACTGCTCGATCAGCCAGGCTCGATAGTTTCGAATCGTCTCCTGTGGGTCGCCGCGCTCGCTGACCGCGCCGTCCCTCATTACCACCACTTCGTCACAACGCCGCTCGAGCAGGCTCAAATCCTGTGACGCCAGGAAGATCCAGCGCCCACGCCGCTTGAGATCCTGAATGCGGGCCATCGCGCCATGTTGAAAGACAGCATCCGCCAGAGCCAGCGACGGCCCGATCAGAATGACGTCCGCTGCGGAGGACAGGGCTTCGTCAATCGAGCGCTGTATCTCGGCCGGGTCCGCTGACGTGAAACTTGCTTCGGCTAACGCGGCGTTCTCGAATCCCTCGACGACGCCCGACTCGGGGCGCTGCTGCCCCGCGATTAGTCGTAGCAGCTCGACGGCGCCCGACCCGCGCGGCCCGCTCAAGCCCACAACCAGCGGCGTCTCAAACGCAAGATTCACATGCAGAGAGCCCGCGGTCGTGCGACAGCTCACATCATTCAAACGAACAGGCATGAATGCCTAAGGATCGCACGCACGAGGGAGTTTCCTCCACTAGCCACTCGGCAGCAACTACTGGACGGCTAGCCGCTCTACCCTAGCCTTTGCCAGGCAAGCGGCCGACCTCTCCCGCGCCTGTTGCGCCCGCCTCCAAGCAGACCATGCCACTTGACGCTGGCGCTTCGGCGTATTCCAAGCCGTGCCTCGTTTTGCGAGCAGCACAGCGGGCGCGGCGGCGTAGTGATGCTCCAAACGCATGTGGTGCTCGATCTTCTCTTCGAGCATCTCGGCACGCAGTCCATATAAACGTGCGAGATGCTCATAGTCAGCGATTGAATCGGCGCGCTCCTCCAGCCCGTTCAGATTCTTCAACTTGAGGTCGTTCTTGTCGACGATCTCAGCTCCGAAAGCGGCCTGAGCAATCGATCCAAGCGCCAACGCGGCAATGCACAACAGTGTCGTCCGCGTATTCGGCATGACTCGATACCTCTTTCGGGTGCTTCATGGCACCCGCACCCTAGGTTAAAACGATTCTTGCCGGGGGGAAATAGGAGAAACCTCCCAGTTGCGGACCGGTACTGCGGCCGGTCCTCGTCGCCCACGAGAAAACGGGCGAGAAAACGGAATACGTGCCAGCCTGAATGATGGCGGAACTATCGAGGCAATGATCGCTAACCGCCTCGACATGCCATAAACCTTGGGTGGACTGAGCGGGTCGACGAGGATGCGCTAATCCCGAGTCCCGTTCGCGCCCTCTAGCGGTAGAAGGGCTTCCAGGTAATCCAGCGGGGACCGTAGTGCGGTTCATTCCGGCCAACTTCGAGGGCGCCCAGGTCGGGGGCTTTCCCAGTGAAGCCGTCGTTGATGGTCGGCAGGACCACCCCGGCATCTACGGCTTTGGAGTTCGCCTTGAGTTGGAAGTTGAGATCCATCGAGTGGTAAACGTGGTGGCGGCGGGCGAGATCGGGCGGCGATAGATTTTCGAAGATGTCGTAATCGACCTCGATGCCGTGGATCTCCTGCCCCGTCGCTTCTCGCAACTCAGCGAGTGTGGCGAAGCTCCGCCGGTTGCCCTCGCCCCGCTCGTACGCTGTCTTGCCGGCGGCGGGCGCGAGCCAGTTATATTGGCGTTCAACGCCGCGGTTGGGGCGGAAGCCGTTATAGTCGCTGCTGTAGTTGCCTGTGGCATTACCCCAGGTCATCACGCCGCGGTCCGGCGCATCACGGCCAATAAACAAGTTATTGCGAAAGTGAGCGTTCGCGTAGGGGCCTCCGGCGGTCTGCTCGTTGATCATGGTGTTGTGGTAGGCGAGAATGCCGGCGGGCACGGCACTGAATTTGAAGGCGCTGCCGGAAACGTGATAGAGCAGGTTACGGTAAAAGTAGACCGGGCCACCGAACATGGGCTGGGCGCTGTAGCCGTTGTGGGCGGCGTTGACACCGCGATTTTGAAAGACGCGGATGTTGTGTACACCGCCGTCGGACTCGATGAAGTCGTCGTTCGAAAGGTGCATGTCGTTGTTATAGATGTCGATGGACGAGGCGCGGCGCTCCGGATCGGCGTCGGGCGGGCCGTAGGTCGAGATGCAGATGGCGTCATGGAAATAGGCGATGGCGTTGTGGGCGATGATGTGGCCGGGCCCGTAGACCTTGACGGCGAAAAAGCTCCGAAGTTGATGCGATGGGTAGATCCCCGCGCTACGCCTGCCTGCCTGGTTCCAACCGATGACGCGCATCTGATCTTCGCGGCCCAGGAAGAGATTGTCGGAGATGAAGAAGTCGCGTGAATCGGCGTTTTCGGTCCACACGCCCACGCCCACATCCTCGAAACGGCAGTTGCGGACCGTCAAGGCCACCGCGCCCATTACTTCCTTCTCACCCGCGAACAGGGCAACCTCGGTGTTGCGGAAAGTGAGTCCTTCGAAAATATGGTGCTGCGTGGCCATCACGTCGAAGAGCCTGTGGTTGCCCCCACCGTCGAAAATCGCTTCGCCATCGCCGGCGGCTTTGATCGTGATCGGCTTCTCAGTCGTCCCCTTTAGGGAAAGTGACAAGGTCCCGGTGAACGGCGCGCTGAGCGGGTCGACGTAGTTCAGACGTTCGGGACGGTAGAGGCCCGCATGGACGAGCAGGGTGTCGCCGGGCTGGGCTTTGTCGGTGCGGACCGAAGTCCAATCGCCGCGGCCGGGGCCGTAGTAGGCGTGCTTGAGGCCGATAAAGCTCGGCTCCTCGCGCGGGCCTTCATGGTCGGCGGGATAGACGTGCAGCACGCGTCCGCCCTCATACGATTTCGGTTCGGCACGGGTCGAGACGGTGACGCTTTGTTTCGCTTGGCCGCTGACGCCGTCCGGATCGTTGAGCGTGAACTCGCATTCGTAGCTCGTGGCGGGTTCAAGATTCAGGATGCTGCCCGCAAAGCCTTCGGGCACCGTATAGTTCATCTTGTATTGATCGCGGTACACGCGTTCCCCACCGATACGCAGTAGCGGGAGAGCCGAGCGCCAGGCGGCCGTGCCCACCTTGCGGAAGCGCACCTCGACTCTGGCGTTCCGGTTGGCGTCCCCCTCAATGGCCCATTCGAACCCGAGGTTCAGCAGCGTCGGGTGTTCGACATGGAAACGTCCGGGTTGGGTGGAGTTCTGGGCCTGCAGCATGCAGGCGGCGAAGAGAAGCAAGGCAGCAAGGCGCATGGTGAAGGTATTCTATGGCATTACGTGGGCCGTCGCATACCCGAGGCATTGTCCAATACAAGATGATCCTGAAAGGCATTGTCAACTTGTCGGGCCAAGGACGAAAAAGCGGCGTGGCAACGAATAAGCGATCAATACATCACCGTCCTGATCGACCGCCCACTAGAGGTGACCGCGATCGCCGGATGTCCCTCTCGTGCCCTTTGTCGATATTCTGGGATTGGCCAAACCTACCCGCCATCGTGCTCATAGCCCTCCCAGCTTCGTGATGATCACGTCGGCATCCGACCAGTGGCGGTACTCGGTGATGATCGCCGCCACCGGCGGCCGCTCATCAGGATCAGCCCCCAGCGGCAGCACCGAGCTACCGGCGGCCAGCAAAGAAGTCTTCAGAAAATCGCGGCGGTGGGTATGGTTGTCATGAGTTTGTATTCTGGTTCGGATATACAAGCCCCGTAGCGTGGACCCCGGTTTTGGGGTCCGCGGCCTTTTCTCAATTGGGCCTCAGCTCCCCTCTTCCACAACGCGCTTTTACCCGTAGCAGCGGACCTCGGTTTTGAGACCCACTACGGCTCTATCATGACGTTGATGTCATCTTCAGACTACGGCAAGCGATAGCCACGGCGAGGAAGTATCTATGGAACGGGACCCAAATCACTAACGCCGATAGGCTCACGATCTATTGGATCTGTCGTCCGCCGACAAGCTGAACGTCGTGCGGAAACCTGCTCGAAGTCATGGTGGAGCCGTTGGCGCGTTCGCTCGCCGCGTCTCCCGTGGAAGAGCAGGACATCACGCCCGAGACAGCGGCGGCTCTCGACAGCGCCCAAGCATCGCTGGCTCGCGGTGAAGGCGTCCCGCACGAAAAGATCCGGCGTGAGATTGCACTGAGCCAGTGATCGACGACGCGGCGCCCGAGCGCGTCAGCGTTCCGTGGTCGCCTGAAGCCCGCGTCGCCCACTCAATCCGCCAAGGGGCAACCTCACGACACGAGGACCGTCGCACTGGGGTGCACTCTATGCTATCCTACACGCGTCGGGATGGCCAAAACGGAAATCTCGGACTGTCAAGGCCCAATAGAAATGTCCCCCTTGTTAGCCCAGTAGAAATGTCCCCTTGTTCGTCAAGAGAG
>JAQBUE010000149.1 GCA_027624045.1 Acidobacteriota bacterium
GGTGCCAAAGTAGTGGTGCTCATATTTTCAGGCTACCATGGTTTCTAACACAGTAGTACTAGCAGCCTGACTGAACCCCGCCCCGCTGGCGTGGCGCTTGGTGTCAAGACCGATCGCCCCGCCCGCAATCTCAAGTGAGAATGTCTCTTGCCGAAGAGGCTTCCCCTTGACCCGACATACTGTATTTCGAATGGAGAATAGACAAAAGATGACGAGCTATTTTAATCGACGTGTTTTCATCAGCTTGGCGGCAGTAGTTTTGTTGTGTTCCGCCCTCCCGGCGGGAGCGCAGGAGAATCAAGGATACATCCGCACCAAGGTCGGCCCGGGCCGGACGGGTGTCTTTGTTGACGGTAAGTACATGGGGCCGGCCGGTAACTACAAAAGGTCGCGCAAATACGCTGTCTCCGCGGGGCGGCACGAGGTCAAGCTCGTTGAGCCGCGCTACAAAGAGAAAGTTGTGACGGTGAACGTGGAAGCCGGGCGTACTACGGTCATCAAAGAGCGGTTGGAGTCGATCGAGCTGGCCAAGCCGCCTTTCGGACGGCTCAAAGTCGAGAAGGCGGGAAAGTTCGACGCTGTCTACATCAACGGTGCGTACTACGGGCACGCGGACGAATTCAACGGGATGAATCAGGGGCAATTGCTGGTCCCGGGCGAATACACAGTCCGCGTAGACGATCGCGACGGTGGTTCTCACCAGGAAAAGATCACGATCACGGCCCACAAAATCACTCACGTCTTCGCCAAGTAGGAGTGGCCGTTCCGGCGGTTGAGCTACGATCGTTGCATGCCCAACTTCAAGCTCGCCCAACTTGATGAGATCGCCGGCGTCGATTGTCCATGCGGCGTGGCCCGTCGTGCCTTTGGCGGCGACGACAACCATGTAGCAACACTTCACATGGTGGACATCAGCGCTGACTCGCGGGTCCACTATCACAAGCGGACAACCGAGATTTACCTCGTGCTTGAGGGCGAGGGTCATCTCGAGTTGGACGGCGAGCTATATCCGGTTCGCCCGCTGTCGGCGGTCTTTATCAAGCCGGGTTGCCGTCACCGGGCAGTGGGCAAGCTGCGGATCATCAACATCCCGGTTCCCGCGTTCGATCCGGCGGATGAATGGTTTGACGATGGTGCCGCGTAGGCGCACACGCCGCATGAGTTTTCGTGTAAGGTAGTGTCTCTGTAAGCACCGCTCTCCTTCCGCTCCGCATGAATCGCCGCAAGCTGCTTTTTGTGACTCCCTGGGAACCGCGTCCCACCGGGAGTGGACCTGCCATTCGCGCTTATCACAGCCTGCGCGCTCTGAGTGAGATGTATGAGCCGCACGTCTTGATTCTCGGATTCTACTCGGACGGCGGACCGGCGGGACCGCCCCCGGATCTTCGCGCGGCAAAGTGGGAGTACGTTCGTGTCAGAAACTTCTCGGAACGAGGCCGGCGGCCTTCGAAACGGCTGATCGATCTGTCGTCCGCGTTGTTTTCACGACTGTACGAGAAGCCTTCGGAGTGGAGGTACGCGACCAGTTCCGCCATCCGCAGGGCGGCGAAGGTGTTCCGGGGCGTTGACTTCGATTTGGTGCACGTCTACCGCATGTTCGCCGCGCCGTTTGCTTGGCCTTATATCAAGAAAGACCCCCGCATCCGAAAACAGCTCGATCTGGAGCAGGTCGAATCGTTTGCCCGTTGGCGCATGGCATCGCTGTATGAAGCGAACGGAAACGCACTGAAGGCCTGGAGCTTGATGCACGACGCGGAGCAGTATCGCCGCATCGAAGAAAACGAACTGTCGCGCTGGGATCGGCTCTACGTTAGCTCCGATCTGGACGTGCAGCGTTTGCGCAAGCGCGTCCGTATCGAACCCATTGAGGTACTGCCGAACGTTGTGGAGAATTTTGCGCCCAGCCGCGGCTCCGAACAGACGCGGAACCCGTTTCGATTTCTCTTTGTCGGGCAACTCGACCACTACCCGAACGCCGACGCCGTGCGCTTCTTCCTGCAAGAGATCTGGCCATCCATTCGGCGTTTGGCCGGCCAGGATGTGGCCCTTGATATTGTCGGGACGGGCGGCTCCGACGACCTGATGAAAGAAGTAATTCGGGCGCCGGGAACACAGTGGATCGGGCCGGTGAACGACCTGCAGGTCTTTTATGAACAGGCGGATGCCGTGATTGCTCCCGTTCGAGCCGGTGGTGGAACTCGCGTGAAAGTTGTGGAGGCCTTTGCCCACCGTGTCCCCGTCGTTGCGACCAGCGTCGCCGCCGAGGGGCTCGATGTATCGCCCGAACGCCATCTGCTCGTGGCCGACGCGCCGCTGCGTTTCGCTCAGGGGTGCGTGCGTTTGGTCGAAGATCCTGAACTCCGCAACTGGCTGCGGCAAAACGCTTTTGACTTGTATCGGGAGAGCTACCTTCCCAAGGCGATGCGTGATGTTCTGCTGGCTTCCCTTCCCCAGTTCTAAGAAACCGCCGGCAAGCGGTCTCCGGCGAGCTCCGCAAAACTCCACCCAATAGACTCAGCGGCCCTGGAAGGGCCGAAGATGGAAGCCCAGCGCTTCAGCGTTGGGTATCGGATACCCCGTAAGCCCCAGCGGGGCGATACAACCGGCGCGCTTCTTGACAAGCAGGTGAGCTACCGCGTCTCACCCTTGCCGGCACACGGCGCCCCGATCTTTCAAAGGGAAGAGTATTCGGGCTAACCTCTCACCCGTGATACGAACCAGAAGATGCCAACCAAAAACAGAAGCGCTGCCCCGGTCTTGATAGGCTGCAGCTTCGGAACCGCCTCGATCAGGCGTGTTGCGAGGTAGGAAAAGATTACGAGCACGATGGCTTCGGCGACAACCACACCGCTCAGTACGGAAAGGGAATCCATCTCCGATTGCCGCAGAAAGCTCCCGAAGTAGAAGCCGTGGAAGACACCCATCCCGGCCGCGACCAGCCAGCGATAGCCGGCTTCGGGCAGAATCAGGATCTCGATCGCGAGGTAAGCCACCGTAAGGGCCGCCGCGGCTTCGATGAAGCGTGGCGGAGGCTGCCAAGGCTCGTACACCAGGATGATAGCCGCGATCGACTCGGCGAGCAGGAAAGCCGCTGCCAGCAAGCAGAGTTCTTTGCGGCTGCGTCCCGCCAGCACCAGCGCCAGCAGAAAGAGGAGTTGAAACGGCCCCACGATCACTCGCACAAAGCCCGCGGCCGCTTGCGAGAAAAATTGCTCGCTCGTGGTCGGCGGCGTGAAGCGGATCTCCGCGCGGCTGAAGCTGAAATCAAAGACGGCTTGTTCGACAACGTCGCCGCGAACGGCCTTCAATACGTGAACGTGATTGGGAACCGTGACGGCGGGAAAGGTGCATTCGACTTCCAGCCGCTCCACCGGGCCCGGAAAATCAAACGTCGCTTCGCATCGGTACACGCCTTCATCCGCGTTCGCCTTGCAGGCGCCGTCGCGCGCAACGACTTCACGGCCATCGTCATACAAACGGAAATTCTCGAGTAACGAACGCTCGGGCTGCTCGAGGTGAACGATCTCATAGAGCGGCATTCGCAGTTCGTAGCGAACCTGTGAGCCCTCGACGTCGAGTTGCCCGCTGCTCATGCTCATGATGTGCCCGCGGGCGAGCCCCGGCAGCAGCAGCAGGCAAGCTGCAGCGAGTTGCAAAGCGGAGCGGAGGGGTCGCATGAAAGGCCGGCGGGATGGGCCGCCGCAGTTATCCATCATAGCCCTGACGTACGGTGTTGTTCGAATCACGTCGCATGTTACGATCCGAAAGACGTTGCCGCGGGATACATAATGAACGCTGTTTTCAAACCGCAACTCGGCCTCACGCCGCCGGACGCGCGCGAACGGGCTGTCCGCGCGGCGCACATGCAACACTTGCTGCGTCAGGTACAGGGCATCGAGGCCCGCATGCGTCAAGGCGGCGGAGCCGAACGCATCGCCAAGCAGCATCGAGCCGGGAAGCTGACGGCGCGCGAGCGAATCGAGAAACTCATCGATCGCGGATCGGCGTTTGTTGAGATCGGCCTGCTTGTCGCGTATGACAACTACGAGGGGAAAGCGCCCGCGGCCGGTGTCGTGACAGGTGTCGGCGTCGTCGGCGGCCGGCCCGTCTGCATCGTGGCCAATGATTCCACCGTCAAGGCGGGAGCTTGGTGGCCCGAGACGGTCCCGAAAATGATCCGGATGCAGGAGATCGCGATGCGTTGCCGTATCCCGATCATCTACTTGGTGGATTCATCGGGAATCAATCTTCCCTTTCAGGACAGTATCTTTCCGGGCAAATACGGCGGCGCGCGCATCTTCTACAACAATGCGCTGATGCGGAGAGTGCTCAAAGTTCCCCAGATTGCCGCCGTCATGGGGCCTTGTATCGCCGGCGGCGCTTATCTGCCGGCGCTCAGCGACGCCATCATCATGGTCGAGGGGACGAGCTTTATGGGCCTGGGCGGCCCGAACCTTGTGAAAGGGGCCATTGGGAAGTCGGTCGATGCCGAGTCGCTGGGCGGCGCGGCGATGCATACAGAGACCAGCGGCGTCGCTCACCACAAGGTGAAAAACGATCAGGAATGCATCGACATGATTCGAGCCATGGTCGGCGAGCTTCCCCGCGAAACGCAAGCGCCGCTGGCGGAGCCCTCTCCGCCTCTGCTCGATGAGTCAGGCCTTGAGGCGGTGCTGCCGGCGGATCACCGCCTTCCGTACGACATGCAAGAGGTGCTGTTCCGGGTCGTCGACCGTGAGGGCTACCTGGAGTTTATGGTCGACTATGCACCTGAAGTGCTGTGTTCAAACGCTCGCGTTGAAGGGCGGCCGGTGGGAATCGTCGCGAATCGGCGCGGGTTTGTGAAGGGTTCGAAGACTTCGAAAACAAGGGTCGGCGCTGTCCTGTACACGGAAAGCGCGCGCAAGATCTCGCAGTTCGTCGAGCTCTGCGACCGCCGGGGTATCCCGCTCGTCTACCTGCAGGATGTAACGGGTTTCATGGTTGGGCCTGAAGCTGAACAGAGCGGTATCATTCGAGCGGGCGCCGAGATGGTCGAGACAATGGCTTGCGCCGCGGTCCCTAAGATTGTTATCACTTTGAACCATGCGAGCGGAGCCGGCTACTACGCGATGGCGGGCCAGGGTTTTGATCCGGACTTCATCTTCAGTTGGCCCACAGCGCGCGTCGGAGTCATGGAAGGCCAGTCGGCTGTACAGGCGATGTTCGCGGCCGAACTCAAGCGGATCGAGAAGCAGGGCGAAGATGTGAGCGAGGAGTTAAAGACGGCGATGGAGCATACCCGTGCCGATTATGAGCGCTGTCTCGACGCCAAGTGGTCAGCGGCGCGGGGTTATGTCGACGCCATCATCGATCCGCGAGAAACTCGGAAAGTGCTTTCGCTGTGCCTCAGCGCCGGCGCCCACGCGCGGCCCCTTATCCGAAACTGAAACAGGCTCACCGTTTCGCCTTCGCTATTCGTACACTGTAGCCTGACGAAAACCCTATGAATCCGCGGATCCACGACATCCACGGCGGTCCGCACGCCGTCCCTCATCGCCGCCCATTTCGCTACTACGATTTGGCCGTCCATGCTTTTGTCGTCATTCTCTTGGTTTCGAACCTCGTGGCGCAGAAGATCTGTTCCATTGGACCTTTTGATATCGGCCCCTGGACGGTCGGGCCTTTCCTGCTGAGCGGAGCGCAGATTCTTTTCCCCATCACATATATCTTTGGCGACATTTTCGTCGAGGTATACGGCTACGCCGCGTCGAGGCGCGCCATCTGGATCGGTTTCTTTTCCGCCGCCTTACTGGCTGTGATGGCGCTGTTCACCACGAGCTTGCCCGCGGCGCCTGAGTGGCAGAACCAGGAAGCGTTCGAGCAAGTATTCGGCGTTGTCCCGCGCGTGCTGGTCGCAAGTCTGGCGGCCTACTGGTGCGGTGAATTCGCCAATGCCTTTGTGATGGCGAAGATGAAGATCCTTACCAAGGGCAAGCACCTCTGGAGCCGCACGATCGGATCGACAGTCGTTGGTCAGTTCATCGACACGGCCGTCGTGATCTTCCTGATCTTTGTGGGCACTGTTGACCTCGCAACGATGCTGAACCTGATGTTCACCGGCTATTTCGCCAAGGTCATCTATGAAGCCGCCGCTACACCCTTGACCTATCTGGTCGTCAATACTCTCAAGCGCGTGGAAGGAATCGACGTCTACGACGAGGACGTCAACTTCAACCCGTTCAAGAGCGATACCGGGGCGCCAGGCTAGGTTAGGTCGCGATGGCGGGCCCTGTGGGTTGATCTTCCGCGGTGTCTCTGTTCAGGTCGGCGAGATTCGTCAGGCGATGGGACCGGAGGGCTCACCCGCTGGAACACGTCGAGTTTCTAAGGCACCGCCAACCGCCTTCAGGCGGTTTCCGCGCGCAGCACGTCTAGCTCGGGTCATTTATGGCCGGGTTGGCGTTCTCCCATTCGGCCAGGGCGCTTCAGCGTCCTTAACTGCACGGGCTTCAGCCACTCCCAAAGGACACGGATTCCTCTTGTCAATCTCGGTCTGCCGGAGTCGAACGAAGACGCTACCTGATCTTCGCCAAGCGAACAAGGCTGCGATATGATATTCAGCAAGCGAGCTTTCCTCCCGAGAAAGGTCGATGCGTCGGCTCCCCGTGTTTTTCACCCCTATAGCGTTGCGGATTCGATTCCTTGTCGTTTCAGTAATCGTCCTGACTCTTCCCGTGTCAGGCCTGGCGGCCGTTTGTGACCAAATTCCGGCCGCGGAGCGGGAGGTCGAAAGCCTGCGAGACCGCGTTCGTACTCTGCGGGCCGACCTAGCGTCCAAAAAACGGCGCTTCGATAATGTGCGCTCCTGGATGCCGGACGCGGGTGCTCACGAGCGATTGACGGAAGCCAAGGCGGCATATGATGCGGCGAAGGCAAGCGTTCCGGCCCTTCGCGAGCAGCGCCAACAGATCGAGCGCCAGCGGATCGACACGCTTCAGCAAAAGCAGGAGCTGATCACCGAAAAGGCGCGGATTGAGACGGCACGCGACGACGTTCAGACACTGCAAAATCAGCCGGAAGTCCAAGAGCTTCAGCGCAAGGTAAGCGACAACGAAGCGTATGTGCGCTCGCAATTGGGCGCCTCGCCGACGAGTGCCGCCGAGGCCAAGGCCACCGCCGGAAGGGTGGCTGACATATCCCACATCATCTGGTTGCAGGCGGACGACCTCAGCATATTCGCGCACCACGAATTCAAAAGCTATCAGCCGCCGTCGTATACCGGACGAGATCGTTCACGGCTGTGGACTCTGGAGCACGACCTCGCTCGCCAGGTTCAAGCGTACGGCGCCGCCCCGGTCCGCTCGCAGCTGGCGGCCCAGGCACATGCCGCCATCAAGCTCCTCGTCGAGCAGGTTCGAGAATTGCGGACCGAAGTGGCGTCCCGGCTTGGCGCCCTTGCAGCCGATATGGGGAAGCTTCAATCAGCCATTGAACGGACTTCAGGGGCCCCGGGTTCGTCGGGCCGGCCGGGCTACGAAACGGGTTTTCTCAGCGACCAGGCGCGCGGCAGGCGCGTCGCGGAACTCGAACCGCGCATCGCGGCTCTGCAAGAGGCCCTGGATCGGCTCACTCTCGAGCTCGAGGAAAAGACTCGAGGAATCGAAGAAGTGGGTAGCCTGCAGCAAAAACTCCGCGACGCCGAGCGGGCCCTGCAGAATGTGAATCGAGAAGTACGCGAAACCGACCGCCGTGATTTGGACGACGCGCAACGCGAGTTCGACCAGGCGAACGCCTTGCTGTCGGCGGCGCTGGAGCAGTTGCCCGTCGCGAGCGGCCAAGTGACCCACCTGCGCCGCCTCTTGAACGACAAGATGGCGGAAATTAGTACCGTCATCGCCGAGGCGAAAGCGATGCCCCACCAACGCACCGCCCCTCTCGAGGTTGCACTCGATTCCGCGGCCGTTGAGCAATGCCGGTTGCTGCGATCCAGCCATGTGTCGGCTCTTGGGCAAGCCCGCGCGCGATACGAAGAAGAGGGATCTTGCCTTTCGGTCGCCCTTCCGGGCATCCCCGCTGAGATCGACGGCCTGATCGCATCGATCGGTGCCATCGATTGTCACACCGACCCATCGAGCCGATCCCTCAGCGGCGTGACATCGCCGGGCTCTGACCGCGAACCATCGCCTCACGCCGGCCCTTGTGGCGCCGAGCCCCCGGAAGGCTACACCTACGTTCCCGCGCTAGCGAATACTGGAATGGCCGGCGCGCAAGCGATCGTCGCGGTCCGTCTGGCGGGGCTACGCGGTCATGTATCCGAGACGAGTCTGGCGGCTAGCCCAGAGCAAGCAACCCGGAAAGTCACGAGTCAGAGCCCCCAGCCATGTGCCGTGGTTCCCGTGGGCACGACAGTTGAGATCGCCTACGACACGAACTCATTGCCGGCCACCGCTGCCGCCAGCGCTAGTCCCCAACCAGTTTGCGGCGGATGCATGGTCAGCGAGGGCAGCTACGGCACCGGCCTGGTGTATCTGTTCGAGAGCCTCCACGCGCTCCGCAACGAAAGTTGCGCCAATGGCGAGGTGCGATTCTACGAGTTGTACACGTTTGACCCAGATAAGGATGGCCAAGGCAGACCGCTCAACCGCTCCACACAAGCCGAACGGTACGCGCAGGCTAAGGCCACAACCACGGGAGCGATTGTTTCGACGCTCTGCGGGCCATGCTCTTCACCGCGGCAGGCCCGCGCGATCATGCAGGAACGGTGTCCTAGTACCAACCCGAATATCAGTTCCGAACCCGGCCGCGTTGTGATCAAGGGCCGAACAGCTCCCTAAACGAGGGTACCCCGTGCGCTACTCCTCGTGATCGCCACCCGCCGGCGGCGGCGGGTCAAGCGACTGGAGTTCTTTGCCGGGCTTGAAACGGACCGCTTTGCCAGGTGGAATGCGGACTTCTTCACCCGTCCGGGGATTGCGCCCAATACCCGTCTTGCGCGGCTTGACGTTGAAGACGCCGAATCCCCGTAGTTCGATGCGTTCGCCGCGTTCCATGGCGCGCTTCATGGTTTCGAATACGGTTTCAACCGCCATCTCCGCCTTTGTTTTGCTCAAGCCGGTACGGTTCACAACGCTGGTGACGATGTCAAACTTAATCATTCTGTCTGTCGCTGCGGGTTTCTGGAGGAATACTGTTGTCTATGCTAGGCAAGCCGCAAGTGCTTTGTCAAGAATCATTTCGGCTAACATGGCGACTGACGGGCGCTGCCGCGAGAAGGCGAAATGGAATCTCCGGCCCCGCCCAAAGTAGGACGCGAAAACATGCCCCGTAACGGCCGGACTCGTGCTACCATAATGGCAAGTCCGCCTGTCTGTGATTATCGTACTACTTGGCGGAATGACCAACTTGCAAGAAGCGACTGGAACGGTGAGGGATTGCGAGCGACTCTGCTTGGCAATCCCTTTTTTATTGCCGCTGTGGGGCGCCGTCTCTTGTGCTGCGGGAATCCTTCCGATGTATAAGTGCTGGCATGTTTGAGCGCCCCGTTTACGGTGCTCTTCGTTAGAACCGAAGGGTGTCTTGGACTGATGTCGGTCACTGCACAGAGTTTTCAACACGCAGTCGCGCGGTTCTATCGCCACGCCGGCCGCCTGCTGGAAACGCAGTGCCGAGTAACCAAAGGAGGATACTATTTTTCGTGGGCCGTTTCGACCCTTCCGGCGCACCCGGAAGGATAATGTCAACCAGTTCATTCGGGCGCGGCAAGTTCGCGTCGTATTTCCGGATGGCGTCACCGAGGTCCTGCAAACGCACATCGCCGTCAAGAAGGCGAAGGACCTGGGCCTCGATCTCGTTATGGTCTCTCCGACCGCTGATCCCCCTGTATGCAAAGTAATGGACTACGGGGAGTACACGTACCAGGAGAAGAAGAAGAAGAACGAGGCAAAGAAGAAGCAGCATCGGATGGAAGTCAAGGAAGTCAAATTCCGTCCGAACACTGACGATCACGACTATAACTTCAAGAAGAACCACGCGCTGCGGTTCCTCCAGGAAGGTAACAAGGTCAAAGCAGTCGTTTTCTTCCGGGGACGGGAGATCACGCACTCTGACTTGGGCCACAAGCTCCTTGCGAATCTGGCGAAGGATGTTGACGATTTTGGCGAGATCGAAGGTCGTCCGCGACTTGAGGGCCGCCAGATGCATATCATCATCGGTCCCCGCAAGACCAAAAAGAAAGAGACTCCACCACCGCCGGTGCAGACACAGGCGGCCTCCTAGGCTGAGCCGCCTCTGTCCGGCCTTCGGGCAGGGGTAGTTGCACGTCCTCGCCTTGACTGCTCCTCGATCGTCTGGCTCCTCGCGGCGTTCGTGAACAACGTGGTGAGATTTTTCGCCGGCCAGGTCACCCATCCGGCATTCGTTTGGGACAATAACCCTTCCGCTCAAACGGCAAAGGAGTTAGAATCCAACGATGGCGCATGTCAAGGCGGCGGTACTCGTCGAGTACGAGAAACCACTCGAAGTCCGCGAGTACCCGCGAATCGAAAGCGTAGGGCCGGGCGAGGCCTTGGTGCGTGTGGAGCTGGCGGGCATTTGCGGCACCGATGTCCATCTCTGGCTCGGGCAGCTTTCGATTCCTCTCCCTGTGATTCTGGGGCATGAAGCAGCCGGCCGGGTCGAGGCCCTCGGCGAAGGCCTGAGCGAAGACTGGCGCGGCCGTCCCCTGGCCGTCGGCGACCGCGTGACGTGGGCAAGTTCGGTGACCTGCGGAAGTTGCTACTACTGCCGCCAGAAGAATCAACCCACCCGTTGCGTCTCTCGTAAGGCTTACGGCATCTCCTACTGTGCTGACGACCCGCCGCACCTGCGTGGCGGCTACGCCGAATACATCTTGTTGCGTGCGGGGAGCGCCGTCTTCCGCTTACCCGACACGGTTCCGACCGACGCGGTCGTCGGAGCCGGTTGCGCTCTCGTGACGGCGATTCACGGCATCGAGCGCACGACCATCTCGTGGGGCGATGTCGTCGTGATTCAGGGCACCGGACCGGTCGGCCTCGCGGCGCTGGCGATCGCGAAGGAAGCCGGCGCATCACGTGTTATCGCCATCGGCGGCCCTAAGCACCGCCTCGAACTGGCGCGTGAGTTTGGCGCTGACGACTTGGTCGATATCGAGCAAGCCACCACCGCTGCCGAGCGACTAAAACAAGTGCTTGCCGCGGCCGGACCGTTCGGGGCCGATGTCGTCATCGAGTGTGTTGGGCATCCCGAGGCTGTGAACGAGGGCATGGACTTCTGCCGCGACGGAGGCAAGTTACTGGTCCTTGGCCAGTATGCCGACGCCGGAACGATTGAGTTCCGTCCCCACACCATCACCAGAAAGCAAATCCAGCTCATCGGCTCCTGGGGCTTCGAGCCACGCCATGTCCACGCCGGACTGAACCTGCTCGAGCGCAGCGCCTGGAAAGACATGTTCGCCAGTGAGATCACCCACCGCTTCGGCCTGAGCGAGGTCAACGAAGCACTCGCAACAACCCGCGAATGGCGATCAGGGAAAACGGTGATTCAACCCTGACCCGAACCCGCAATTCGCAACCCTGAATCCGCCGCCGGACACCCATCCTCTCGCCGAGCCACGCACGCCAGTAAGCGGTCCCCGCCCACCTCCACGAAAGCCCCCCGGCAAACTCAGAGCCGCGGGCGTGAGCCCGCGTTGAGAGACCGCCCCAAGAGTTCCCACTTGAACATGAACCGGCCCCGCCAACCGGGCCGTGCCTTCGCTGGAGAACGACTAGCCTTTCTCCAGCCACACCGCCAATGTGTTGTAGATCCAGGCAAACAGGAAGCCGGCGATCGTACCGTCGGCCAAGCCGTAGATCGTCCCGACAATGACGCTGCCGATCGTGCGGGAAGCTTCAAATCCCGGATAGACCGAGCTGATCGCCGTCAGGTACGGTCCGCCGTAACTGGGGTCGATCAGGTTGATGCAACCGATCAGGCAGGTACTGACGCCCAGAAAAAAACCTGCGGTCAGCGCCATCGCTTTGGCGGATATCAGCATCGTCGTCGTCCTCACGGTTGCCGTCCTCACGGTTGTCTTCCTCTCCCGCACAGCCGTCAAGGCCCTGCCCACTCGGCCGTTGCGATCGCGAAGTACTTATTGACGAACGGCGGCTCCTTGCGCGAGCCGTACCAGATCCGCCACGTCCCATCATCAAGCCGCATCACTGACTGGCTGGAATTGTAGTACGACTCCCAGGCAAGCTTGGGGTCGGGGCGTAGCACCGGGTTATTGGAATTCTTGCGCCAGTGGATGCCATCCTCACTGACCGCAAAACCGATCGCGGTCATATCCGCGTCGGGTTTCTCGATCCAGTAGCTGGCGTACCACATCAGGTACAGGCCGTCGTATTTCACTACCGTCGGATAGAACAGCCGTCGATGCTCCCATTCCTGATCCACTGCCATCACCGGCTCGGGCGTGATTTTCCAATGCCTGCCGTCGGCGCTGGCGGCATGGCGGAAGGCCCACGAGGCGACGCCAACGTCGGTGTACCACATGCGGTAGCCGTCTCCGTCTTTGATCACCGTTGGGGCGTAAGCGTTTTCGATCTGCGGCGGCGAAGGGGACGACCAGTTCTCGCCGTCGCTGCTGGTTGTCTCGTGTAGTGTGTGCAGGCCGTCACTGAAATCAACCCCTGTGAACCACATCCGCAGCTTGCCGTCCTCCCGGATCGGCGTACCGTCCAACTGGCGCAACATCGTTGGCGTAACGACGGAGCTGCGTCCGTCGCCGAACTCATAGACCGGATTATTGCTGCTCTTCGTGAACCGCACACCGTCAGGGCTCATCGCCAGCCCCAAACGGAAGATGCGGCCGGCGACCGTGCCGCGCGAGCCCGGGTACCACAGGCGGTATTCACTGTTCTCCCGCACGACCGTTGGGGCGAACACATGCATGTCGTCGAACGCGCCTTCTTCACCCAGCGCGATCACGGCGCCGCTTTTCACTTTTTTCCACTCTTGCTGCCCAAGCCATTTCTCACCCGCCGGCGCGGCCGGAGTGGCTGCGCGCGGGATGGAGTCACCGAAAAACCATGTCGCGCCAATTCCCGCAATTACGGCGATTTTGATTAGCTGTGTAACACGCATCTGTGTACCCCGCCCTTGACTCAGCATTTTCGCATTGAATGAGCCGCTGAAGGCAACACCTGTGCCAGACTATCCTTCTAGCCAGGATTTCCGTTTTGGCCATCCCGGCACAGTCAGGGTACTCTAATCCGCAGTCCGGATGCA
>JAQBUE010000150.1 GCA_027624045.1 Acidobacteriota bacterium
TGGCCCCATTATCAAGAACAAGACTTTTTTCTATGCCAGCTGGTTCTCTGAGCGGTTTCCGGCCGGCTCCTTCAGGCGGGCTAACGTGCCTACGTTGCAGATGCGCCAGGGCGATTTTTCGCAGTTTTCCAATCCCATTAGGGATCCCTTGACGGGCACGCCCTTCCCCAACAACATGATCCCGTCCGGCCGTCTCAACCCGACCTCGCTGAAAACGCAGGATCTCTATATTCCCGAGCCGAACCTGGGTGGGCCGGATTCGTTTACCAACAACTTCGGGTTTGCTTTCCCTTGGCCGACCGACAAGTTCCAGACGGACCAGATTTATTGGCGTGTGGATCACCAACTGACGCAAAAGAACTCGATGTTCTTCCGGTACAGTGCGAGTGAAACTCCTTACGTGTTGGCCCGATCGCTACCCACCTTTTCCTGGACTCGACAGCGCAAATATTCCAAGGTAGCCCTTTCCGACACGCACATCTTTTCGCCGCAGCTCGTGAACACCTTCAACTTCGGCTGGAATGGCAATTATATGTTCGATGGCAACACGGTGGACGGTTTCACTCCGCACAGAGGAGATGAGGCGGTCGCCGCGATTGGTCTGCAGGGGGTGAATCCCAAAGGCCTTAGCGAACAGGGTTTTCCCAGAATGGAGATCAACGGGCTCGCTACCCTCGAGACTGTAGACGGTGGCCTCCGCGACGATCATTTCGACTTTTCCTGGGATGACGCGCTGACCTGGACCTATGGGAGCCATGTTTCGAAGTTCGGTTTTCAGATGTACAAATATAACGACTTCGATTCCACGGCTCGGCTGGGCACCTATGGCCGCTTCAACTTTAATGGCAGGTTCGCGGGCAACGCCTTTGGCGATTTCTTGCTGGGGCTGCCAAATTCGAGTATTCGTTTGGATGTCCTCACCCCCCGCGAGATGGAGGCGGTCGAAGTGGGCCTGTTCGTAATGGACACCTTCAAGGTGACGCAAAACCTGACTCTGGATTATGGTCTGCGTTGGGACTACTACGGCTCGGACACGATCAAAGATGGCCTACAGTATGGCTGGGATCCAGCCTCAGGCAATGTTACTATTCCCTCAGGAACTGAGTCCGCCGTTAGCCCGCTCTACCCAAAAACCATCAGTCTCGTGACGGGCGAGGTCATACCCAATGCCTCCTTTTCAAATCTCCGTCCTCGCGTCGGGCTCGCTTACCGTATCACGAGCGATTTGGTGATCCGCGGCGGCTACGGAGCTTTTACTGAACGATTGAATTACTTTAGTCGAGTGCAGAAAGAGGGGCCCTTTGAGATCAGTGAGACCTACTTCAACAATATTGAAAACGGACAGCCGCTCTTTGCGTTCCCCAATCCTTTTCCGGGGGACGTAACGTCCGCGGCGATTCCTTCTCAGAGCGTTGTTGGCTATCCGAGGGATACGGCCCACGGAGTGATCCACCAGTTCAATGTGAGCGTCGAAAAACAGGTCAAAGACATCGGATTCCGAGCGTCTTACGTAGGCACCCGCGGCAGGGGACTGAATTATACTCTAAACACGAACAAGCCCCTTCCCAGCCTGACTCCGTTCTCTAGCGACCGGCGACCCTATTCGCAATTCATAAACACCTCTGTCATCCGAAACGATGGCTCCTCCAACTACAACTCCATGCAGTTAGAGGTTAAGAGAAGAGTGGGAGCCATCTCATTCAACGCTCACTATACCCTGGCCTCGAACCTTCACGATTGGTTGAACACCCAGAATCCGTATGATGTGACCAGCCACTGGAGCAACGACAGCTTTATCGCGCGACAGCGTGCGGTGATTACGACGCAGACGGAGTTGCCGTGGGGCAAAGGGCGACACTTTTTGCCGGATGCAGGGCCCGCGCTGGAGGCTCTCGTGGGAGGGTGGAAGGTCACGACAGTCAGCTATTTCCAGACCGGACCGCACTTTTCGCCCAGTTTTTCGGGCTCAGACCCGTCTGGGACGAACACGTTTGGAGGGCTTCCCGATCGGATTTGCGACGGGAATATAGACAACCGAAGCGTGGAACAGTGGTTCGACCCATCCTGTTTTGCCGCACCACCCGCGGGCCGTTTCGGGAACAGTGGCCCGAATGTCCTCGTGGCGCCTGGGATGAACGTTCATCACTTGAGTCTGGCCAAGCGCTTCAACGTTGGCGAGCGGTTGGGGGTCTTCTTTACGGTCGCCGCCTCGAATCTGTTTAACCATCCCCATTTCATTACTCCCCGGACCAATATTTCCACACCGGGCACGGGGGAACTCTTTGGGGGAATCCAGGACTGGCGGGCGGAAAAGCACGCCTCCCGAAAGCTCCAGATGAAGCTCAGGATCGAGTGGTAAGATATAGTCGTTATTGCTTGTGCCGCGGAGGTGAAGCACCTCCGCGGCGCCTGTTCCCCGGTCCCAGCCAGTGGCTGGAAGTGAGTTCGAACTTACCGCGCTCTTGACGTACCAACTCGCCCAGTCCGCGTTCCCTGAGGACATCGATCCGTACCGTGGTGTTGTCGCAGCCATTCTCGTCGGGAGGCATCGGAACTGATCCCGAACTCACGTTCGCGGGTCAGTGTGGGGTGTCTTGAGAATGACTGGCCGGACTCACGGCTCCCATATCCTCCTACATTTACTAGCCGTGTGCGCGCCGTTCGCCGGGTTTCTTGCAGGGCAGCGACTTCAGCCTCAAAGTTCCAAGTCCGCCACGCATCCTCGAGTCCAGTTCAGGGACATGACTTCCGAGGCGGGAGTCGTGTTTCGCCATGAGAATGGAACCTCAAATGAGAAGCTCATGGTCGAGACATTCGGTTCCGGCGTGGCCTGGCTGGATTACGACAACGATGGTTTTCTTGACCTTTATTTCGCAAATGGTTCAAATCTGGCGACCAAAAGCTCTTCACCTGGTAACACCCTTCTTCGCAACACGGGTCGAGGCGCCTTCGTGGACGTAACCGCATCGGCCGGCGTCGCGGGCAGCGGTGGTTTTGCGACGGGCGTGGCGGTCGGCGATTACGATGACGATGGATTACTGGATATTTTCGTAGCTTACTTCGGCTCCAACATTCTGTATCGAAATAGCGGTGACGGCACGTTCGCGGATGTCACGCGGAAGGCAGGTCTCGGAAGGAGCGGCCGGTGGAGCAGCAGTGCCGGCTTTCTTGACTATGATCGGGACGGGGACCTGGACCTGTACGTCGTTAATTATCTGGAGTACCGGCTGGAGGAGAATCCTCATTGCGGCTTTCATGGGGAAGGATACCGCATGTACTGTCACCCCAGCTACTTCGACGGAAGCCCGGACGAACTCTACCGCAACAACGGCGATGGGACGTTTACGGACGTCTCCGTGGAAGCAGGTATAGCGAATCCTTCGGGTAAGGGACTCGGTGTGACTTTTGCGGACTTCGATCTGGACGGCGATATCGACATCTACATCGCAAACGATGCGGTAAGGAACTTTCTTTATCGGAACGACGGTGGGACCTTTGTGGACGTCGCCTACAGCGCGGGAGTAGGATACGATGCCGACGGCAAGCCACAGGCGGGTATGGGCACCGATAGTGGAGACGTGGACGGCGATGGTCGGCTCGATCTCTTCGTCACCAATTTCTCGGAAGAGCTCAATGCCCTTTATCGGAACCTCGGCCGCTTTGAATTCGAGGATGTGTCTCAATCCACGGGCTTAAGATCAGCATTTCTTCGTCTAGGCTTCGGAACGAAGCTGTTTGATTTTGATAACGATGGCGACCTGGATATCTACGTAACCAATGGACACGTGATCGATAACATTCGCTTGTACAACCCCCATCTCTCCTACGAGCAAAAAGACCTGCTCTACGAGAATGCCGATGGGCGTTTCCAGGATGTCTCGGCTGTCAGCGGCCCCGCTTTTCAGATTGAGCATGTGGGACGGGGGGCTGCCGTGGGCGACTACGATAACGATGGAGACCTGGATATCGTGGTGTCCAATTGCGGCCAGTCGCCGATTCTCATGCGAAATGACGGCGGGAATCGGAACCACTGGATCACCATCAAGGCGCGGGGCACGGCGAGTAACAGTTTTGGATTGGGCGCAAAGGTACGTGTCGAAACCGGAAGCCGAGTTCAGCTTAAGGAAATCAACAACGTCGCGAGCTATTTGAGCAGCAATGATATTCGTCTCTATTTCGGACTAGGCCGCGAACCGAAAGTCGAACGGATCGAAATCATTTGGCCCAGTGGCAAGAAGCAGACCTTGAGGGATATTCCCGCCAATCAGATCTTGCTGATCGAAGAAGCCCCGAGCGAGGTCGGTAAACAACCAGCTTCGGAGGACCCGCTTCATTCGGGGGACAATGTGAAAGGGAACGCGAACGAGCCCTAACGTGACGAGACCACCCTGGCCCGCGAACCCAAAGAAGATCCACTGTAGAGTATCTCCCAAAACGCTTGTTCGAGGTCGTGCCTAGTGCGAAGGATTCTTTCGAAGCGAAGTGCGCTCCCCGTTGTCGTAGGACTTGCCGTGATCTGGTTAGCGGTCCTCGACTGGTCTTCGGTCGGATCGAGCCAGACCGTCCCCGGCCGAACGCAATCAACTCGTGTTCCCGACCTGGGGCCGGTCGGCGCGGACTTCTCAACCGGCCGCCTCTGGGTGCGCCTAAGAGACGAGGCGGGCAGGCCGGCAGCGGCCAGAATCTACCTGAAGGATGATCGAGACAGAGCCTACATAGCGCCGGGAAGCATCGCTCGGCAGTCGGGTCGGTCATCGGAGTACTACTTCCACGCCGATGGTCAGTTTCAGATAGAAATGCCGGAAGGCGAAGTAACGATTGAGGCCGTCAAAGGGTCCGAGTACATTCCTCAAGTAGCCAAAGTGCGACTCCGGCCGAGCCACACGAATTCCGTACTGCTAACATTGCGTCGCTTGATGGATTTGCCGTCCATGGGATGGTATTCGGGCGATGTGCACATGCATCCGAATCACGTCCCCGGAGGGCTCTATGTCACGATGGACGACTGTCGCGTTCTGGCCGCCGGTGAAGACATCAAGGTCGGCAACCTGCTGATTTCAAGCGTCGGAAGTTTCGCGCACGTGTTCGACACGGAGTTCTTCAACCAGGGTCAACCCGATTCCGTCTCGACCGATGAAACGATTCTGGTCGTGCAGGAAGAATTTCGGAACACTTCCGCCATGTATGGGCACATGCCGCTGTTGGGGATCAAGCGGCTTGTGGAACCTTTCTACACGGGTCAGGAAAACTCAGCGTACTGGGAGGATTATCCACCCAACTACACGATCGCGAAGGCCGCACGGGATCAGGGAGGCGCCGTCTCCTATACGCACCCTTCCGACGGGCCGGAGATCCCGGTGGGTTTTCACCTGGCACGCGAATTTCCCATCGACCTGGCGCTGGACGTTGTGGATGCGCTGGATATCTTGAGCAACAAGGACGAAGAGGGCGCATGTTGGATGTACTATCGCGTGCTCAACTGCGGCCTCAAGTGTACGGCGTCGGCGGGGACGGACTCGCAAATGGACGTCGCGCGTCACGCGCTGCCAGGAGGGTCAAAGGTGTACGTGAAGGTGGCCGCTCCCCTTACTTATGACAAGTGGATTGAGGGCTACAAGGCGGGGCGAACCTTTGTTTCGAACGGGCCTCTGCTCTTGCTGGAAGTGGACGGTAAGGAGCCTGGCGCGGAGATACGCCTATCGACTCCCGGGACCGTGCGTGTGAGGGCAAAGACAGCTTCCAACGTCCCGATCGACGTGCTCGAACTCATTGTCAATGGCGAGGTCGCGGCCCAGGTGAAAAACTCAGGCGACGGCACGTCTCTTGAGATTGACCGGGTGCTGCGGTTAGACAAAAGCAGTTGGGTGGCGGCCCGTGTTTGGGGGCCACCACACAGACTTGTCGTGAACGATCCTCAAGCATTCGCGCATACGAGCCCAGTCTACGTATACATCGGGGATCAAAAGATCGCCTCGGCCAAGGACGCGAAGATTGTTCTGGCGTGGATCGACCGCCTGATTCATGATGTAGCCGAATCACCGCGCTTTGCCACCGAAGCCCGACGAAATGAAGTATAGACGTTGTTCGAGAAAGGCCGTCGGTACTACAAAGAAATTGCAGCAGAGAATTGACTTCCGCTTGCCTCATTCCGAGCAGCTCGCACTGTAGATGATTTTGTAGCTGGTCAAAGCACCATAGGCCCATCAGCTTCAACAAGTTTCAACACAAATGTCCGTAACCACTTAGAAATCAAGTATTTGAGAGCAGGCAGGTTACGCCGCTAGCCGGAATCTGCTTCACACGCAGGAGGTCACAGGTTCGAGTCCTGTCGCGCCCACCATTTGGTTTCAATGAGTTAGCTCCTGATGTCCTGACTCAGGGGTAACGTTAAGGGGTAACAACTTGCCTTGCGTGCCGTACGCTTCGATCGCCTCGGCGACGCCGTCTTGGCTGTCGACGTGGGAGTAAATGTCCAGTGTGGTCTTGACGGAGGAATGCCCGAGTTGATCGCGCATGGATTCCGCCCTCACCCCCGCACGCCGTCCCCACGTCGTGTACGTGTGCCGGAGGTCGTGCCAAGAGACTACCGGGATACCTAGACGGCGACATGCAGGTTTGATGTGTCGTTCAACCACGTTCTTTAAGTTGATCGGGCTGTTCGTCCTGATCGAGAACACAAAGTCACTGGGACCGGTAAAAGGTGCGACACCAAGCCACTCATCAAGCACACGCCGCAAGATTGCGGATTCCGGGGCAAGGTGATCACGATTCCGGGGTGAAGATGATCAGGATTCCGGGCTGATGGTGATCACCATTCCGGGCTGATGCCGATCACTGATTGGGGTTTGTCGGAATGGCGATCACGAGCCCGGAACAGGCGAGCGGGCGGCGCTGGACACTCGAGCGGCGAGACCGCCTCCACTGGGAAGTGGAGGAAGTGTTTTGCCGCAAAAAAGATTGTCCATGCGCAAGATCAAAGAAGTTCTTCGACTACAGCAACTGGGACTCGGGCAGCGCGAGATTGCTCGCTGCTGTTCGATCGGCCAGAGCAGCGTTCACAACTACCTGAAACGAGCCGAGTCGGCCGGTGTCGAGTGGCCGCTGCCAGCCGATTGTGACGACGCTCAGCTCGAGGAGCGGTTGTTCGGTCGTCGGCGCGTAAAGGCTCGCTACGAGAAGTCCGAGCCGGACTTCGCCGTCGTTCACGAACAGCTCAAGTCCCACAAGTACGTCACGCTGCAACTGCTGTGGGAGGAGTACATCGAGCAGCACCCGGGCGGCTATCGCTACAGCCGCTTCTGCGAGTTGTACCGGCGCTGGCGGCGCAAGCTCGACGTGGTGCTGCGACAAGAACACCGCGCCGGCGAGAAGCTGTTCGTCGATTACGCCGGAGCGACGATCCCCGTCGAGAATCCTACAACGGGCGAGGTGCGCCAGGCGCAGATCTTCGTGGCGGCTCTGGGCGCGAGTTCCTACAGCTACGCCGAAGCCTCCTGGAGCCAGCAACTGCCGGACTGGCTGGGCTCGCACGTACGGGCCTTCGAGTTTTTCCGGGGCGTACCGGAGATCGTCGTCTCGGACAACCTGCGCTCGGGCGTGAGCCGCGCCTGCCGCTATGAACCGGACCTCAACCGCAGCTATCAAGAGATGGCGGCGCACTACGGCGTGGCGGTCGTGCCAACGCGTCCGCGAAAGCCAAGGGACAAGGCCAAAGTCGAGGCCGCCGTTCAAGTCGTCGAACGTTGGATCGTGGCGGCGCTGCGCAAGCGGCGCTTCAGCTCGCTCGGGGAGCTCAATCAGGCGATAGCCGAATTGCTCGAGCGGATCAACCAGCGGGCCTTCCGCAAGCGCTCCGGCTCACGGTTGAGCTTGTATCAATCGCTTGATCGGCCGGCCTTGAAACCGCTACCCGTCGAGCGCTACGAGTTCGGCGAGTGGAAGACGGCGCGCGTCAATATTGACTACCACATCGAGGTCGAGCGCCATTACTACTCGGTCCCGTATCAACTCGTCGGTAAACGGCTGGAAGTTCGCTTGGCTGCCCGCACTCTCGAGATCTTCCACCAAGGCCGCCGCGTGGCTTCGCACCCGCGTAGCCAAGAGCCCTACCGCCAGACGACGGTTCACGAACACCGCCCCAAGTCGCACCAACAGCACTTGGAGTGGACGCCTTCGCGACTGATCGATTGGGCGCGCAACGTCGGAGCCTCAACCGCCAAGGTGTTCGAGAAGATTCTTGCCGCCAAGCCGCATCCGGAGATGGGCTACCGCTCTTGCTTGGGGATCTTGCGGCTGAGCAAGATGCATTCGACCGAACGAGTCGAGGCGGCGTCGCGGCGGGCGTTGCACTTCGACGCCTGCTCCTATCAAAGCCTCAAATCGATCTTGGCAAGCGGCCTGGATCGGCAGCCGCTCGAAGAGTCGCCTCCTGAAAACGCGCCCGTCGAGCACAACAACATCCGCGGAGCGGACTACTACGACCCGCCCCAACTACTGCAAACCCTCGATCTAGCCACCCAACAGGAGACCGCATGTTGACCCAACAGACTCTCGAAAAGCTCTACACGATGAAGCTCAACGGCATGGCCGACGCCTTCCAGCAACAGCAGCAAGACACCGACATCGCCGACCTCAGCTTCGAGGAACGCTTCGGCTTGCTGGTCGACCAACAGTGGACCTGGAAGGAGAATCGCGCCTTGACCCGGCGCTTGGCCCAAGCCCACTTCAAGCTGGCGGCGGCGGTCGAAGACATCGACTTTCGCCACTCGCGCGGACTCGATCGTAAGCTCATCCGCAGCCTCACGGCCGAGTCGCGCTGGGTGCACCAACATCACAATCTTTTTCTTCTCGGTCCAACCGGGATCGGGAAAAGTTATCTGGCCTGCGCCTTGGCTCACAAGGCCTGCCGCGACGGCTACACCGCGCTCTATACTCGCGCCTCGCAACTGTTCCGCGACCTGGCCATTGCTCGCGCCGACGGCAGCTTGCCGCGTCGACTGCTGCGGCTGTCCCGCCTCGACGTGTTGATCGTCGACGACTGGGCCATGGCACCGATGAACGAGGTCGAACGCCGCGACTTCCTCGAGATCTGCGACGACCGCTATCAGCGCCGCTCAACGATCTTGACCAGCCAACTGCCGGTGGCCAAGTGGCATGCCCAGATCGGCGACCCCACCCTAGCCGACAGCATCCTCGACCGGCTGGTGCACAACGCCCACCGCATCGAACTCGAAGGCGAATCGTTACGCAAGAAGCGCGCTCGCTCGTCATCACCCGACGAGGAGGCGCAGGCATGAGTCCTCTCACTCTCAAACGCTCTACCGGCTTCTTCGCCGCCGGTCGCGAGGTTGAACAAGCTCTGGCACTGCTCTCCGACGGCGCCTTCAAGCTGTTCGTCCACGTCTGCCTCCACGCTGATCGCCGCAGTGGTCAGCTTCGTTTCCGACACGGCGACTTGGCTCATCGTCTGGGCAAGAGTCCCCGCTCGATCACGAGCTACTTGCGGGAGCTGCAACTCAAGCACGTCTGCCAAGTGCAAGCCGCGTCGAACCAGCACCGGATGAACTCGATCGAGATCGCCGAGCGCTTCTGGCCCTATCACAAGCACACCGCCGAAACGACATCGAACGACCAAGCCAACTACATCGAGCAAGTTCGCAAGTTGTTCCTGAGCCGTTCCTGCGTACAAGCAACGTTCGGCCCGGCGGACGAGCGGCTCGCCGCTGAATGGCAACAGCACCGCGTGCCGCTTGAGCAGATCGAACGCGCCTACCTGCTCGGCTGCGCCCGCAAGTACGTCACTCTGTTGAACCACCCCACAGCGCCATCGATCTCCAGCTTGCGCTACTTCACGCGTTTGCTTGCCGAGGTCGCGGAGCTGTCGGTTTCCGACCGTTACTGGCGGCACCTGGCCCGCCAAGTCGACGAATTCGAACAACGCCGGCGGCAATCCGCCACCAACCAAGTTGGTCACGCAAACTTTGCGCCGGCAAACCCAGGCCTAACGGCCTCAAAACAAGGAGAAACGAGATGATGATGCCCTTTACCCTTGACTCATGCCGATCACTTCGGAAATGATAAACACTCCAGCGTCGCTACGCTCCGACCTGATCACCATCAGCCCGGAATCAGTGATCACCATCAGCGGAATCCGCATTGATCTGCTGAAGTTTCGAACGATGCGGCGTGATGCTGAGCGGGACGGCGTACGTTGGGCCTCGGAGGGGGATTCACGAGTTACGCGCATTGGCCGATTCCTGCGCAAGTATCGGTTCGATGAGATCCCTCAGTACTTGAATGTCATCCGTGGAGAAATGAGTTTCGTTGGCCCGCGCCCCGAGCGGCCCGAGTTTGTCGAGATCTTGCGCGAGCAGATTGCGTTTTTCGACGAGCGCCACTCGGTTCGCCCAGGGATTACAGGCTGGGCCCAAGTTTGTCATCCCTACGCGGTGAGTGTCGAGGACGCTCGCCTGAAACTTGAGTACGACCTGTTTTATTTGAAAAACTCGTCGATCGCTTTTGACCTGATGATCGTAGCGCGAACGCTTAAAACGGTGGTTATCGGCAGCGGCAGATAGCGGGCTAGGGCCCGATGGCATAGCCAATTGGTGGTATTGCCGGTATGACGATTTAGTGTTAATTTCAAAGCACTCCCCCCCCTATAGCCATGGCACATCTACGCAATCAAATATTCGCAATTCTCTTTTCACTGAGTATTTTCTCCGCAAGCGCGGCCACGTTGGTCCGGGGACCGTATCTCCAGCAGGGCACCGATAGCGGCGTCATTGTTCGTTGGCGCACTGATGTTGCGACCGACGGGGTTGTCAAGTACGGGCTTAGCTCGTCAAACCTCAACCTGACGGCGCCGACGGGCCCCTCTACGACCGAGCACAGCGTCGCGGTGTCAGGCCTGGCGGCCGACACGAAATACTTCTACTCCATCGGTTCGACGACTGAGACCTTGGCGGGTGGCGATTCGACTCATTTTGTCGTCACATCGCCGACGCCGGGCGCAGTGACGCCCTTCCGGGCTTGGGTGCTGGGCGATTCCGGCACCAAAGACGCAAATGCGGCGGCTGTAAGGGATAGCTATCTCACCTACGCGGCGGGCCAAGACACGAACCTGTGGATCATGCTTGGTGACAACGCTTACAACGACGGCACGGACCCCGAGTACCAGCAAGCCGTTTTCGACATGTACCCGCAGGTCCTAAAGAACTCGGTGCTCTTGTCGACGCTGGGCAATCACGATGGTCAATCGGCGGACTCGCAGGTATTGCCACAGACAGGGTCGGGGCCGTACTACGACATTTTCGAGTTTCCGATCGCTGGCGAGGCCGGCGGGGTGCCCACAGGAACTGAAGCTTACTACTCGTTTGATCGCGGCAATGTCCCCTTCGTCTGCCTAGACTCGTACCACACGGATCGTTCGCCGAGCGGGGCGATGATGACGTGGCTCGAGAGCGATTTAATGGTCAACGACAAACCCTGGTTGGTCGCCTACTGGCATCACCCGCCGTATACCAAGGGCTCGCACAATTCAGACACCGAGGGCCGACTGATCGATATGCGCCAGAACGCGCTTCCGATCCTCGAGATGTACGGTGTCGATTTGGTGTTGTCCGGGCATAGCCACTCTTACGAGCGTTCGTACTTGATCGACGGGCACTACGGAATTTCCACGACCTTCAGCTCGGCAAACCAGATAAACGCCGGCGATGGCTCAGAGAGCGGCGACGGGGTGTATCAAAAGCTCGACGCAATCGCCGTTCCACATGCGGGAGCCGTGTTCGCGGTTGCCGGCGCTTCGGGGAAAATTAGTGGCGGTGCGCTCAACCACCCGACGATGGTTGTGAACTTGAACCTACTTGGTTCGATGGTGCTCGATTTCAACGACAACCGGTTAGATGCAATCTATCTCGACAGCAGCGGTGCGGTCGCTGACGAGTTCACGATTCTCAAGGGTGCCGACGTAACTCCTCCGACCCTGATCAGCGTAGCGGCTGAAGGCAGCGCAACCAACGTTGAAGTTGTTTTCTCAGAAGACGTCGAGCAGACCTCCGCCGAAACGCCCGGAAATTACTCGAGCGACGGTGGGATCACTGTGTCCGCCGCCACGCTTGACCCCGATGGACACACCGTAAACCTAACGACCACTTCGATGACCAGCGGCTTTACGTACACGCTCACGGTGAATAACGTAACTGATGTTGCGCTCAATCCAATCGCTCTTAATTCCCAACAGATGTTCCAGTACCTCGACACGATTACGATGGAATTCCAACAGGGAGTCGACAGCTACGCGGGTGCGGGTGACACCTACCTCGCCGAGGGCGCCGCGACTACGAATTTTGGGTCGTCGACGACGCTTTTAGTCGATGGCGACGACGGTTTGGGGGTTGACCTGGCCCCGCTGCTGCGCTTTGACATAAGCAATATCCCAGCCGGATCGATCGTTCAGTCGGCAACGGTTAACTTGGAAACGTTTGACCCGACAACCAGTGTGTACTCGCTTTACGAGCTGAAAACTGCATGGAGCGAGCTAGGGGCGACCTGGAATGAGTCGTCATCAGGCGTCGCTTGGCAGGTCGCCGGCGCGCAGGGAACGAACGACCGAGGCACTGCGGTGTTGGGGACGTTTTCAGCTCCGGGGACAGGAAATATTCTGGTCGCCCTCAACGTCGACGGCGTTGCCGCCGTGCAAGGTTGGGTCGACAGTCCAGGCTCGAATCACGGCATCATCATCGTGGATTCCACAGCTTCCAATGGTGGAGATATCCGTTCGAGCGAATACGGAACCGCATCGCTTCGGCCTAAGCTGACGATCGTTTATTCGATGCCGGCGTCTGATACCGACCCCGCCGACAGCACTTGCGAGTCTGACTGTCGACGTGGTCGGCGAAACGACCGTCGACTTGAGCTGGAGCGCCTCGACGGATAACGTCGCTGTTGCGGACTATCGGGTTTATCGCGACGCAGTGATTGTGGCGACGGTCGCGGGAACGAGTTTCGGCGACACCGGGCTAACCCCTGACACCGAGTACAGCTACGAAGTCACGGCGCTAGACGCCGCCGGAAACGAGTCGGCTGCGAGGAACACCGCGAACCCGACTACCGACGCGACG